>NZ_CAXTKW010000010.1:0-159523 GCF_964245105.1 Candidatus Dorea massiliensis AP6 | reverse complement strand
TGTCTGATATCATAGCTGGTTAACTGACAGCTGCTGAACGGCAGAAATTAAATTTGCGAAAAACTATTGACACTATCTTTAATTCTTCATCAACCTGCATAATGATTTTACCACTTTCAGAGTGGTAAAACGGACGCAAGCATAATTTACATATATAAGCGTCATAAAACTTCAAAATCTCTCTTATGGCAGTTTCATTTCCAGCAGACGCTTGACATATTACTTTTAATGTAGGGTAGCCATATTCTTTTTTCATTGGTTCAATTCCTTTCTTTCAATACTGTTTTTAGTTTCTTCAATCCGTTACTTCTTCTGCGATAAATAGCAGAACGTGATACATGATATAATTCGGCTATTTCTTGGTCGCTCATACTTTGAAAATAGCGTAATAGAATTACATCACGCTCTTTATTCGATAACTTATATAAAGCAATCCTCGCTTTCTATATACCTTGCATTTTCATTACCATGAACATAAAGAAGTGTTCCTACATTACCATTTTTATTTATCCCATGAAATGAATGATACATACCGTCAGGCATTTTAATACCAATATAAAATCTATTTTCTTCGGTAATTACAGTATGATCCCATACAGAAAGGTCAATATCAAAATTAAAACCAACAATTTTATCTATACCATTGTAAACAAATCTTGTACACATATAATCACTCCTCAAAATACTACTTCAAATAGTTATTTAACTAATTCAATTAGTATTTTAAAATGTTTTTGTAGGAAAGTCAATAAATAATCATAATTTTCTAATTGTGTTATTGACTACACTAATTCAATTAGCTAGAATTGTGTTTGTATGATATTTTGAATGAGGTGCATAACTATGAAAACCACTAAAGAAGCAGTAATAAAAGCAACATCAGACTTAGCAGATGAAAAAGGATTAAATAACGTTTCGTTAAAAGCTGTTGCTCAAAAATTAAACATTCGTACACCATCTTTATATAATCACATAGAAAGTTTAGATAATCTTCTTTTAGAAGTTGCTCATAATGGTATGCGTGACATGAATGAAAGAATGATGAAAATTGCCGTTGGAAAAATAGGGAAAGAAGCAATTAAGTTAGTTTCTATCGAATACCTAAACTATATGATTGAACACCCCGGAGTTTATGAAACAATTCAATGGGCTGTGTGGCACGGAACAGAGGAAACAGCAACCATTTTTAACAACTATCTTTCATTATTAACTACTCTTATCCAATCGTGCAGTCTTAACAAAGACAAAACACTTGAAATATTAAATATGCTTACTGGAATAATTCACGGTTATACAACTTTGCAATTAGGAAACGCTTTTTCTGCCTCAGATAAAGTTAGATTTGAATTAGCTGAAGCGATAGATACTTTATTAGTCGGGATTTTCCAGAAGTATAAATAATATATTTAGGCTTGCAAATCAATACAGAACTGCAAGCCTTTTTCTTTTATCCAACAATCTTCCAGTTACTATTCCTTATATAGCCCAAACTTGTACCGTGACAATTTCATTGATATTATCCGATTTACCACAAATCAAATTTTATCTTTTCTTCCTCTTGATTACCCTCCACAGAAAAGAAAAAGCCCTGTCAAGAGCCTTGCCACCATTGGTGGTGCTTTGCACTCTTTACTGGGCTTTTTGTTTGCTGTATCTTCTACAAAGAGGAAAAAAGTTATTCGTCCTCATCATCAAAATGGTTATTTTTCAATACTTCCCGTAATAATTCCATATCTTCTTTTGCATTTGGGTTTATCATTTTTACGACTTGATAAGGTGTCCTATATTTATGTCCCTCTATGCTTTCCCCGAACATATCCATGCTGTATAAATCATCATAGCGGTCTAACAGTTTTTGAAACTTCAAATGCTGGATAAATTCTTTGATTGGATAAAGGTCGGACGCTACAATACTTTTCCCGTTGATGTAGTCGGTAATATATTCCCGTAACTTTTCCAACTCATATTCCAGCCATTCTTCCTCGCTGTCAAAGAAGTTGTCATAATGTCCATGTTTTAGTTCTGCATTTAATCGTTCTTCAATTCTTAAAAACTGGCAGACTTCCTTTTCGGATTGATTAACATACTTCCATTCTCCCGATAATAATTCATTGGGCATTACACCCAGCACGTCCATTATCTTTTCTAATGTATCAAAGGTAGGAAAATTCACACCTCGTTCAATCTTGGAAAGGCTCTGCATATTGATACCGATTTTATCCGCAAGTTCCTGTTGTTTCATTCCTCTGTGTTTTCTTATGGTCTGTATGTTTTCTCCTAAGAAACTGATTTTCTTTTCATAATGCTCCATAACTTAGTATAACCGCTCCTTTCGTTACTTTTCTTGGTATTTATAAGCATATCATACTTAATCTACATCTAAAAGTCAACAAAAACTTCTTGACAAGTAATTCTAATGGCGTTATTATCGTATCAGATAGAGTGATTAAGCACGATAGGGTCAATCACACGCTTGAGTAAGCATAGAGAAGATACATTTTCACTTTGATAGCATGAATAAGCATGGACTATCAGACCGAAAGTAGTGGTTTCCAAAAGGGGCTGGCTGGACGGGGCACGTCCCCCAGACGTGTTCGGACAGACAGTTCCTTTTGGAAAAGGAACGCCTAAAGGCGTTCGCAGAGGGCGTATATGTAACACCGCCCTGCGCATACATGTAACACCGCCCTGCGCATACATGTCATAGTACCTAGAAACTGTGATAAATAAAGGAAAAAACACGATTTTTACCCCGCAAAAAAACGGGAAGTACGAAAGGAGTAATGCACTATAACTACACACAAAAATTTATCCGTTAAGATTGATTACATCAGCATTGTATTTGAAACCGCAACCGCAGAAGATGTCATCATGCACATTTTAGGTTTACCGACTGACATTTTCAATGTCTATCCGGCAAGCGTTAAATTCAAGACTTATCAAGCACGCTGGCAGATTGGAGATATTTATGTATCAGGGGACGCAAGAAAGACAGAGGACAACCCACAAGGGCTAGGCTGTTATCTTGTTATGACTGGCAGAGGGTGTGATGATATTTTCCGTATTCTCGACAGTAGGAATTATACCTTTGGGGATATGTTCAAACATTGTGAGCGAAGATACGGACTGGATAATTTCCATTTCACAAGGCTTGATATTGCCATTGATGATAAGAACGAAAAGCCATTCTTTACCATAGAGCAGATAAAGAAGAAATGCGAAAAAGAGGAATTTATCTCGAATAGTGAGGGCTACCACTTTGATGAAAGCAAGTTTGATGATTTCGACACCGCAAAGACTGTTTATATCGGTGCTGGTAAATCGGGATTGTCTTACCGCTTTTATGACAAGGATAAGGAAGTATGTTCAAAACATAATAAGACACTTAATGAAGTCGGCAGTTGGAAACGGACAGAAATGCAACTGCGTGATGATAAGGCTCATGTCTTTGCCATGACATTCAAAGACAGACCGCTGGAACTTGGGAAACTGGCTTTCGGGTTATTGGCAAACAACCTACGCTTTGTTGTGCCAAACAGAAACGAAAGTAATAAAAGCAGATGGAAAACGTGTCGGTTTTGGGAACGCTTTTTAGGGGCTGTGGAAGTCTTGAAACTGCAAGTACCAAAACAGCAAAATTCCCTTGAGGAAACACAGCAATGGCTCACAGAGGGTGGCGTGATTTCTGCTGTCAAAAGTTTTTATTTCTTGGAAGAACATGACGCATTAGGTGGACTGGAACGGGTGGGAACTATGCTTGATAAGGCAAGATACAGCACTTCCCTTTCCAGTAAACTGACCGCCCATTTACAGAGGATAAACCGCACCGACCTTATCCCCTATATCCAGTATGACACGAAACATGGGAAAGGGGGTATCTGATGAATAACAACGATATTCCCGTATGGGAAAAATACACCCTTACCATTGAAGAAGCGTCAAAATATTTCCGTATCGGAGAAAACAAGCTAAGACGCTTGGCAGAGGAAAACAAGGACGCTGGCTGGCTCATTATGAATGGCAACCGCATACAGATTAAACGCCGACAGTTTGAAAAGGTCATTGATAAATTGGACGCAATCTAATGCAAATGAGCCTTGTATGTGTTATGATGAACACAAGTCATATCAAGGCTCTTTCCAACAAGGAAAGGAGCAGACACCATGAAAGAAAAAAGACGGGATAGCAAAGGACGTATCCTGCATACTGGAGAGAGCCAACGAACAGACGGGAAATACTTATATAAATATGTGGACGCATTTGGAAACACAAAATATGTGTATGCCTGGAGATTGACACCCACAGACCCGACACCAAAGGGAAAACGGGAAAAACCCTCACTTCGTGAACTGGAACAGCAGATAAGACGGGATATTGAGGACGGTATCGACAGCACAGGCAAGAAAATGACGCTTTGCCAACTCTACGCCAAACAGAACGCACAGAGGGCAAACGTGAAGAAAAGCACACAGAAACAACGGGAACAGCTCATGCGGTTATTGAAAGAGGACAAGTTAGGTGCTAGGAGTATTGATACGATAAAACCCTCTGACGCTAAAGAATGGGCGTTACGCATGAAAGACAAAGGCTTTTCCTATAACACCATTAACAACCATAAACGCTCGTTAAAAGCGTCATTCTATATCGCCATACAAGACGATTATGTAAGGAAAAATCCTTTTGATTTCAAGTTAAGTGAAGTCTTAGAAAATGATACAAAAGAGAAAGTCGCATTGACAGAGGAACAAGAACAATCCCTACTGTCATTCATCAAGACGGACAATGTGTATCATAAGTATTTTGATGATGTGCTGATACTGTTAAAGACTGGACTTCGTATCTCGGAACTGTGCGGATTGACAATCATGGACGTTGATTTTAACCATGAGGTTGTGATTATCGACCACCAGTTATTAAAGAGCAAGGAACAAGGCTATTATATTGAAACGCCTAAAACAAAGAGCGGAACAAGGCAAGTACCGTTGAGTGAGGAAACAATCAAAGCATTTCAACGATTGATGAAGAAACGCCCAAAGGCAGAACCATTTGTGATAGACGGACGGGGCAACTTCCTATTTGTCAATCAGAAAGGCAAGCCCAAAGTTGCCATTGATTACAACGCCTTATTTGTCCGTATGGTAAAGAAATACAACAAGCACCATAAGGATAACCCCTTGCCACATATCACACCGCACACGCTACGCCATACGTTCTGTACAAGACTGGCAAGCAAGAACATGAACCCGAAAGATTTACAGTATATCATGGGGCATTCAAATATCAGTATCACAATGAACTGGTACGCTCATGCGTCCATAGATACCGCAAAATCAGAGGTTCAGCGTCTAATTGCATAGAAGTATTTACCACGATTTTAACCACGTTTGATAGCGAAAATATAAGAAGATAGACCTAGATATGTGAGGTTTACCACAAAAGCAAAAATGCCCGTAGAGCCGATAAAATAAGGCTTTGCGGACATTTAAGAAGATATAAAAAGATAGTCAAAAAGACATATATAATTTATGAATGAATCTCTCCTATTCTATTTCCTGTGAGAAGCGTATCAATGTTAGAAATTCATGGAGATACTGAATTAAGCAATATGGAATCATTCAATCTTAAAGAAACTAAAAATGGAGATAATAGAAATTGAATAAAAAGAAATTGGCAAAGAGTGTTGTAGGCATTGCTTTAATTGTAAGTGTAGCTATACTTATCGTTGTATGTGTTGGAAAAATAAAGCACATTCAGAATAAAAAAAATATTATTGGTACATGGAAGAATGCAAATGCAGAGGAAGTGTTTACCTTTCAAGAAAATGGAGGACTTGTTGTAAACAAAGATATGCCCGAATTGGGTATTACCTGTGGCAATGCATTATATAGCATATCTTCCTCAAATATGATTTTTGTGGAACAGAGAGATAATAGCGTGAATTTTGAGATAGAAGTAGATCAAAACGAATTAACAATCTTCTTTATGGGTCATAAATATTGGGAATTAACAAAATAGCAATTGCATATAAAGCGATACTCATGATATCCATAACCATAAAATATAGAGCCGATGAATCACTCGTTATTTCGATTGTGAGTTATCGGCTCTATTTCATTATTTATGGAAGGGCTAAAGAAATATCGTATTTTATAGAAATACTTTTGACAGATTTCTTCTCATTTTTATGTTCTTTTATCAAGTGCTATACCATTCCATATTCATCGCATTCACCCAATCTTGCATTTCTGAATCAAGATACAAACGGGCATATTCTAGTGGATTGTCAATCGCCAGTGCATCCAACATTCGTTGAGAGTTAGGAGTAGTAATCAATCCATCTTCTGCCTTGCCACAGTCAATCCGAAGTATGTAGCCATTGTAATAATTGATGTCTATGATGTTGTGATATTTATTATATTCTGCATGAACGATATTCATATTGCAAAGTCCTTTCTCTTATCTGTTTCAGTTGTAGAAGCATCTTGACCAGTTCCAGCCGATTATGTGATTTATATAATGTTATTAGCTGTTACCGGATTTTGCTTCCCTTGTTTTTGCCCTTATGAGGTGTCGTAACACAAGGGAAAAGGATATAACATAAGGGAAAGTCTAAGGGAAAGCTCACTTGCCAAAACTGTAGTAAAATCAAGGCATTGCGGATTTTATCGTAACACTTTATAATACCAGTTAGGTGTTAAAGAATTGTAGGTATCAAAATTATACTTTATCTGTTTACATGTTATGTCCTTGAGGATTATACTGGAAACAGTGCAATATATAAGCTGTGTAAAAGAAAGTCTGACAGCTGGAGTCGGAATTTTGGTAATACCGCATTTTTTTGTATACCGTATTTGTAATAGAAGGAATTATCAATACAAATAAAGAATAAAAAGGAGTAAAGCTATGAACCATATTTTAATCGCTTATTTCTCCAGAGCCGGAGAAAATTATTTCGGAGGTAAAATCAAAAGCGTAGAAGTGGGCAATACCGAAATTTGCGCAAAGGAGCTTAAGAAGGCTATCGAGGCGGATCTTTTCAAAATCGAGATGAAAGAGCCCTATTCGGACAAATATAAAAAATGTGTGGCGCAGGCCATGAAGGATATGACCATTAAGAGGCGCCCGGAGCTGAAAAAATTGCCGGAGAGTATCGAACCCTATGATACGATCGTTCTGGGCTATCCCAATTACTGTGGAAGCATGCCGCAGGCGGTCACCACATTTCTGACGGCCTTTGATTTTACAGGGAAGAAGATTCTGCCCTTCTGCACCAACGAAGGAAGCGGCATGGGCCGGAGCGAAGGCGTGATCAAGAAGCTCTGTCCGACGGCGGAAGTGAAAGAGGGACTGCCCGTACATGGAAGCATGGCGGCTGAGGCAGGCCCGACATTGGCGGACTGGGTGAGTAGAAATTTATAAAAATTCTGTTTTTCTGTAGTATTACTGGCAGATACGGTAGAATATGAAGAAGAAATCCGAAATCGTGAAGAGACAATTTTATATCTGCAGATGGATAAATACCGATATTTATGGAAGTAAGGGAGTGGAAAACTCATGGATGAACGCCTGAAACAACAGCTCGAGTTTGCCCTGGAAATCGATAAAGAGAAAAATATCTTCCGACAGACCCACCTGTCCGGACACGGGAGAAATGAGAATGACGCGGAGCATGCCTGGCATATGGCGATTATGGCTTATGTTCTGCGGGAGTACGCCAACGAACCGGTGGATATCGCGCGGGTCATGCTCATGTGCCTGGTTCACGATATCGTGGAAATCGACGCAGGCGACACCTACGCCTACGACGCGGAGGGCCTGAAGACCCAGAAAGCCCGGGAGAACGCGGCTAAGGAGCGTATTTTCTCTCTGCTTCCGGATGAACAGAAGCAGGAATTGATGCAATTGTTTGATGAATTTGAAGAATTTGCAACCCCGGAGTCCAAATTTGCCCATGCCATGGACAACCTGCAGCCGTTGCTCCTGAACAACAGCAATGGCGGCGGAGACTGGAAGGAGCATGACGTATCGGCGGAGCAGGTCTACGGAAGACAGCGGAAAACCCGGCTTGGTTCCGAACGGCTCTATGAAGAAACCGATCGCATTCTTCAGGAAAATATCCGGAAGGGCAGCCTGAAAAAGTAAAAAATGAGGAGTGACTGGCTTGCAAATCCCCCTCGGATATACTATGATAATCTTAGCGAAAGACGCGAAAAATCATCGTGTATTCGAGGGGGATTTTATATGAATCAGCTGAATGAGACAGATGCTGAGATGATACTTTCCGCGGTCCGGATCGGTCTGTGGCGGGTGGAATTTGAGGAAGGAAAACCGACCCGTTTTTATGCGGACGCAGTGATGGACGAGCTGCTGGGTGTGACCGGGGATGTGACGCCGGAGGAGCGCTTCCGGTTCCATATCGCCCATGTGCATCCGGCAGATATGTCCATGTTTCAGGAATATGCGGATAAACTGGCGGAAGTACGGACAGAGATTGTATACCGGTATCTGCACCCCTTAAAAGGGGAAATGATCGTGCGCTGCGGCGGTGTGCGGGACATGTCGGAGAAGGGCTTTATCTATACCATGGGGACGCATCAGGATATCTCTGAAACCGTAAGGCTGGAGCGGGAACGGGAGATGGAGCGGCGGCTGAAGGAGATGAATAAGAGCCTTCAGAGGGATCGGGAACGCCGGGAGGATTATTATCGTGAGCTTCTGGATATACAGAGCTGTGGAATTCTTGCCTATACCATACCGGATCACCGGGTCGTCCATATGAATGCGGAAGCACTTCGCATGTACGGGATAAAGAATATAGGTGATGCACAGGAAAAAATCGGGAATGCCTTGCGGAGCGTATACTATCCGAAACCGGGGACGGTGGAAAGATTGAGAAAGCTTCAGAAAGAAGATGATTCCGTGGATTACGAGTGTATCATCGGAAAAGGCAGTTCCAATGAGAGCCATATTGTGGCCAAGACGAAGATTGTGCAGATTCCGACCGGGGAGCGGGCTGCCCTTACCACCTTTGTGGATATCTCAGAAATGATGGTTCTGAAAAACGCCCTGCGGCAGGCAGAGGAGGGGAGCCGGGCCAAATCAGCCTTCCTCTTTGCCATGTCCCATGATCTTCGGACGCCCATGAACGCGATTATCGGCTACGCGAATCTGATGGAGACCCACTGGGGGGAGAAGGAGCTTACCGCTGGATATCTGAAGAAGCTGAAAGAGGCCAGTCAGTTTTTGCTTGGTCTTATCGGAAATGTGTTGGAGCTTGCGCGGATTGAGAGCGGAAAAGAAAGCTTAAGCGAAGAGGTCTGGGATATGCGGAAGCTGGAAGATACCATTGATATGCTTCTGAATGATGAGATAGTCAGAAAGCATCTGAAGCTGGAAAAGCATATGCGTGTGACGCATCCCTATATCTATTGCGACGCCATGAAGCTGCGGGAGATTCTGATGAATCTCATGAGTAACGCAGTGAAATATACGCCTGCAGGAGGAAATGTCTGCCTGACAATGGAAGAACTGCCCTCTGAGAAAGCTGGATATGCGCAGTTTCGCGGGATTGTAGAGGACAGCGGCATCGGTATCAGCGCGGAATATCTACCCCACATTTTTGAGGAATTCACAAGAGAACGGAATTCATCGGAAAGCGGAATTCAGGGAACAGGTCTGGGACTGCGAATTGTGAAGTCCTTTGTGGATATGATGGACGGAAGCATCCTGGTAGAAAGCGAGCAGGGAAAAGGAACCCGGTTCACAGTTTTACTTTCCTGCCGGATTGCGGAGAAAAATGATCTGAAGCAGAAGGAAGCCTCCACGGACAGACTTATGCTTTCGGGAAAACGAATTCTTCTGGCGGAGGATAATGTGCTGAACGCGGAGATTGCCATGACGCTGCTTGCGGACGCCCAGGCGGAGGTGGACCTTGCGGAGGATGGCGTCTGCGCAATTCAGAAACTTCGGGAGGTGCCGGAAGGGTATTATGATTTGATCCTGACGGATATTCAGATGCCGCGGATGAATGGATATGAGATGGCGAAGACCATTCGGGCACTTCCTGACGCCAAAGCGTCCATACCAATCATTGCCATGACGGCCAATGCTTTTGAGGAAGATCGAAGGGCAGCCCTGGCAGCCGGTATGGATGGCTATGTGGTGAAGCCGGTGGAGACGGCAGCGCTTGGAAAAGCCATAGCGGAGCTTAAAATTTAATCTTCTGTGAGGAAAGGCAGGCTGGATAGCCTGCCTTAAATTTCGGGAATATCTGCGTTACCGTGAAGAGTGAAGGTGCGTCCAAATTCTGCCGAGGTACGGTGGGAGATGGAAAGCACGGTGCGGTGCGCACAGACACGGCGCAGGGCCCGCAGTACATGCTGCTCGGTCTCCGCATCCAGGTTGGCGGTGATTTCGTCCAGCAGCAGAAGGTCCGGGTCGGAAGCGGCTGCCCGTGCGATGGAAAGAAGCTGCCACTGGCCCTGGGAAAAGAGCTCCGGCGCGCAGGGGGTATCATAGCCTTGCTCCAGATGGGAAATGGTGTTGGAGAGGCCGGTCAGCTCTGCCGCTTTTCGGACGGCTTCGTCGGAAATGGCCGGATCGAACAGCGTAATCTGGTCCCGCACGGTTCCGGGAACCATGTGGAAGGACTGCTCCACGTAGCCGAAGAGCTTCCGGCGTCTCGCTTCCGGAATGAAGGCCGCCGGGACGCCGTGAATTAGGACCTGTCCGGAGGTGGGCCGGTAAAGACCCAGGAGCAGCTTGAAGAGCGTACTTTTTCCGGCTCCGGTGCGGCCCAGGAGCGTCAGCTGGTCTCCGGCTTCGACGGTCAGGTTCAGGTGCTTCAGAACGGGATTGCCATCCTCGTAGGCAAAGGAAACGTCACGGAATTCCACGATGGGAGCGTCGGCAGCCGCCCTTCCCCCATTTTCAGTAAAAGCGGGAGAATCGGAAGCACCGGTTTCCGGGCGTTCCTTCTCCGGCAGTTCCAGAAATTCCTGTATCCGGTGGATACCCGCCATCGCCGACTGAATGGTCTGAATCTCCATGCCCAGGCTCTCTACCGGGGAGAAGATCTGGGAAATATAGTTCATGACAGCCACGGCGGTACCGGCAGACATACCGAAAAGTGTCAGAATCCGGGGGCCTCCGGAGGCGGACAGCAACATAACGGCGGCCACGACTACTGCGTTCAGAATCAGGATAATGGGCGAGTAAATGGCATCGTAGAAATTCGTCCGTTCCATGGCCCGGTAGCTGTCGCCGATATAACGGTCATACTGCTGCTCCATATAGCGCTCTTTGCCCAGCGTTTGAATGGTGCGGATGTTGTGCAGGGTTTCCGGCACATGGGCGGAGGCGCGGCTGACGGCTCTCCGGTTTTCGATCTGGGCAGCCAGCATATTTTTCTGCACATGCCGGGTAAAAAGAAAGAGAAGGGGCAGAAGCAGCAGGAAAATCAGAGCGAGGCCCTTCGTCTGAAACCAGACGACAACCAGGATACTGATAATCTTACAGGCGTCTGCGAACATGCTGATGATTCCGGAAGTGAAAAGGTTCTCCACGGTATCCACATCGCCCACGAAGCGGGAGACTACCGCGCCAGGCTCCTGACGGTTCAGATCTTCGGCGGAGAGGCGGACAAATTTACCCATCAGGCGGCTGCGAAGCGCGTGGGTAATTTTCTGGCCACAGACGGTCAGAAGGCCCTCTCTTGCAGATTCCAGAAGTCCGGTAAGGGTCAGCATGATGAAATAGAACAGAACCAGAAAGAGCGGGGGCAGGGTTCCCAGTGTCAGGGTGTCGATGATGCGTGCCAGCACCAGCGGCGGCACCAGGGCAGTCAGGATAGCGCCGCAGACCGAGAGCAGAATGCCGAGGGCAAGGAGCCGGTGCCGGGCCAGGGTGGATAGAATAATCTGGCAGACGGGAGATACCTCGTTTCCTTTTTTTGCATGCTGCATGGTTTTATACCTCCTGTCCTTGAGTTGTTTCGGCTTCCATAGAGATAAGCTGTGCATACTCTGGTACTTTCTCTCTTACCTCTTCGTGGGTTCCCACGACCGCGTGTCCCTCATTCAACCAGATCACCTGCGCCATCTCCGGGAACAGATAGAGCCGATGGGAAATCAGCAGTACCACCGAATCCGCCGCGTAAGCCCGCAGATTTTCGAAAATCCGCCTCTCCGTATCCCGATCAAGGGCGGAAAACGGGTCGTCCAGTATCAGCAGAGGCTTTTTATGACAGAGGGTCCGGGCCAGCGCCAGTCGCTGGGCCTGGCCGCCGGAAAGCCGCACACCGCCATTTCCCACCAAGGTCTTTATGCCATCCGGCATCCTGCGGATTTCTTCATCCAGGCAGACCAGACGCAGGTATTCCCAGGCGTCGCCCGCATCACCCATCCGGACATTTTGCTCGATGGTATCGTTGAAAAGCTCCGGATCATGTCCAAGATACCCGATATTCCCGAGCCGGGTTCGTTCGTCCATTTCCGTAAGATCTTCCTTTCCCAGATGGATGCTGCCCTGATAAGGATATTCACATAAAAAGGTCTTGCCAAGGGAGGATTTCCCGCAGGCTACCGGCCCGGTGACGCCGATAATCTGTCCGGGAATGGCTGAAAAGGAAATGTTTGTAAATAACCCCTTACTTCCGGGATAGGAAAAGCCAAGATCCTGCACGGTAAGAGCAGAAGGCGCGCCCGTCTCCGGCGTCGCAGGCGTCTCCGGTGCGTACATGAGCGGCTTGATCCGCTTCCAGGATACCTGCGCCTTATGTACTGCGTTAAAGAGCTTGGCGGCGCTGGAGGACTTCACCGAAAGCCTGGTAAAGCAGGAAATAAAGGTGGTGAAGGCTGCGATATTCCAGGCTGTCCAGCCCGCGCCCAGCACATTTCGACCGCCGAAATACAGGATGAACATAAGTCCGGCCATGGAGATAATCCGGTACACGGGCGGCAGGGAAGCGTTCCAGATGTTGGCCCGGACGGCGGAGCGCTCGTAAGCGGAGAGATTTGCCTCGTAAGCCTCGGAGCGTTCCCTTTCGCAGCCGAAGACCCGGTAGGTTACGGCGTTGGTGGCCCGGTCAAGGGTGGCGGCGCTTAAATGTCCGGACTGCTCCTTGAAAGCCGCGCCGGTCCGTTGGACGATGACCTTCATTTTCTCCGCGATCACATAGGAAACCGGTGGGAAAATGAGGCTAATCAGAGCCAGCCGCCAGTCGTAGAAGAACAGCATGCCTGCGTAGGCCAGCAGCGCCACGCCGGTATCGAAGATTTCCGTCGTGAATTTCCGCATGCCCTCGGCACAGTCATCTACGTCCAGAATAGCCTTGGTCATTACATTTCCGGCTCCTTCCTCGGAGAGTGCTCGGCGGCTTTTCTGCACCAGACTGCTGTAGAGGGTATGCTTCATCCGCCGGTTTACATTGTTGGCGAAGCGGCGCACGTAGAAGCGCTTAATATAGCGGGCGATTTGCACCACACCGATGGCAGGCACATAGGCTGCGACCAGCGCCAGCATATCTGAGAAGAACTTCTTCCCATTTAAAATATCAATGAGGCAGGCCGCTATTTTTCCCTCGAACCAGGGACCGGCCAGCAGGCCCAGATTGTAGATAAGGCCCGACACCGTGACGGCCAGCAGTACCTTCCATTCTGCCTGGAAATAGGAGAGTACCCGAGCAGAATGAAACTTGTTATTTCTCATAAAATAAATCCTTTCTTTTGTGAAAAACACACTAAAAAAAGCATAGTACAGTGCTGAAAAGTTGTCAATAAAAACAGAAAGGTCTTTTCAAGAGGTTTACAGAAGCACATGCAAGGGGGTATAATAGAAACCAGAAATGGGGTTTACCACGACTACAAGGAGGAGAAGATAAAATGGAACAGTTTCTGATCGCCCACGATTTGGGTACATCGGGGGATAAGGCGACGCTTTTTACCACGGAGGGACGGCAGGTGCGGAGCTACACGGCGTCCTATGACGTACACTTTTTTAATGGCAATTACGCGGAGCAGGATCCGGAAAACTGGTGGGACGCAGTCTGCGAGGCCACAAAGGCAGTGCTGGAAGGGGAAGACGCAAGCCGTGTGGCGGCCATGTCCTTCAGCGCCCAGATGCAGGGTTGCCTGCCGGTGGATAAGAACGGAATACCCCTCAGGGATTCTATGATCTGGGCGGATATGCGCGCGGTAAAAGAGGCGAAGCAGCTGGAGGACGCCATCGGCGCCGACCGGATTTATCAGATTACCGGACACCGGGTAGCTGCCAGCTACAGCATTGAGAAGCTGATGTGGCTGAAAGCCAATGAGCCGGAGGTCTATGAGAAAACCTATAAAATGCTGCAGGCCAAGGATTATATTATCCAGAGAGCGACCGGTGAGTTTGTGACCGATTATTCCGACGCGTCCGGCACCCAGGCGCTGGATCTTCGGAGACTGGAGTGGTCAGACGAGATTTTAAATGCGGCAGGCATTGACAGGGAGAAGCTGCCGGCCTTAAAGCGCTCTATCGATGTGGCAGGCTATATTCAGGACAGGGTAGCCGGTGAAATCGGACTTCCGGCAGGGACTCCTGTGGTCTGCGGCGGCGGCGACGGCCCGGTATCTGCGGTGGGCGCGGCCTGCATCAGGGACGGCGAGTTCTACCTGACCTACGGAACCTCAGCATGGATTGGCGGAACCACCACCGAGCCTTTCATTGATCCGGACAAGACCGTATTCTGCTTCGCCCATGTCATTCCGGGCAAATACATGCCCTGCGGAACCATGCAGGCTGCAGGAAGTTCCTATGCTTACATCCGCCGTGCGTTGTGCGATGGTATGTCCTATGATGAGATGAACAAGCTCATTGAAAAATCCCCGGCAGGGGCTCAGAACCTGATTTTCCTGCCCTATATGCTGGGAGAAAGAAGCCCCAGATGGAACCCGAACACCAGCGCGGCCTTCCTCGGCATTAAGCCGGAGCATGAAAAGAAGGATTACATCCGCGCGGTCATCGAGGGCGTGGCCATGAACATGGAGCTGATTCTGAAGGCTTACCGCAAGCAGGCCAAGATCGAGCGCATGAACCTGACCGGCGGCGGAGCCAAGGGCGAGGTAGTCTCCCAGATTCTGGCAGACGTCCTGAACGTGGACTTCGACATGCCCGACTGCGTAGAAGCAGCCACCTCCATCGGCGCGGCGGTTATAGCAGGCGTCGGCGTAGGCGTCTTCGACAGCTTCGACGAGATCAAGCGCTTCCTGAAGTTTGAGAAGCATGTGGAGCCCAAGAAAGAGAACCAGAAGGCCTATGAGGAGCTGAAGCCCATCTTTGATGAGGCTTATCAGTGCCTGGTGCCGTTGTATGAGAAGTTTGCAAAATTGTAAAAGTATATAAAAATTCCCGGGTGAGTTGATTCACCCGGGAGTTTTTTGAAAAAACGCAGGAATCTTATATCAGACACAGTTGTCGTAGAGCGTGCGCGAACCCGTCGTCTGCGATATCCTTTGTAACGTAATCGGCGTTTTCTTTCAACGCATCCACGGCATTTCCCATGGCGATGCCGACGCCCGCGTGGCGAATCATTTCCATGTCGTTCAGGCTGTCGCCCAGCGCAATCGTATCCTTCAGCCCACAATCCCCATAAAACGAAAGCACCCGGTCGATGCCAGCCGCTTTCGTGATATTGCGCAGCGTAATTTCGCCATTGGCGAGGTCACGCTCCATATTTTCATAGAGAAAGCATTGGATATGAGGCGGCAGAGCCTGACTCAGCGCTTCGAGGGCGCTGGGGTCTTTCGAAAAGAGATAGAGCTTCAGAATCTGCCCGAGGTCTGCCTCTGCGATGTCGGAAAAAGGAAACATCCCTACGTCTGCCATAGCGGCCCTTGCCAGTTCGCTGTCATCCGGCTGTTCCGTGAAGATTCCCTGAAAGAGGGAATACGCAAGGGGAGTCAGATAATTTCGCCTGCTGCCCTCCAGCTTAAATTCGATGTGGTGCTCCTGCATAAAAGCGATCAGCCGCTTCAGATCCCCGGTGGGAAAGTTCTGCTCGAAGATAGTCTCGCCCTCTGCAATGATATGCGCACCGCAGGCAAGCACCATACCGCTTAAGGGGAGCTGGCGCAGATCCCCGGTAATATCAGGAAGAGGCCGCCCGGTACACAGAAAGATGCGATGCCCGTTCTCCCTGGCCTGCCGCAGCGCCTCGCATGCGGATGCCGGAATTTTCCCGGTTTCATGGTCAAATAAGGTGCCGTCGATGTCGGCAAATATGATTTTTTTATTCATAAGGTGCTCCTTTATTCTTGATTGATGTTGCTGTAGACCAGGGTCTCAAACTCCTCGAAGGTGGTACAGCTGCGGGCCTCCTGCAGGATAGAATCGTTGCTGAACAGTGAAATCAGAGATTCATACAATTCCCGGAATGTTTTCTTATCCGCCTTGTTGATAGCCAGAAGAAATACCAGATGGACGGTATTGTTGTCCCATTGAAAGCCCTTCTTGCTGACGGCGACGGCAATGCTGGTTTTGATGGCGTCCATATCCGTCGAATGGGGGATGGCAATATGGCCGAAGGCGGTGGTAGAGGCATTTTCCCGCTTGTAGACCTTTTCTTCGAAGCCGGCGTCTGTGTAACGCTTCACTTGCAAAAGATCACAGAGATAGGTAAGAATTTGATTTTTGCTTGTCATGTTCGTGTTGGCCACAAACAGATCTTTTTCGAAGAAAGCGTGGAAGTTGGTCTTCAGCTTATGATTCTTATAACGGTTCTGACTGTTGACAATGGTTTCCTGAATGACACTGTATTGCTGCGACAGATTGAACGGTGAAATCTGAATGGTATCGCAGTCATAGGTGTGATACAGCGGAACAGTCGTGAACAACAGACCGAAGGACGAGATGTCCAGGGACTGTAAAGCCTCCTCGCTGTGGACGCTGGACACGATATTGATCTGATTTCCGAAATTCAGCAACAGTTTGTTCAGAAGGTCCACGCCGAGATTACGGTATTCCGGACACAACAATACAGTGGGAATTTTGGAACGGTTGATAGTCTGACGTTCAATCTCCGCGCCGATATGCATGGCCAGAAAAGCTGTTTCATCCTCTGAGACATAGAAATGGTAGCGTTCCATGATATCCAGAGTGATATAAATTGCCATATCGAAGACCACCGGGCTGTTCAGCTTAATGGATTTTGTCAGTGGATTCGCGATATTCTGTCCGTTGCGCAGTCGGAACAGGAGGTTCTTCAAATGCAGGGAAAACGGAGTCACAAAGGATTCATCGGATAAATCAATCAAATAAAGGGTATTGATTTGTCGGATATAATATTCCGTCAGGGATATGACTTCATTGCCTACAAGACTTTTAAGCTCCGCTTTTGAGTCCACGATGGAATAGTTGGCGTTGGCTTTGATCAGCATATAAATCTCATAGCGCTCATAAGAATTCAGCGAAATACCGAACAGAGAATCCAATTCCGCTATCAGCTGCTGAAGTAACGCGTTTTCCTGTTCAGTTTTTATGGAAAAGGTAAATGCGCTGGAATCTAACGGGTTGCCGTTGAGCTTCCGATCGATAATAATGACGATGTGCAGCAGTAAATTAGCGGTGGCAAAATCGTTCAGATAAAAGTTATGCGCCTTAAAGGAGCTGACGACAATGTTATGTAACTGATCGATATCCAGGTCAGGGAAACATTGCTTCAGTTGCTGCAGGGTGATAAAGCAGTTCTTGGATTCCTCGCTGAGGACATAGCTGATAAGTTTCCGCTTATTCTTTTCTTCCCCTTTGATATACAGACAGTCGTTCTCACAGAGAAACTCCACGCCATAAGTAGAAAAGGCTTTATTCATTTTGGAAATCACGGCCTTTACCGTGGAATAGCTGATACACAGGTTTTCGCATAGCTCGAATAAATCCAGATGTGAGGTATGATAGAGAATCAGTTCTTTGATGATAAAAAAGGCGCGCTCTTCACCGGTCTGAGGAATACTCTCGCTGTTGTCGAGGGTCAGAAGAGAGGAAGCCTGACGGTTGAGTTCATACCCGTTTCTGGAGGACAGAATGAGCTTGGTATTGTATAAGGAATTGATATCGCTGACATAATTCTTTACAGAACGCGTGGAGATGGACAGCGCGTTGGCGATTTCTGTACTGGTTATGGGTTTGCTCTGGGATAAGAGATATTTCAGCAGATCATGCTGTTTCTTTTTCATAAACAGTTCTCTTCCTTTCCTTTTTCTATAACATACAGGTGCAAAAACAGGTACTTCGTTTTTTACACTGTTTAAGTACGTATATAAAAACAAGCTTCTTATATTATAAAAAGTCCGATTTGGCTTAGCAACCATTTTTTTTCACTTTAAGGGGCAAACGGAGAGTTTTTTAATTGCCCGTCAGGGTGCAAAAGACAGGATGAAAAAAAGAATTTCGTGAGGTATACTGTGGACACAGACAAAAACAAGAAAGGAGAAAGAAACATGGAAAACCTGAAGGTAATGCTTTGCTGCGGCGCGGGAATGTCCAGCGGATTTCTGGCAAGCAACGCGCGGAAGGTCGCAAAGAAGCAGAAGCTGGCAGTCAGCATAGAGGCGAGAAGTCAATCGGAAGTAGCGGAATATTTATCCTCCATTGATGTCCTGCTTCTGGGACCGCACTACGCAGTGGATCTGGACAAGTTTCAGGATCTGGCGAAGCCGTATGGGGTGGCTGTAGCCGTGATACCCCAGGATGTGTATGGAGCGTTGGACGGCGCGCGGATTCTGGAGATTGCTATGGAACTGGCAAAACAAAAGTAAGAGCTAAGACCGCCATCTTAGCCCTTAAAAGAAATCAAAAATTGCGTAAGACTTCTTTCTGCCTATTATACCCTATCAGGAGAAAATGTGCAAGATAAAGCAGAAAGAGACTACTGAATGACTACTGAAAAAGGGGGACATTTTACAAATGAAAAATATTATGAAATGGCTGTCGGAATCCTTCGCGCCAACCATGAACAAACTTTTCAGCAAACCCTGGCCGTCGGCCATCTCAAGCTGTATGCAGAAGATTATTCCGTTTATCTTAACCGGATCCCTGATTTATTTCTATAACGTATTTGTATCGTTTATACCGGCGCTTCCGGATTTATCACCGATTCTGAATTACAGTTTCGGCGTCATTACCCTGATCGTCGCATTTATGATGGCAAATCAGTGCATGGAGAAACTGAATCATCCGGCTTATGTCATCAATGCGGGAATCACTTCCATCGGAATCCTGCTGATGGTCGCAATGCCGGTGGGAGAAAGCGCGGACAGCATTTCCGCACTGCTTTCGAACCTGGGACCTTCGGGAATCGCCGTTGGTATGGTAGTCGGTCTGTATGTGGCAGTGATCTTCCATAACTGGGGAAAACTCCGTTTTTTACAGGACAGCAGCATTCCGGATTTCGTAACAGCCTGGATCAATACCATCGTGCCGAACGTGGTTTCCCTGGGAATTGCGATGATTCTGGTTCATGTTCTGCATATCAATTTATATAATGCGATTATTTCTGTATTCATGCCCATCGCGAACATCGGACAGACGCTTCCGGGCTTTATTCTGTGCTGCCTGCTTCCGGCGTTCTTCTATACCATGGGTATCTCCAGCTGGATGTTCGGAGCGGTTACAACGCCGATTTTCATGGCTGGTATTCAGGCGAACATTGATGCGGTTGCCGCAGGAGGCATTGCGACCAACATCGTGACAAGCGAATCCACCTTTACACTGGCCTTTGTTACCATGGGCGGCATGTGCGCTACACTGGGACTGAATGTTTTAATGTGCTTTTCCAAATCCAAGCAGTTAAAGACACTGGGACGTATCTTTATCGCTCCGTCCATCTTTAATATCAATGAGCCGGTGATGTACGGCGCTTCGGTTGTGTTTAATCCGTTGTTGATGCTTCCGGCCTGGATCAATTCCGTTGTGGGACCGGTGTACGTATGGATTCTGATGAGTACCGGTCTGCTGAACATCCCGTCCAAGATGATTCAGGTGGGACAGATTCCGGCTCCGATTTGCAGTGTGATGGTTACGGAGGATATCCGCGCGCTGCTGTGGTGGGCGATCCTGTTCGTGATTTACCTGGCGATCTGGTATCCGTTCTTTAAGGCATATGAGAAGCAGAAGCTGGAAGAAGAGGCTGTCGCAGAAGCGTAGCCGTTATATGACATAGGAGGAATTGCAATGGGCGAATTTGCAGAAGAAAATGAATTAATATCCGTGGCGATGCAGATTATTTTGCATGCGGGAGACGCCAGAGTCAAGGTGACAGAGGGCCTGCAGGAAGCAAAACGATTTGACTTTGAGAAAGCGGAAGCTTTGATGGAGGAAGCGGAAAAGGCATTCGTATTGGCGCACAAGGCGCAGACAGAAATCATCCAGAATGAAGCGAGCGGCGAGAGTTATGAGTTTTCTCTTCTGTTTGCTCATGCGCAAGATACGCTGATGACCATTCACTCCGAGCTGCGTATGGCGAAGGAAATGGTCGATATTCTGAAGATTATAGAAGAAAAAACAAAGTGAGACAAAGAGGAGAGAGTATGAACAAAGCATTTCCCGATAATTTTTTGTGGGGTGCCGCTACCAGCGCCTATCAGGTAGAGGGCGCCGCCTATGAAGACGGCAAGAAGGCCAGTCAGCAGGACGTGATCAATAAAGAGAATTATGAAAAGCGTGGATTTGCCACGGCGGATATTGCCAGCGATCAGTATCATCACTACAAAGAAGATGTGGCGCTGATGAAAGAGATGGGATTTACGGCCTACCGCTTTTCCATCGCCTGGTCCCGGGTATTCCCGGACGGTGTCGGCGAGGTCAATGAGGCCGGTATCCAATACTATCGTAATCTGATCGACGAACTGCGGGCAAACGGGATCGAGCCTATCGTGACGCTTTACCATTATGATTTGCCCTGGGCGCTGGTGGAAAAGTATAACGGATGGCTGAGCCGTCAAGTGGTGGATGACTTCGCGTATTATGCCCGCTATATTATCAATGAATTTAAGGATAAGGTCAAATACTGGACCACAATCAACGAACAGAGCATCATTGTACAGTTCTGGACACAGAAGTGCTATATTCCGGAAGAACTGCGGGGAAATAATCAGCTGCGTTACCAGATCAACCATCATATGAATCTGGCCCACGCCATTGCCTGCAAGCTGGTTCACGAGCTGGTACCGGGCGGACTGGTGGGCGCGGCCCTTGGCTACGCGCCGGTGTATCCGTTGACGTCGAAGCCGGAGGATGTGATGGCGGCCCAGAACGCCCACGACCTGCGCAACGCCTATTATCTGGATATCTATTTCAAGGGCATGTATACAAAATCCGCGATGATTTATCTGGAGGAGCATGGACTGGCACCAGTGATTGAAGAAGGCGACATGGAGCTGATTAAAGAAGGCTATTCCGATTTCCTGGCACTGAATTATTATGCCAGCGAATGCGCGAAGGCGTGTCCGATGGAAGAAGGAAAAGAGATTCGTTACAGCGGCGTGAACTGGTCCGGTAAAAAGGGCGATATGAACGGCTTTGAAACCCACCCCGGTTTCTATGAGATGTGTAAAAATCCGAATCTGGATACGACGGACTGGGATTGGGCCATCGATCCGACTGGTCTGGAATATATCTTCCGGGATATTTATACGCGCTACAATAAGCCCCTGATGATTACGGAAAATGGTCTGGGCGCTTATGATACGCTGACTGAGGACGGACATATCCACGATAAATATCGGATTGCGTATCTGCGGGATCATATCAAGGCCATGAAAAGAGCCATGGATTATGGCGTGGAGGTACTGGCGTATTGTCCGTGGTCCGCAGTGGATCTGTTATCCACCAGCAACGGAGTCAAAAAACGCTACGGTTTTATCTATGTGGACCGTACAGACGACGATCCGAAGGAATGCGCCCGTCTGCGCAAGGATTCCTTTTATTGGTATCAGAAAGTGATTCAGTCCAGGGGAACGGAGTTGGATTGAGAAAGCAGGAGGAGAAGTAATGAAAAAAGTACCGACCGGATTTCCGGAGAATTTTATGTGGGGCGGCGCTGTGGCGGCCTGCCAGATAGAGGGCGCGTATGATGTGGATGGCAGAGGGCTGTCCACATCCGATATCCATGCCTTTGACAAGCACCTGGATCGGGCGCACATCAAAAAAGAAGGCGGAGGAACGCTGGCGGCTATTAAGGCAGCGATGGAGGATAAAGAAAGCTATTTTCCGAAACGCCACGGCATTGATTTTTACCATACCTATAAAGAAGATCTGGCACTGATGAAGGAAATGGGCTTCCGCGCGTTCCGCACCAGTATTTCCTGGTCCCGGATCTTCCCGAACGGCGATGAAGAGACACCGAATGAAAAGGGGTTGGAGTTTTACGATCGTCTGATTGACGAGATCAAGAAAGACGGCATGGAGCCGATTATCACCATGTCGCACTACGATATTCCGTTGCATCTGGTGACAGAATATGGCGGTTTTGCGAACCGGAAAATGATTGATTTCTTTGTGCGCTACGCAGAGGTGTTATTAAAAAGGTACAAGGGAAAAGTAAAATACTGGATTGTATGCAATCAGGTAAACCTGGTGCCCACAGTGCAGTTCGGAAGCCTGGGAATCTACGATGATCAGGCGGCGCCGGAAAAGATGGAAGAATTAATGTATCAGGCGGTACATAATCAGTTTATTGCCGGTGCGAAGGTGGTGGCGCTGGCAAAAGAGATTGATCCGGACGCTGTAATGGGAACCATGGTTGCTGATGGCACGGCATATCCGGCGAGCTGCAAGCCTGCCGATGTGGTCATGACAATGAAGAAAAACCGTATGCAGTATTTCTTCACCGATGTGCAGCTGAGAGGCGAGTATCCGGTATTCGCGCTTCGTTATTTCAAGGATCATGATATCTGCATCCGGATGGAAGACGGAGATGAGGAACTGTTAAAAAAGAATACGATGGAGTTCCTGGCTATTTCCTATTACTACAGCGGTATCGTAGACGCAGAGAAAAATACCATGAAGCCCTTTGATACCTGCCAGAACCCGTATCTGGATCCGACGCCATGGGAGTGGAGAGCGGATCCACTGGGCTTCTACAACTGTCTGTCCCAGTATTGGGATCGTTATGAAAAGCCGTTGATGATTGCGGAGAATGGTTTTGGCGCGTTGGATAAGGTAGAAGAGGATGGCAGTATCCACGACGATTACCGCATCGATTATCTGCGTAAGCATATTGCGCAGCTGAAAGAGTGCGTAAAGGATGGAGTGGAAATTCTCGCTTACTTGAGCTGGGGTCCCATCGATCTGGTGTCCAGCTCCAGCGCGGAGATGAGCAAGCGCTATGGCTATATTCACGTAGACCTGGACGATTTGGGGCAGGGAAGTGGTAAGCGCAGGAAAAAGGATTCCTTCTACTGGTATCAGAGAGTTATTGAGACGAATGGCGAAGAGCTATAACATTTGCCAGAACTGAAAAAGAGAGGCAGCAGATCATATCTGTTGTCTCTCTTTTGGAAAGTATCATAGCTTTAAGTCTCATTTTCATTCAGAATATCCAACATTTCTTTTGGAGTCACCACATAAGGCTTAACTGGGAAATGCTTAGTATTGCCGGTTACAAGATAAGCGTCAGCGTTTTTCCTTGCTTCCATAACGACTTCATAAAAAATTGCGTCATCGGGGTCAGGAATGGACTCCTGAGTGGTAGCTGCATCCAAAAAGATGCTCCGTTTAATTAAGCCTGTCAATATGAGTTCGATATTATGTCGATCAAATTTAAATTTAGGACGATGTAGAACTTCTTTGTATTCGTCCAGAATATCTTCATGCAACAAAGGAATCACACGGCCTGCGAGCGCTTCCTGCAGAATCATACCGGGAACGGAGGAAAAATTAAATAAAGCGGAAACAACCACATTTGTGTCAAGGACAGCATAGTATTTCATAGTTACACTCCATTCTGAACAGTTCTTGCTGCCCGGGTGGCTCTGGATGCGGCAATTTCAGCATTGATCTCGTCCAATGTCATATCGGATGTGTCATTTTGCTGTGCAGCTTCACTCAGGCTTTGCATGGCGCGAATTGCCCGCTCGGCGTTGTAGTCCTGTCTGGGCAGCGTCATGGAAAATGGAACGCCGTTCACAGCAACAGAACGTTTTAAAAACATGCGGATGGCAGTGGGAAGGTCGATGCCTAGCTCCTCGTAGACAGCGGTAGCCTGGGTACGCAGTTCATTATCAACACGCACTTGCATTACACTTGTAGCCATAAAAACACTCCTTTCAAATATAAATATATTGGTTTATAATACAATTATATTTGGATATAGAAAAAAAGTCAAGGACTGGATAGTTACTAATATGCTGAATAAAGAAATTATTTTGTCAGAGTTGAAAAAGAGAGGCAACAGAACATTCATCTGTTGTCTCTCTTTTGTAAGTGAATTAGTAATTTATTTCGCCAGCAACATCATAATCTCATTACTTCTGCTGATAAACTTCGTCATCTTCTCCGGAGCCAGCGGCTGGTGGCTGATCATGGCCAGGTCGTAGAGCTGCTCGCAGAACAGGTTGACGTTTTCGCCGTCCTTGTGCGCGAGGATGTACTGAACCAGCTTGTTGTTCGCGTTCAGAACCAGGGTCTCTCCGCCGCCGAACATGCCCATATCCATACCGTTCATGCTGTACATCTTCATCATATCCTGCATTCTGCGGCTTTCCTCGGAGAGGGTAATCATGGAGGAGATATTCTCGTTCTTCATCTTCTCTACTTTCACGTCCAGCTTGTCATTGCCCAGAGCCTTCCGGAAGATTTCAGTCAGGGAATCGGTGGTCTCCTTCAGCTCTGCCTCGTCGGTGGCTTCCACGAAGTCCTCGGTCAGATCTGCGTCGATCCGCTGGAACTTGATCTTGTCATTCTTCATTTCCAGATGGGAAATGAAGGGAGCGTCGATATTGTGCTTCAGGATGACAGCGTTCTTGCCTTCCTCGCGGAAGAGATTGATATACTGGCTCTGCTGTACCTCGTCGGTTACGTAGAAGATGGTCGTCTTTTCCGGCTCCTTCTCCTCGGTATCCTCCTGCTTGTCGTCCGGGTTTTCTACCACGTCCACATCGGCGGCCTCCTCCTCCGGAACCAGATCCTTCAGAGTCTGATACTTGCCGTCCAGATCCTTGAACAGGATATAATCGCTCATCTTGTCACAGAACTTCTCATCCTTCAGGCAGCCGAATTTGATAAACGGGCTGATGTCGTCCCAGTACTTCTCATAGGTTTCCCGATCGGTTTTGCACATACCGGTCAGCTTGTCTGCTACCTTCTTGGAGATGTAATCGGAAATCTTCTTTACAAAGCCGTCATTCTGCAGGGCGCTTCGGGATACATTCAGCGGCAGATCCGGACAGTCGATGACGCCCTTTAAGAGCATCAGGAATTCCGGAATGACCTCCTTGATATTGTCGGCGATAAATACCTGGTTGTTGTACAGCTTGATGGTTCCCTCGATGGAGTCATACTCCGTATTGATCTTCGGGAAGTACAGGATACCCTTCAGGTTAAAGGGATAATCCATGTTCAGGTGAATCCAGAACAGAGGCTCCTTATAATCCTGGAACACCTTGCGGTAAAAGGCCTTGTATTCCTCATCAGAGCACTCATTGGGGTGCTTGGTCCACAGCGGGTGGATATCGCTTAAGGAAACAGGACGCTTGTTGATCTTGACCCGATCCCGGGCCGGGGATACCTCTTTGGTCTCCTTGGTGCCGTCCTCTTTTTCGATCTCCTCCGTCTTGGCGTCCTCATGAATATGCTCGACCACCACGTCGTCGTCACGAAGCTCGGACTCGTCGATGGTTTCGTATTCCTGTTCCGCATTTGCCTTCTCCAGGAAAATCTCTACAGGCATGAAGGAGCAGTACTTGCTGATGACCTCGCGGGCACGGTATTCGTTGGCGAACTCCAGACAGTCCTCGTTCAGGAACAGGGTAATCTCGGTACCGATCTCAGTACGGGTTCCCTCAGACATATCGTATTCGGTACCGCCATCGCATTCCCAGTGAACGGCTTTCGCGCCATCCTGATAGGAAAGGGTGTCGATGTGAACCTCGTCTGCTACCATGAATGCGGAGTAGAAGCCCAGTCCGAAATGACCGATGATCTGGTCGTCATTGGCCTTATCCTTGTACTTCTCCAGGAAATCAGCCGCTCCGGAAAATGCGATCTGGTTGATGTATTCCTCGACTTCTTCTGCGGTCATACCAAGTCCGGTATCGATGAATTTCAGAGTTTTCTCTTCCGGGTTCACAATCACGCGGACGCTGTCCTTGTGGCCTTCCGGATAGTTGTATTCACCAATCAGGGCAAGCTTATGAAGCTTCGTAATCGCGTCGCAGCCGTTGGAAATCAGCTCGCGGAAGAAGATGTCGTGGTCGGAATAGAGCCACTTCTTGATAATCGGGAAAATATTTTCGCTGTTAATGGAAAGACTTCCATGTGTATTTGCCATTTTCGTTCACTCCTTTAAGTAAGTATGTTTCGTAACTGATAAATATTGTAACGCGGCGGAACGGAAAAGTCAATAGAAAATCAGCACTCTAAGCAGGCGAGTGCTAACAAAAATTCCGTAAAGTTTATAAAAATTCTATAAACAGGAAAAAGAAGATCTGGTATAATAAAACATATATGAGTGAGGGAGATACAAAGGATGAAAGAGTGGAAGAAAAGCAGATGGCTGATGCCGCTACTGTTGATTTTAGTGGGCATTCTTCTGGAAATATTCGTATTTAATTTCCGACATTGGGAAGCATATCTGTGGAAGGACGAGCATAGGAATTTTGAGGAGCAGATACTGGGCGAAGGCCTGGTGCAGGTGAATGATAGCCTGTATCGTGTTACAGCGGAGAATGGAGAGGAGACATCCTGTATCGAACTGCTCAATATACAGCAGAAGCTTTACAATATTCAGATTGATATGCGTGTGGAAAATCCGGTTTCACCGGAAGACCGGGCTGTCAGTGTTCAGGTGAAGGCGTCGGACGAGGCCAATGAAAAATATTTTCGTCTGCCGGAACGTAAGATCGTAAATGGTGTGGAAAAAAGCCAGTATATGCGGCTGCATCTGAGCGGAAGCTCTCCGGAAATGCTGATTATCATTCACGCGTCCAAAGGACAGCTCATTCGGATTTCCGACATCAGCGGCAATGTGTCCGTGCCGTTTTTCTTCTCTCTGGCGCGACTGCTGGCTGTATGGGGGCTGCTTATCGCTGGCTGGTATCTGCGCCCGTCTTCGGAGGTTCACCGGAAAAAATATGTGGAATGCGGCTATAAGGGAGTTCTTTTTGCGGCAGTGCTTCTCGGACTGGAATTCGCGGCGGCCTTTGCGGTGCAGCAGGAGAATCTGACGGCGGTGGAGCAGGCGCCCACCATGACCTGGATGACCCAGTACCAGCTGCTGGTCCATTCCCTGGCGAAGGGCGAGACACGGCTTGAAATAGAGCCGGGTGAGACATTAAAATCCCTGGAGAACCCTTACGATTACCGGATGCGGAGCGCGATGATGGAAAATGCGGATGAGAGCTATATGTGGGATACCGCTTATTACAGGGAACATTATTACGTCTATTTTGGAGTCGTACCGGAGCTTCTGTTTTTCCTGCCCTGTTATCTGCTCACAGGCGCGGATTTTTCGACGCTTACGGCAGTTTGGCTGTCCTGCAGCCTGTTTATGGCCGGTGTATTTGTATTACTTGGAGAAATTGTAAAAAAATGGTATCGCAATACGTCCTATTCGGTCTGGTTGCTTTTGAGCCTTTTGATTGCCAATGGCAGCGGTGTCTGGAGCTTTTACCGATATCCCACCTTCTATGACATCCCATTGATGCTGGGCATGGCCTGCGGCGTCTGGGGACTGGCTTTCTGGATGAAATCGCTGAAAGGGGAACGGGTCAATCGGTTGGAAATGGCGGCAGGTTCTTTTCTGATTGCGCTAATTGCGGGCTGCAGACCCCAGCTGGTGCTGGTGAGCGCGCTGGCGCTGCCGCTGTACGGAACTGCGATTCGACAGGGAAAGGTTCTGAAAGAAAAGAAGGTATTAGATTTATTTGCCTTTGCGTTTCCGGTGCTTCTGGTGGCGGCGGGCCTGATGTATTACAATCAGATTCGCTTCGGCAGCGTCACGGATTTCGGAGCCGCCTACAATCTCACCCTGCAGGATATGACCAGGCGGAAGCTGGAAATGGGCAGGACGGTATTCGGCTATTTTACCATGCTGTTTCAGCCGCCGGTAATTACGGGCGTATTTCCCTATTATGAGCAGGTGGCGGTGAAGAGTCAGTTTTACGGCCAGGCCATCATTGAGAGCGGCTTCGGCGGCATCATGGTCAACAATCTGATTTTGTTCCTCAGTCTGATTCCGTGGAAATGTAAGAAGCTGATTCGGCAGAAGGAAGCGTATCTCTGGGCGTGGATGTTTCTGATTCTGGGGCTTGTGACAGCTTTTATTGATATCCAGATTGGCGGTCTGATTCCCCGTTATACGGTGGATGTAATCTGGCTGTTTTACCTGGCAGTGGTGCCGGTGGTGCTGGGAGCGTTGGAAGAAAGCGTGGGTATGGAGCGATGGAAGCTTCTGTACGGTCTGTTTCTGCTTTTGTTTATTCAGGCCATGCTGTTCCATTTCCTGACCATATTTACAGATATCTATGATAAAGTGAAGGATATGAATCCGGTCTGGTTCTACAGGGTAGAGCATCTGATCGAATTCTGGCTGTAGGCTGAAACTTTTTGTAATGCGGATCCGTCTATATACTATAAAGGTAGGAGTGCTTGTAGGATGAGACAGAATGTGAGAATTGCCTGGTATTTTCTGGTGCTGGCGCTGCTTGTCGGCGTATGGTTTGCGCACGGCAGGGCGGACGAAAAAAAGACAGAACCGGAAGGTGGTTTCCCGGCGGTGGCATGGATAGAAGCGCAGGAAAATGCAGATGTAAATAAAATAGAAGTAAAGCTGGAACAGAAAGAAGCGGCAGAGCAGCAGCTGTCAGATCCGGGAAATCCGGACAAAGGTACGTTAAAAGAGCGCTTTGCGGGCGCGGTTCTGGTGGGTGATTCGGTGGCGACAGGCTTTCTGGATTATGAGATTCTGGACGCCACAGAAATCGTGGCGCTTCGGGGACTGCGGACTGACTCAGCCGGACCGGAGATCGAAAAAGCGCTTTCGCTTGCGCCGAAGGTCTTATTTTTATCCATCGGGTTAAATGATCTGGAATACTGCCGGGGTGACAGCAGGCTTTTTATCCGGCATTATGAGGAGCGGCTCACAGAGATCCGGGCTCAGGCGCCCGATCTGCCCGTTTACATCAATGGAATTTTGCCGGTGCTTCCGGAGGCCGTGGAGAAGAAGCCTGCCCTTCAGAATGTGGATACCTTTAATCAGGCCCTTCGGGATATGTGTAAAAAATGGAACCTGACCTATATTGACAACAGTGAGCTGCTGCAGGATCACGCGGACTGGTATCAGAAGGATGCAGTACACCTGAAAAGTACGCCCTATCCGCTGTGGCTGGAGCGCATGGAGGAGGCGGCTGGCTTATGAGAGACTGGATTTTGCGGATAGCGAAGCTTATCCTTCTGGGGCTTCTGGTGTATGGCGGTGTCCTGGTGGTTAAGGGAACCGTCCGGCATGTGGACTTCGGAAAGCTCCGGGCCGATGTGGAGGCCGCAGCGGATGCATCGGATATGAAGCAGGGCGACGCGCAGCTTCTGAGAAGGCTTTACGGGCTGAACGGTGGGGAACTGGCCCATTGGGTACTCTATATTTCTTCTGACAATATGGCCGTAGAGGAGCTGCTTTTAGCGGAGTGTACCTCGACCGCACAGGCGGATCAGGTGCTTCAGGCGGCCCGGGATCGAAAAGCCACGCAGATTCGGAATTTCGATGGTTACGGTCCGGAACAGGTGCAGCTGTTGAACCAGAGCGCCCTTCGAAGCGACGATGTGTACGTGCTGTTTGCGGTATCGGATCACGTATCGGATATCAAAAAGGCATACCGAAAAGACCTGTTTCAGACAGAATAAATGAGAAATTAGGAGCATAAAAATGGTTTTCAGCAGTATTGTCTTTCTCTTTGCGTTTCTGCCGCCGGTTCTGGCGGTTTATTATCTGGCTCCGGTGAAGCTTCGGAATCTGGTGCTTCTGGTGGCAAGCCTGATTTTTTATGCCTGGGGCGAGCCGGTCTATATCGGGCTCATGGGCTACAGTATCCTGTGGAATTACGTGATGGGACTGGATATTGCGAGATTTAAGAAAAAGGGAAAATCTGGAAAATGGAGTCTCGCACTTGGCGTGGCGGTGAATTTACTGATTCTCGGATTCTTTAAATATTACGGATTTTTGGCGGAGAATCTGGAGGCACTGCTTCCGGTAAAGCTGCCGGAGCTGGCGCCCCGCCTGCCCATCGGACTGTCCTTTTATACCTTTCAGTCCATTTCCTACCTGGCGGATGTGTACAGGGGGAAAGCGAAGCGGCAGACGAATCTCATTTCCTTTGGTCTCTATATCTCCATGTTCCCACAGCTGGTGGCGGGTCCCATCGTCCAGTACGCGGATGTGGATGCCCAGCTTCAGAAGCGGGAAATGTCCCCGGAGAAGTTTGGAAACGGAGTCCGGTATTTTATAAGCGGCCTTTCGAAGAAGGTGCTTCTGGCCAACAATCTGGGCGTTATATTTCAGGAAATTACGGCCCTTTCCGGCCTGTCGGTGCTGTCAGCCTGGCTTGGCGTGCTGGCCTATACTCTTCAGATTTATTTTGATTTCAGCGGCTATTCCGATATGGCCATCGGCCTTGGGAAAATGCTGGGCTTTGAATTCCGGCCCAATTTTAACTATCCCTACTGTGCGAAAAGCATTACGGATTTCTGGCGGCGGTGGCATATGTCCTTAAGCTCCTGGTTCCGGGAGTATGTGTACATCCCGCTGGGCGGTAACCGGGTGAAAGCAGGACGGCATATGTTCAATCTGCTGGTGGTCTGGATGCTGACCGGGCTCTGGCACGGGGCCAGCTGGAATTTTGTGGTCTGGGGCCTGTATTACGGAATTTTGCTGATTTTCGAAAAATATGTATTAAAAGGAAAAATCGAACAATGGCCGGTACTAAGACGGGTGTACACGCTGTTCCTGGTGATGACAGGCTGGGTGTTCTTCTTCAGCCCCAGTCTCACGGCGGCGGGGCAATATCTGGCGGCGCTGTTCGGACGGGGCGCAGCCGGCCTGGCGGATGCGGCGGGGCTTTATTACCTGACCACAGGACTTGTTCTGTTTATCCTGGCGGCATTATTTTCCACGCCGCTGCCATTTGGAATCTGGCGGAAGCTGCAGGAAAACGACTGGTGGGACGGTCTGATTTTAGTCGGATATCTGGCGCTGTTTTTGTTGGCAGTGGCATATCTGATTCGGGATACGTATAATCCGTTTTTGTATTTCCGATTCTGAAAACGGGAAAATAGATGGACAGAGGCTTACGATGAGAGACAGAAAAAATTTGAATAAAATATTGGGACTTGGCTTCGTGCTGGTGCTGGCCGGTTTTACTGCAGCCAATTTCCTTCATAAGGATATGAAATTCTCCGACACGGAAAACCGGATGCTGCAGCAAAAGCCTGCCTTCGGCCTGGCGGAGCTGGTGGACGGTCGCTTTATGAGCAGCTTTGAAAAATACCAGACCGATCAGTTCGCCTTCCGGGATCAGTGGATTCGCCTGCAGACGGCGGCGGATCAGCTGCTTGGCAAAAATAAATCCGGGGATGTATATCTGGGAGAAAATCAGCTTTTTGAGGAACCGTCGGAAATCGGAAACGAGGTGTGGAAAAATCTGGATGCCATCAATCACTTTTGCAGCCAGTATCCGGACGTGCATTCCTATCTGATGCTGGCTCCGGACGCGGCGTCTGTACAGAAGGAGCGGCTGCCGGGATACGTGCCGGTGGCAGAACAGGAGCAGCAGCTTCAAACGCTTCAGAGGTATCAGGAGGAACAGAACAGTTCGGTGACGGAAATCCCCCTGTATGAGACGTTGCGGGCGCATAAGGACGAATACCTCTATTACCGGAGCGACCACCACTGGACCACGCTGGGGGCCTGGTACGCCTATGAAAAGGCGGCGGAGGTGATGAACATTCCGGGAGTGGCGGAAAAGGCGGAGAACATCGGGGAAAACCTGTATCCGGTGACCGCGCAGTTTCAGGGAACCTTGTCCGCAAGGAGTGGTTATCAGGTTTCGGACGATACCATCGAGGTCTACTGGCCGGAGCCGGAGACTGAATTGGTGGTCACCTACGTGCAGGAGCAGACAAAATCAGCTTCCCTGTATGCGTCAGAGAAGCTGAGTACCAAAGACAAATATGGCATGTTTTTAAACGGCAACCATCCGTTGACCGAGATCCGAACCATGGCCTCCACGGGCCGGAAGCTGCTTCTTGTGAAGGATTCCTACGCCAACTGCTTCGTGCCTTATCTGACCGACGGCTTCGAAGAGATTGTGCTGGTGGATCCCAGGTATTATTACGACAATCTGGAAAAGCTGATGGGGCAGTATGGGTTCACGGATGTGCTGTTTCTCTATAATTTAAATACGTTTTTGGAAGACGACGTGTTACAGTATGTATTGGAATAATAGCCGACAAAATAAGTCGTTTCCCTGGATATAACTACTTATAAGAGTTGAAACGCCAGCTCCTGCTTTAAAAAGAACTTCTGCACCATCTGATCCCAGGCGTGCTCCAGAGACTTATCCATGGTAAATAAGTTCAGCGAGACGGCGGTGGTGCAGATGACTTTACCGTCCTCATAACGGATATTTAAAGCCAGGCCGTTCACATCCCCTGTGGAAAATGGGGAGGCGGTCTGGTTTAACAATTTCTCCGTATTTTCCGGCGAGAGCTGAAAAGTAAAGCGAAAGCCCAGGGGCGTGCGTTTTCCTTTAATAAGCTCCAGGCAGAAAGGCCGGAGTTCCGGCCAGCGCGCGAAGCGGCGGCTTTCAAGGCCCAGGGCTTCCTGTTCTTCTTTTGTATAATAATCCGGATGCAGATGACCGTCGAAGTGGAAGGTACTGTAGGTGATGACACTGCCCTCCACCACATGGAACGCATCGAATGTCTGAGAAAGTAAAAGCTTATTCATGAACGCTTTTACGTCTTCCATCTGAAAAGAAATCATAGAAACCTCCTGTGAAAATAGAATACAGTCTGTTTTTAGTATACACAGAACGAACCGTAAATTCAATGAAAACAGAGCCTGGATTTGAAAATATCGTTTTATACTCGTTTTATAGGTAGTAGAGCTCTCTGATAAATAGTTCACAGAAAGTAAAAATTCATGTATACTGTGAGATAGAAAAACACGACAAAGGAGGAACATCCCTATGAATAAAATTGATCACGCCGAAAAACTCCTGCAGCTCACCGAGGAGGGGACTTCGCCCTTCCATGTGACCGCCAGTGTGGAGCGGCAGCTTCAGGAGGCAGGTTTTAAAAAAGTGCAGTTGGGAAAAAACTGGAAACTGGAAAAGGGAGGCCGTTACTATCTGGTTCACCATGGAACCAGTCTGGTGGCGTTTGCCATCGGGAAATGCTACCGAACCGGTGACGCCTTCCGCATGGCGGCGGCTCATACAGACTTCCCGGGACTGCGGATCAAGCCCTCGCCGGAGGTGAAGAAGGCGGGCTACCGACAGCTGAATGTGGAAGTCTACGGCGGAGCCATTTTAAATACCTGGCTGGATCGTCCCCTGTCTGCTTCTGGACAGGTGGCGCTGCGAAGCGACGACGTCTTCCATCCCCAGATGCGCTTAGTGGACTTTAAAAAGCCTTTCCTGACTATCCCGAATCTGGCTATCCATATGAACCGGGAGGTCAATAAGGGCGTGGAGCTGAACCGCCAGAAGGATATGCTTCCGGTCTTCGGCCTGGAGGATTCCGAGGAGTTCCTGACCCGTCTGGCGGAGCGGCTGCAGGTGAAGAAAGAAGATATCCTGGAGTACGAGCTGGGACTTTACAATACGGATACCGGCGATTATCTGGGCCTTTCCGAGGAATTTATTTCCTCACCCCGTCTGGACAATCTGACCAGCGTCCAGGCCATTACTACAGCTATGATAGAAGGCGGTCGGGAGCGGGGAATCAATGTGGCTGCCTATTTCGACCACGAGGAGATCGGCAGCCGTACCAAGCAGGGCGCAGGTTCCACCTTCCTGTCGGCGGTGCTGGAGCGGATTCTGCTGGCTCTGGACGGAGGCCGAGACCAGTTTCTGGAGGCCTACGGGGACAGCATGCTGCTCTCCGTGGACGTGGCCCACGGAATCCATCCCAATCATACGGACAAGCATGATCCCACCAATCAGAACGTGCTGGGAAAGGGCGTCTGCATCAAGGAGGCCTGTAGTCAGTCCTACGCCACCGACAGCGAGGCCGTGGCCATCGTCCAGCAGATCTGTGACAGCGGGGAGATTCCCTGTCAGAAGTTTGTGAACCGCTCCGACAGTGCGGGCGGCAGTACCCTGGGCTCCATCGCGTCCTCCATTCTGCCCATCCGGACCGTGGATATCGGCGTTCCGCTTCTGGCCATGCATTCCAGCCGAGAGCTGATGGGAACCTCCGACCAGGAGAGTCTGGTGCGACTGGTGCAGGCATTTTACAGTTTATCATAAAAGGTATTGAAAAGCTCATAGCGTTGTGCTAATATGTAATGTAGTATTTAAAACTACATAAAATAATTTTGAGATTATGAGATTTTGTATGGAAACCGTGAAGATGTTGAGCGGTTGAAAATAGAGACAGTGGAGGAATGGGAACGTTATGAGTTATAAGATTGTCATGGACAGCTGCGGTGAACTGCCGGAAAGCTATAAGAAGGACGGGCATTTTGAACGTGTGCCGCTGACCCTGGATATTGATGGACATCTGGTAGTGGACGATGAGACCTTTGATCAGGCAGACTTTCTGAAAAGAGTGGCTGCCAGCCCCAATTGTCCCAAGTCCTCCTGTCCGTCTCCGCACCGGTACCTGGAAGCCTATACCTGCGACGCGGATCACGTATACGCGGTGACGCTTTCCGCAGAGCTGAGCGGCTCCTATAACAGCGCAGAGCTGGGTAAGAAGCTGTACGAGGAGGAATATGGGGAAAAGAAAATCCATATCTTTAATTCCCGCTCTGCCTCCATCGGAGAGACGTTGATTGCCCTGAAGATTGAAGCCTGCGAAAAGGCCGGCATGAGCTTTGAGGATGTGATTGCTGCCGTGGACGCGTACATTGCGGAACAGCATACGTATTTTGTACTGGAATCTCTGGAAGCGCTCCGGAAGAACGGCCGCCTGAGTAATCTGAAGGCCTTTGTGGCAAATGCCCTGAATATCAAGCCGGTCATGGGAGCTACCCCCCAGGGAACCATCTGCCAGAAGGATCAGGCCAGGGGCGTGAACCGGGCGCTGAAGCGTATGGCCGATTACGTGGCAGAGGAGATAAAGAATCCGGCAGAGAAGATTGTGGCGATTTCCCACTGCAATTGTCCCGAGCGGGCGCAGTTTGTGAAAGAAGAGATTGCAAAACGGATTTCTGTGAAGGATTTCCTGATTCTGGATACAGCCGGAGTCAGCAGCCTCTATGCCAGCGACGGCGGCATTATTGTGGTGGCGTAAGGAAAAAGAATAAATTTTTTCATGGCTTTTTCACAAAGTTATGCTATAATAAGAAAAAGTAGGACAAAGTCCGGCTGGATTTTGTGAAAAAGTGAGAGAGGAAATCGAGATTATGAGTCAGGAAAAAGTAGATCGTTATAAAGAGCAGAAAGCCAACCGCAAGCAGATTATGGCAAGAGAAAAGCACGAGAAGTTCCTCGTGAAGCTTTGCGCAGGCCTGGTAGCGCTGGCGCTGGTTTGCTGGCTTGGCTATTCCATCTACGATAGTGCTAACAAACCGGATACCTCAGATGTAGCGATCACCACTACGGCGATTGATGAGTATGTGAACACATTGCAGCAGTAGGGACAGAATATTTGTATATGGAAGATGAAGAAAACCGCATGCCATTCCGACATGCGGTTTTTGCGTAAAAAAAGATTCGCACACTTTTGCGCGAATCTTTTGGGTAAAATTATTTGGCTTTTTTAGCTTCTTTATTCTCTTTCTTCTCGCTTTTCTCGTTCTTTTCCGGAGCTGCAATATTATACTTCTCCGCATAAGCATTGAAACACTCCTGATAAGCCTCATCCCGCATATGACGGACGCTCTTGACGTACTCGTGGGTATCGAACTCAGAGCTGTTGGTCTCAATCATGGCGACGGCCACGTTGGAGCAGTGGGCTGCGATACGCTCCAGGTTGGTCAGCAGATCGTTGAACGCGAAGCCCTGCTGGAATTCACATTTGCCCTCCCGGAGACGGGTAATGTGACGGTTCTTCAGCTCGTTACAGAGCATACCGATGAGCTCGCGCAGAGGCTCTACCTTTTTCGCCATCTCCAGAGAGTCGGTACAGAAGGCGTCTACCGTCAGGTCTGTGATTTCCCGGATAGAAGCGCTCAATACGCTGATTTCATACTGGGCAGATTCGGAGAAGCTGATCTTCTTCTCTGCCAGCTCCAGGGCCACCTTGGAAATATTGACGGCGTGGTCGCCCAGACGCTCAAAGTCGCTTAAGGTGTGCAGAAATTCGGATACCTGCTGGGTCTGGGTGCTGTTCATGGGCTGACCGGTCAGCTGCATCAGGTAGGTTCCCAGCTTGTCCTCGTATTTATCAATGAGGTTTTCCTTTTCCTGAATCTTGTTGTATTTCTCCTGGGAGAAATCCTTCAGAAGGGCGAAGGAACGGCTCAGATTCTTGCGGGCCTTTTTGGCCATGCCGTTCATAGCGGTATGGCTCTGGGTGATAGCCAGGGCCGGGTAAGCCAGGAAACGCTCCTCCAGCAGATCGAAGTCTGCCTGATCCTCCAGCTCCTCCGGGTCATCCTTCACAAGCCAGAAGACGAATTTCTCGATGAGTCCGATAAAGGGCACCAATACCAGAATGGTCGCCATACGGAACACGGAGTTCATAAGCGCGATGGTCACAGGCCGCATATTCATATCCATGAACGGGAAATGCACGAAAGCATTGACCGTGTAGAATACAATGGACCAGAAAATCATACCGAACAGGTCGTTCAGCAGATAGATAAGAGCGGTACGCTTGCCGTTCTTATTGGTTCCGATGGAAGAGAGAAGCACCGGACATGCCGCGCCGACACCGATACCCATGGTAATCGGAAGAGCCGCCGCAAAGCTGATGCTGCCGGTCATGGACAGGGCCTGCAGGATGCCGACGGAAGCGGACGCGCTCTGCAGCACGGCGGTGAAAGCGATACCCACCAGAATACCCATGAACGGGTTCTCAAAGGTGGTCAGCAGATTGACGAACTGGGGACTCTCCTTTAAGGGAGAGACAGCGCCGCTCATGGTCTGCATGCCTACCATCAGAATCGAGAAGCCCAGCATGATGTCGCCCACATTTTTATAAGTGGTCTTCTTCACGAACATCTTGAAAATGATACCGATGATAGCCACCACCGCGGAAATGGTAGCGGTGGACAGAAGCTGGGCGATGCCGCTGGAACCGTCGATGTAAGACAGGCAGAGGATCCAGCCGGTCACACTGGTACCGATGTTGGCTCCCATGATGATACCGATGGCCTGGGCCACCTTCATCATACCGGAGTTTACAAATCCGACCACCATGACGGTGGTAGCGGAGGAGGACTGGATGATGGCGGTCACGGCAGTTCCCAGAAGAATACCCTTTAAGGGCGTGCTGGTGAGCTTGTAGAGCACCAGCTCCAGCTTATTTCCTGCCACCCGTTTCAGTCCGTCGCCCATCATGGACATACCGAACAGGAACAAAGCGACGCCGCTTAACAGTGTCAGGATAAGTGATATTCCATTCATTGTTTTTTTCTCCTAAGTGTTTTTTCATTTACACGAACATTTCTATTATATGATAGTTTATGCGGATTTTACAATCCCTTAACTGCATTTTTATGAAAATTCAATGTAAAATTTACAAAAACAGAAAAGGATAAGGACGATCTGCCGAAGAACAGGAAGAACAGGCGCAGCCTCTAAAAACTTGAAAAGGGAAAATGCTTCTGCTAAAATAGGCCTGTATCAGAAGAAAAGAAACAAGAGTCCATGGCAAAACGGGATGGACAGGGGATAAAAAGAGAGAAGAGTGAAGCGATGAAACAGACAGAAGAAAGGAATTCTGCAAGAAGCCGAATCGAGAATCAGATAAAGGAACTTCGCCATCGGCTCCATATCTGCCCGGAGATCTCCGGGCAGGAACGGAAGACGAAGGCCGCCTTAAAGCAATTTCTGGAAGAAAGTACCAATTTGGAACTTTACGACTGTGGCGGAGGTTTTTATGCGGCTTACCGAAGCAGCATGCCGGAGCAGGCGAAAAAGGGCGTCGCGTTCCGGGCGGACTATGACGCACTGGCATTGCCGGAGGGCGGCGCGGCCCATCTCTGCGGCCATGACGGTCATGCGTCTGCCCTCTGTGGCGCGGCGCTTCTGTTGGAGCAGCAGATAAAAGAGGGGCAGGAACCGGGAAGAAATGTATTCTTTCTGTTCCAGCCCGCCGAGGAGACCGGCGCGGGCGCGGCGCCCTGCTGTGAACTCTTTGATAAGGAAGAGATCGAAGAAATCTACGGCGCGCATAATCTTCCGGGTTTTGCCTTCGGTGAAGTGTATACAAAGGAAGGAACCTTTGCCTGCGGTTCGGAAGGGCTGACCTTACGATTCCTCGGAAAGCCCACCCACGCAGCCTATCCGGAGCTGGGCGTCTCCCCGGCCCCTGCTGTGGGACAGCTGTTGACCGGGATCCCGTCATTTTTAAATAAGAAAGAACACGGCTACAGCGGTATGGTCCTTTGCACCGTTATCGGCGTACAGATGGGCGAGAAAGCCTTCGGTGCGGCGGCTGAGAAGGCGGAAGTCTGGCTGACCCTCCGGGCGGAGCGGGGCGCGGATCTGAAAAAATTGCGTCAAATGGTACTGACCCGTGCGGAAGAACTGGCGGCACAGGACGGCCTTATCCTGGAGACAGAGGAGCAGGACGTCTTTCCGGCTACCGAAAATGACAGCGCCTGCGCCAAAAAGGTATTAAAAGTCTGTGGCGGCCGCATCCTGCCGGAGCCTATGCGCTGGAGTGAGGACTTCGGCCATTACCTGAATCATTGCCGGGGGGCGTTCTTCGGCATCGGAGCAGGCGTGGAGCATCCGGGGCTTCACACGGCGGCTTACGAATATCCGGATAGGCTGCTGATGCGGACGGCGGAGAGCTTCCTGAAATTAATATAAGGATAGAAAGACAACATTCGGAGGAACAGAACGATGCTGATACGCTTATTTTCCTACATGAATCAATATAAAAAATACGCCGCCCTGGCGGTCGTCTGCATTATGACAGAGGGGGTATTTGAGCTGCTGGTACCGCTCATCATGGCCGACCTCATCGACGTGGGTGTGTCGAGCGGCGACCGGGCTTATATCTATATGAAGGGACTGCAGATGGTGGGCTGCGCACTGATCGCGCTGGTGCTGGGCGTGGGAAGCGCCCGGTTTGCGGCGCTGACCGGTCAGGGATTGGGCGCGGAGCTGAGGAAGGCCGAGTATGAGAAGCTTCAGGGCTACTCCTTTGCCAATATCGACCATTTCCGTTCGTCTTCCCTGGTGACCCGTCTCACCAGCGACGTGACCAATATTCAGAACGCAGTGTCCATGGGCATGCGCCCCTTCTGCCGTGGACCCATGATGCTGGTGGTGGCCACCGGCGTGGCATTTTCCATCAACCATACCCTGGCGTTGGTGTTCTTTGTGGCATTACCCATCCTGGCGGCAGCCCTGTTTGCTATTACCATGAAGGTGCGGCCTTTGTATTCCCGGATGCAGACAGCTATCGACACCGTGAACCGGATCATCCAGGAAAACCTGACGGCGGTGCGTATCGTCAAGGCCTGTGTCCGGGGCGACTATGAAGTAGAAAAGTTTGAGGAAGGCAATCAGAATCTGCGTCAGGAATCCGAGACGGCCTTTCGGTTAGCCGCCCTGAACATGCCGGCCATGCAGTTCGTCATGTACGGCACAATTCTGGCGATTCTGCTTTTTGGCGGTTATCTGATTCAGAAGGGCAGTATGAAGGTGGGCGAGCTCACGGGATTTTTAAGCTATGTGCTGCAAATTCTGAATTCCTTGATGATGATTTCCAATGTATTTCTGTTGCTGACCCGTTCCATGGCGTCCGGCGCCAGAATTCTGGAGGTTATCGACGAAAAGGTGGATCTGACGGACGAAAAAGTCCGGAATATCGAAGTGGAACGCGGCAGCGTGGACTTTGAACATGTGTGGTTCAAGTATAAAAAAGAGGCGAAGGAATATGTACTTTCGGACATTTCCTTCCATATAGAAGCGGGCCAGACCGTGGGCGTCATCGGACAGACCGGCGCGGCCAAGTCCACGCTGGTGCAGTTGATCCCGAGACTTTATGACGCCACCGAAGGCGTGGTGAAGGTGGACGGCGTTCCGGTACAGGAGTATCCGATGGCGCATCTTAGGGAGGCAATTGCCATGGTACTGCAGAAAAATACCCTGTTTTCCGGAAGCCTCCTGGACAATCTGCGCTGGGGAAAGGAGGACGCTTCCATGGAAGAGATCGAGGAAGCCTGCCGCATCGCCTGCGTGGACGAGGTGTTGGAACGGCTGCCAGAGGGGTATGAGACCGAGATGGGTCAGGGCGGCGTCAATGTGTCCGGCGGCCAGAAGCAGCGGATCTGCATCGCCCGTGCGCTTTTGAAGAAACCGAAAATCCTGATTCTCGACGATTCCACCAGCGCTGTGGATACGGCTACAGAGGCGAAGATTCGGGAGCGCATGGGCGCGGCTCTGCCTGATATGACGAAAATCATCATCGGACAGCGGATTTCCTCTGTCCGGCACGCGGATCAGATTATCATTCTGGACGATGGCCGGGTCAGCGCCATCGGCACTCACGAGGAGCTGCTGGCCCGCAGTGAAATTTATCAGCAGATATACGAATCTCAGAAGGAAGGAGTGGAGCTTTAATGGCACGGTATAGTTATGTGGGCTACAAGCGGCCTAAAAATACGAAAAATACCCTGAAGCATCTCCTTCATTATATGGGACTTCATAAATGGATGTTTCTGCTGGTGGGAGTTCTGGTGTGTATCAGCACCGGGGCCAGCGTCATGGGAACCTATCTCTTAAAGCCGGTCATCAACCGCTTTATCATGCCCGGGGATATGAAGGGGCTGGTCAGCGCGGTGGCAGCCATGGGCGTCATGTATTTCTGCGGCGCGCTTGCGACCCTGGCCTACAACCAGCTCATGATTAAATCGGCCCAGACTGTGGTGCAGGAGATTCGAAGCGACCTCTTTGCCCATGTGCAGACCCTGCCGTTACAGTATTTTGACGCCCATACCCACGGGGAGCTGATGAGCCGCTTCACCAATGATGTGGACACGGTGCAGGAGGCCATGAACAACAGCTTCGCCATGGCGATCCAGAGCTTTCTGACCCTGGTGGGCACCATTGTAATGATGATGGTTCTGAGCGTAAGGCTGTCTCTGATTGTTATGGTGTTTCTGGTTATGATGGGCATTTTTATCCGGACAAACAGTAAGCGGAGCCGGAAATATTATCAGCGGCAGCAGGCAGAGCTTGGCAAAATTAATGGCTTTGCGGAGGAAATGATGGCGGGTCAGAAGGTGGAGAAAATCTTCAATCATGAGAAAATCAATTTCGATATTTTCTGCGGTCTCAATGAAAATCTGCGGAAGGAGTCCACAGACGCCCTGACCTACACAGGTATGCAGGTGCCCACGGTGGTCAGCCTTTCCTATCTGAATTACGCGGTATCGGCCTGTGTGGGCGGTATCTTTACTCTGAACGGCTTTCTGGATATCGGAAGCCTGTCATCCTATCTGGTGTTTGTGCGCCAGAGCGCCCTGCCTATGAACCAGTTTACGGCTCAGATTAACCAGATTCTGACGGCTCTTGCCGGGGCAGAGCGGATCTTCGATCTGATGGAGGCCGAGCCTGAGGCGGACGAGGGCGATGTGACCCTCTGCAATGTATTGGAAGAAAATGGAACGCTCAAAGAAATCGCGGAGCACACCGGTCATTTCGCGTGGAAGCTTCCGGCGGAGGAGCCGGGCGGCAGGACGGAGCTGCGGAAACTCCGGGGTGATGTGAAATTCGACAATGTGGTCTTCGGCTATATGCCGGGAAAGCATATTTTAAATGGGATCTCCCTGTATGCCAAGCCGGGTCAGAAGATTGCGTTCGTGGGCAGCACCGGAGCCGGGAAGACTACGATTATCAATCTAATTAACCGGTTTTATGAGATGGAATCCGGCACCATCACCTATGACGGCATCGACATTCGGCGGATTCGAAAAGATGATCTGCGCCATTCCCTGGCTATGGTTATCCAGGAGACTCATCTGTTTACCGGAACCATTGCCGATAATATCCGTTACGGAAAGCTCGACGCCACCGACGAGGAGGTGCGGGAGGCAGCCCGGATTGCCAATGCGGATTCCTTTATCCGGCGTCTTCCGGACGGCTATGACACCATGCTTTACAGCGACGGCAGCAATCTGTCCCAGGGGCAGCGGCAGCTCATCGCCATTGCCCGTGCGGCCATAGCGAAGCCGCCGGTGCTGATCCTCGACGAGGCCACCAGTTCCATCGATACCAGAACGGAGCGGCTCATCGAGAAGGGCATGGACGCTATTATGGATGGCCGGACGGTCTTTGTTATCGCCCACCGGCTTTCCACGGTCCGTAATTCCAAGGCTATCATGGTGCTGGAGAAGGGTGAAATCATCGAGCGGGGCGATCACGAAGCGCTGCTTGCGAACAAAGGAAGGTATTACCAGCTGTATACCGGACAGTTTGAACTGGAATAAACTGGGAGAAAGATAAATTGTATACAAACAGGATTTCCAAAATCTGGATAATACAGAGGAAGGATATCCTGTTTTTTTACGATGTGGATATAGAAATAATCTTTTTCGTTCTGAAATTCCGGTAAAAAACAGAATTGTACTGAAAAAAAAACTGGAATATGGTTCTATTCTGCGCTAGAATAAAGTGATCATAAATATGGTGTTCTCGATACAAATTTAACAATATTGTCAAAAAAATCTCGAAATTGATCTAAGATTGTCTATTTTTTATCTAAAGTTGTATATCAAATCCAAGTGTGATAAAGTAAATACGAGACAAATGCTACAAAAGCATGAAGGAAGGAAAAAGCATATGTTCAAGAAGACATTTAAGGGCGGCGTGCATCCGGACGACGGAAAGCGCTACGCCAAGGACGCGTCTTACCGTACCTATCTTCCCCAGGGCGAACTGGTATTTCCCATGAGTCAGCATATCGGAAAACCGGCGAAGCCTGTGGTAAAGAAGGGCGACATGGTGCTGGCAGGCCAGCTGCTCGGCGAAGCGGACGGCTTCGTATCGGCGAACATCGTCAGCTCCTGTTCCGGAACGGTAAAGGCTGTTGAGAACAGAAGAACAGCATCCGGTGCGAAGGTAATGTCCGTAGTGATCGAGAATGACGGACAGTACACATTGGCAGAAGGCATCGGCGCTGAGCGCGATTACAAGACACTTGGCAAAGAAGAAATTCTCGGAAGTATACAGAAAGCAGGTATCGTGGGAATGGGAGGAGCCGGATTCCCGGTTCATGTGAAGCTCGCCCCGAAGAACGCGGATGAGATTCGTTATGTCATTGCGAATGGCGCGGAGTGTGAGCCTTATATTACCTGCGATGATCAGCTTATGCGCACAAGGAGCATGGAGCTGGCAGAAGGTATGCGGATTCTTCTGAAGCTGTTCCCGGCGGCAGAGGGTGTCTTCCTGATAGAGGATAATAAACCGGAAGCCATCGCAGCCATGGAAAAGGCCTGCGCAGGCGATGAGAAGCTAAAGGTTCACGCGGCGAAATGCAAGTACCCCCAGGGCGGCGAACGTTCTATTATCCAGGTCATCGCAGGGATTGATCTGAAGCTTGGCATGCTCCCGGCGGACGCGGGCTGCGTGGTAGACAATGTGGCGACCATGTACGCCATTTATCAGGCTGTATGCAAGTCTACACCATTGATGGAGCGTGGCTTTACCGTATCCGGCGATGCGGTCAAGGAGCCCTGTAACCTGATTGTGAAAATCGGAACCAACATGGCAGAGGTCCTGGAGGCCGCAGGCGGCATCCGGGATGGAAAGGAAGCGCAGAAGCTTTTAAGCGGCGGTCCGATGATGGGTATGGCGCTGGCTGATTTGAATGTGCCGATTTGCAAGAACAATAACGCGCTGACCGTGCTGGGCGAGGATCCGGTGGCGCTGGCAGAGCAGCAGGAGACGGCGTGTCTGCGCTGTGGCCGCTGTACGAGAGTCTGTCCCTTGGGCCTGTCTCCCCAGGAGATGATGGACGCGGCCAAGAGAAGACGCTTTGTCCGCTACGAGAAGAAGCTGTATGGCCTGGAGTGTATCGCCTGCGGTTCCTGTACCTATGTCTGTCCGGCCAAGCGGCCCCTGATGCAGACCTTCAAGCAGACCAAGGCTGAGATTATGGCGAAGAAGAGAGCCGCGCAGGCGCAGCAGGGAGGTGCAAAGAAATGAGTAAACTGATGAATGTATCCTCCAGCCCCCATGTGCGGAGTAAGCTTACGACTAGACATGTCATGTGCGACGTGATTCTGGCCCTTCTTCCGGCGACGGTCATGGGCGTATACCATTTTGGAATTTCCGCGCTTGTGACGATTCTTACGTCTATTGCTGCGGCGGTTTTGACGGAGTTTTTATTTGATAAGGCAACCGGAAGAGAGAATACGATCACGGACTGCAGTGCCATTGTCACAGGACTTCTCCTGGCGCTCTGCCTTCCGAACGGCGTTCCCCTTTACATACCGGTTCTCGGAAGCGTATTTGCGATTCTGTTTACCAAATGCTGCTTCGGCGGTCTGGGCCATAATTTTATGAACCCGGCCCTGTCCGGACGTTGCTTTCTGCTGATTTCCTTTGCAGGCGTCATGTCCACCTATACGGTAGACGGCGTCAGCAGCGCCACACCGCTGGCAGATCTGGCGTCAGGCAATGCGGTGAGCCTGGTACAGACCTTCCTGGGAGCTAATAACGGCGTTATCGGCTGTTCCACAGCAGGACTCCTGCTTGGCGGAATTTATCTGCTGATCGTAGGCGGCATTACCTGGGAGATTCCGGTGTCTGTGCTGGTATCCTTTACCGCATTTATTGCTCTGTTCGGCGGTCACGGCTTTGATGTGCAGTACCTGCTTATGCAGCTGGCTGGCGGCGGTATTGTGATGGGAGCCTTCTTCATGGCGACCGACCCGGTTACCTGCCCTCTGGGGTCCGGCGGACAGCTGCTCTACGGCGTGGTGCTCGGTATTCTGGCGGCGTTATTCCGTGTATTCGGAAGCTCCGCGGATTCTGTAAGCTATGCCATCATCATCTGCAATATGTTTGTTCCGCTCATTGACGAGATTTCCATTCCGACGCCATTCGGTTACCGGAAGAAGAAAGAGGGCGGAAAGAAGATTCCGGCCGCAGCCATTGCGCTCTGCGTCATTACCCTGATTGCGGGCGTGGCTTTAAGCGGTGTATACAAGCTGACCGAGGGCAGGATCGCCGAGCAAAAGCTGGCGGAAAAGGCAGCTTCTTATCAGGAGGTCTGCCCGGACGCAGTAGAGTTCGCTTATGACGATGCAATTACTGCTAAGGTGGATGCTCTGAACGGTGAAGTATACGGAACTGATTTCGGTAAGGCTTATATCAATGAAGTAATCGTAGGAAAAGACGCTTCCGGCAATGTGGCAGGCTATGTCATCAGCGCTACCAGCGGCGACGGTATGGACGGCAATATTACGATGTCTGTAGGCATCGCTTCAGACGGAACCGTAACCGGTATTTCCTTCACGGTTCTGAATGAGACCGCAGGTCTTGGCTCTCTGGTAGGAGAGGATGCTTTCAAGAGCCAGTTTGACGGTGTGAAGACGGATAAATTCACGCTGTTCAAGTCCGGCGGAGCAAGCGCGCCCGGCGAGATCAACGGCGTATCCGGCGCAACCATTTCCTCCAGTGCCGTAGTCAATGCGGTGAATGCTGCGGTAGACTTCTTTGAAAATGATATACAGGGAGGAAATTAAGCGATGAAACCTTGTACAGAACGCATCTATAATGGTGTAATAAAAGAAAATCCCACTCTGGTTCTGATGCTCGGCATGTGCCCCACACTGGCGGTTACCACCTCCTGTATGAACGGATTCGGAATGGGCGTATCCACGCTGGTGGTACTGGTGATGTCCAATCTGGTCATCTCCGCGCTTCGGAAGGTGATACCGGATGCGGTACGTCTGCCGGCTTATATCGTCATCGTAGCTTCACTGGTTACCGTAGTGGAGCTTCTGATGGAGGCTTATGTGCCTGACATCTATGACGCGCTGGGAATCTACATTCCCCTGATCGTAGTAAACTGTATCATTCTGGGCCGTGCGGAGGCTTATGCCTCCAAAAATCCGCCTCTTCTGTCCGCCATGGACGGACTTGGCATGGGTCTCGGATTTACAATTTCCCTTTCTGTCATCGGACTTATCCGTGAGCTTCTGGGTGCAGGTACCGTATTCGGCATGCAGGTGATGCCGTCCGCTTATAAGCCTATTGCTATTTTCATCAAGGCTCCGGGCGCGTTCCTGGTACTGGCGGTTCTGGTTATTATTATGAATTCCCTGAAGATCAAGAATCGTGCAAACGCCATGGTGCAGGGCTGCGACGGATGCTGCGCGACCTGTGCCCATGCGAAGGAAGAAGGAAAGGAGGCGCAGAAATAAATGAAATCATTACTTCTGATTATCATTACAACGGCGCTGGTGAATAACGTGGTATTAAGCCAGTTCCTGGGAATCTGTTCCTTCCTGGGCGTATCCAGATATATCAAGACGTCCTTCAGTCTGGGCGCAGCGGTTATCTTTGTCATCACGGTAGCTTCCGCAGTGGCGAATCTTCTGTACACCTTTGTACTGACGCCGCTGAATCTGGATTATCTGAAAACCATTGTCTTTATTCTGGTTATCGCGGCTCTGGTACAGATGGTAGAGATGTTTACCAAGAAGACCTCCCCGCCCCTTTACAAGGCGCTGGGAATCTATCTGCCGCTGATTACCACCAACTGTGCGGTTCTGGGCGTGGCCCTGACCAACGTACAGAATGAGTATAATTTTGTGGAAAGTGTACTGGCCGGATTCGGTACCGCAGTCGGCTATACCATTGCCATTGTTCTTTTGGCAGGTATCCGAAGCCGTATTGATGAGGAGGCTTTGCCGGCTCCCTTAAAGGGTGCGCCCATCGTGCTGATTTGCGCGGCGCTGATGGCGATTGCGTTCATGGGATTTGGCGGTCTGGCGCTGTCATAAGGAGGAGAATATGCAGGAAGTTATTATAGCGACATTGGTAGTAGGCGTAATCGGACTTCTGATCGGCGTAGCTCTGGTGGCAGTCAGCAAGAAGTTCGCAGTGGAGACTGACGAGCGCGTTGGCCTTGTAAGAGAAAGTCTTCCGGGAAATAACTGCGGTGCCTGCGGTTATGCAGGCTGCGACGCGGTAGCGGCAGCCATCGTGGAGGGCAAGGCTCCGGTCAATGCCTGTCCGGTGTGCAATGCGGAAGCAGTAAAGAAAATCGGCGATATCATGGGCGTGCAGGCGGAAGCCGCAGAGAAAAAGGTGGCCTATGTACACTGCGCAGGCAGCTGTGATAAGACCTCTGTCCGGTGCAATTATGTGGGTATTCATGATTGCCGGGCAGCGGTACTTTCCGGTATCTCAGTCTGGAAATGTGATTATGGCTGTCTGGGCTTTGGTTCCTGTGTGGAGGCCTGTAAGTTCGGCGCGCTCCGCGTGGAGAACGGCGTAGCCATCGTAGACGAGACGAAATGTGCCGGCTGTGGAAAATGCGCCAAGGCCTGTCCTAAGGGACTGATCGAGTTGGTGCCGGCGGACAAGAAGATAGCGGTGCGCTGCGCAAGCCGCGACCGTGGACCGGCTGTGAAGAAGGCCTGCACCGCAGGCTGCCTGGGCTGCGGTATCTGTGCAAAGCAGTGCGAGCACGAAGCGATTACCGTGGACGGCAATCTGGCCCACGTGGATTATACCAAGTGTGTAGGCTGTGGTAAGTGCGCGGAGAAGTGTCCGATGAAGGTTATCGAAATGGTATAAATCATACATATCTGAGGTTATAAAAAATGAAGCGAAGCATGTCAGTCATTCTGGGAGCACTGGCTCTGATGATTACGGTGGGCTGTATCTGGCAGTACCGGAAAGGAGACAGGGACGCGTCCTGTACGAAGCAGCTTTTTGCCATGGATACGGTGATGAGCTTTACCGCATATGGGCCGAAGGCAGAAGAGGCTGTGGATGCGGCCATGAAGGAGATCGAGCGGCTGGATGCTTTGCTTTCCACAGGAAATGAATCCAGTGAGATCTCGCAGCTGAATGCTGCGGGATCTTTTCTGATATCTGAGGATACTTTGAAATTACTGGAAGAGGCGGAAAGCATCCGGCAGTCCACGGGCGGCCTTTTTGACGTGACGGTCTACCCGCTGATGCAGCTCTGGGGATTCCCTACCGGGGACTATCGGGTGCCGACACAGGAAGAAATTTCCAACACACTTTCGCTGGTGGACGCTGCGCAGATTCAGATAGAGGGCGCACAGGTGACATTGGGATCAGGACAGCAGGTGGATCTGGGCGGCATCGCCAAGGGATATGCATCTGACCGGGTCATGGAGCTTTACCGGGAGTACGGCGTGACTTCGGGTATGGTGTCCCTGGGCGGCAATATCGAGACCCTGGGGACGAAACCGGACGGGACAGACTGGAAAATCGGAATTCGGAATCCGGAGATTGCCGCCGCCTCTGACATTGGAAGCGGGACAGAGGATGTGCTACTGGCGCTGGAGGTGGAGAACCGGGCGGTGATTACCTCCGGTGGCTATGAGCGGTATTTTGAGGAGAACGGGGAGACCTATATCCACATCCTGGATCCCCGCACCGGCTATCCGGCAGATTCCGGCCTGCTTTCCGTGACCGTCGTATCGGAAAAAGGAATGCTGGCGGACGCCCTGTCTACTTCTCTTTATATCATGGGCGAGGCAGATGCGGCAGAGTACTGGCGGATCCATGGAAATGACGAAGGGAACAGCTTTGAGCTGGTTCTGGTGGATACTTCCGGAAAGGTCTATGCAACGGAAGGGCTGCGTGATAAGATAGAGATGAGGAACGCGGCGCAGAGGCTGGAGATCGTGGAGCGGTAGGGAGCTGTGTGACAGAAAAACGAAGAAAAGAAGTACAGGAAAGGATCAAAGTTATTGTTCACAGGCGCTATTTTAGAACAGCGTGTTATAGTGAACGGAGTGAATAGTAACAGGATAACAGGTTCGAATGGAAGAAGGAACGAAGACGGGACAGAATCGAAAAGCAGTTTACATCGTGGCGGCGCTTTGCGCTGTGCTCTTTCTTGGAGGAATCGGCGGCATGATATGGAATCTGACCCGGAGCCACGGCAGACAGGTGGAGATCCTGCAGGATGGGAAAATCCTGTATACACTGGACTTGGCTCAGGCGGAGGATCAGACCTTTACCGTGACCTACGGAGGCAGAACCAATGAAATCGAGATCCGGGATCACCAGATCCGCGTGAAAGCAGCGGACTGTCCCGATCAAATCTGTGTCCACATGGACTGGCTGGAGGCTGCGCCCATCGTGTGTCTGCCGAACCGGCTGAGCATTCAGTATGCGGACGGAGAGGGCGCGTCCGGGCTGGACGCGGTGGCGAACTAAAAATGTATATATTTCGTAATGCCAGATGAAGATATAATATAATCTTTAGGTAGGTAAGAATATTTTAGTAGTTAAAAAAGAAAGGGCCGTCATGAAGGAGCATCCATCAGAAAAAAGAATGACAACCGGAAAACTCACTGAGCTGGCGCTGCTGACAGCGGCAGCTCTGATTTTATATGTGGTGGAGCTCCAGATTCCGAATCCCATCCCGATTCCGGGCGCGAAGCTGGGGCTGGCCAATATCGTGACGGTCTACGCAGTCTACCGCTACCGCCCCGGCGAGGTGCTGATGGTGGTACTTGTCCGCATTTTCTTAGGCTCCCTCTTTGGCGGAAGCATGATGACCTTCCTCTACAGTCTGGCCGGAAGCCTGCTTTGCCTGCTTGGCATGCTGCTTCTCCGCCACATGGTCAGCGGCCGCGCCATCTGGCTGGCCAGCGTCCTGGGCGCCGTCCTCCACAACATCGGCCAGATGCTGGTAGCCGTGTTAATAGCCGGAAAAGGCATGATCTTCTACCTCCCCTTCCTCATGACCGCCGGCTGCATCGCCGGAGCCTTCACCGGCCTGTGCGCGCAGCTAGTACTGAACCGGCTTGGGAGACAGTAAAGAATACTGTAAAATAGTGAAAAAAATAAAAGGGTATACCCATAAAAGGAGAGAATTCAGGATTTTGTGTGGAAGCCGAAATCTAGGAAGGAACAAATCGGTTGCAATACCAAAAAAGTCAATATAATGAAATTACAAATTATCAGAAAGACAGTGAGGAGATGTTTGATGAAAGAAAGGCATATTGTTCGAAAAATCATAGCGGCACTTATCATTTTCGGCATCTTGGTCGCCGCAGAGTATCTTGTAAAATCTTATTATTACCCGATAAAAACTGAAAAAGAATCGACAGGGACAGGCTGGCTGTTTATAGGAGAACAGTCGGAGAGCGGTATCCCGGTGAAAGTCTCCTGTCAGGTCTGGAAATATCAGTACCGTTTTCCGAAATTCCGAAAAAATCAGGACAATATGACCGGCAATATCCTCATTGACGGAGAAACGATAGCGAATCTGGGCGGCTCTTTTGAAGATGACGACACCTATTTGATCAATCAGAATCCGGCCGGCTTTGTGATCACAGAGATAGATTTGGACTATTTTCTTGCAGGTTTTCCAAGATCCGAAATAAACGCCCTTCTGGTCTATCCGGCAGAAACAGAAGAACAGGCAAAGGCCATCTTCACAGAAGTAACCGATAACCTGGGCACAGACGTCTGGAAGCTCTGTGGCAGTAGTGAGGTATGGACGTGGAAAAGGGAATGAGACGGTAAAAAAATAAAAAGGATAACAGAAAGAAAGGGCCTCCGCGTCGCAGACGCGGGGCCCTTTCCGTTTATCGTTATGAAGTATTAGTTATTGTTCTTGTTCTTCTCCACCTCAGCCAGCTTCATAGCCCGAACCTTCAGCGGAAGGCCAAACAGGGTGATGAATCCGTCTGCGTCGTGGTGGTCGTACATGTCGCCGGTGGTGAAGGACGCCAGGGACTCATTGTACAGAGAGTAGGGAGAAGTGGTGCCGGCCTTGATGATGTTGCCCTTGTAGAGCTTGAACTTCACTTCGCCGGTTACATACTCCTGGGTTACCTCCATGAAAGCCTGGATAGCTTCACGCAGCGGGGTAAACCATTTTCCTTCATATACAATCTGGGAGAACTTGTTGGCCATATCCTTCTTGGTCTCCATGGTAGCACGGTCCAGAACCAGCTCCTCAAGCTGACGGTGAGCCTCCATCAGGATGGTTCCGCCCGGGGTCTCATATACGCCACGGGACTTCATACCTACCACACGGTTTTCTACGATATCCACGATACCGATGCCGTGCTTTCCGCCCAGAGCGTTCAGAGTACGGATGACGTCAGCCACCTTCATCTGCTTGCCGTTTACGGAAGTAGGAACGCCCTTTTCAAAGGTCATGGTTACATATTCCGGTTCGTCCGGAGCCTTCTCCGGGGTGGTGCCCAGAACCAGCAGGTGTTCGTAGTTCGGCTCGTTGGCCGGATCCTCGAGCTCCAGTCCCTCATGGCTGATGTGCCACAGGTTCCGGTCACGGCTGTAGCTGGAATCGGTAGAGAAGGGAAGATGGATGCCGTGCTTCTCGCAGTACGCGATCTCATCCTCACGGGACTGCATGGTCCAGATATCGGTCATTCTCCAGGGAGCGATGATCTTCAGATCCGGAGCCAGAGCCTTGATACCCAGCTCGAAACGAATCTGGTCATTGCCCTTACCGGTAGCGCCGTGGCAGATAGCGACAGCGTTCTCCTTCCGGGCAATCTCTACCAGCTTCTTTGCGATGGCCGGACGCGCCATGGAAGTACCCAGCAGATACTTGTTCTCGTATACAGCGTCTGCCTTTACGCAGGGCATGATATAATTTTCAGCGAAATCGTCTACCAGATCCTCGATGTACAGCTTGGAAGCGCCGGACAGCTTCGCGCGCTCGTCCAGTCCGTCCAGCTCATTTCCCTGGCCGCAGTCGATACAGCAACATACTACATCGTAATCAAAATGCTCCTTCAGCCACGGAATAATAGCAGTGGTGTCCAGTCCGCCGGAATAGGCAAGTACTACTTTGTCTTTCATATTCAAATATCCTCCTGAGTGTTTTATGATTTCTATACGGTATGAATGATTATGCACACCGTTTCTGTTCACTGAAAACTAATATACATCATTTCCATATAATATGCAAGCGGAAGTTCAGAAAAAGTTCCACAGAAATATGAATAAAAATAAAATAGTGCTTGAATAATATGCATAAAAGTGATAATATATGCAAAGCAAGTGTATAAAAATGCATACAAGCGGAAAAGTGCTTGAAATACTGGCCAAACAGATCTAAAATAGGAACAAATATCCACAAAAAGAGAGGAAAATAGAAATGATAAAGGCAGGAATTATCGGAGCAACCGGATACGCAGGCGGCGAGCTGGTCCGCATTCTCACAGGACATAAGGATGTGGAGATTAAATGGTACGGTTCCCGAAGCTACATAGATAAGAAATACGCGGAAGTCTACCAGAACATGTTTCAGATCGTAGACGACAAATGCATGGATGATAATATGGAAGCACTGGCAGATGAGGTGGACGTGATTTTCACAGCGACGCCCCAGGGCCTCTGCGCGTCTCTGGTAAATGAGGAGATTCTGTCCAAGGTAAAAATCGTGGACTTAAGCGCCGATTTCCGTATTAAGGACGTGGCCACCTACGAGGAGTGGTATAAGATCCAGCATCCGACGCCCCAGTTTATCCCGGAGGCGGTCTACGGACTCTGTGAGATCAACCGGGAAGCGGTGAAGAAGGCGAGACTGGTAGCCAACCCGGGCTGCTATCCCACCTGCAGCACTCTTTCTATTTATCCCTTATTAAAGGAAGGGCTGATTGACCCGGGCACGATTATCATTGACGCCAAGTCCGGCACCTCCGGTGCAGGCCGCGGCGCGAAGGTGGACAATCTGTACTGTGAGGTCAATGAAAACATCAAGGCTTACGGCGTGGCGAATCACCGTCATACGCCGGAGATCGAGGAGCAGCTTTCCTACGCGGCAGGCCAGCCGGTGCTGATTAATTTCACGCCCCATCTGGTACCCATGAACCGGGGTATTCTGATTACCGCCTATGCTTCCCTGAAGAAAGAGGTCTCTTATGAGGAAGTAAAGGCCGCTTACGATAAGTATTATGCGAATGAGAAATTTGTCCGCGTTCTGGAAAAGGACGTTTGCCCCCAGACCAAATGGGTGGAGGGCAGCAACTATGTGGACGTGAACTTTAAGATCGACCCGAGAACGAAGCGCGTGATTATGATGGGAGCCATGGACAACCTGGTGAAGGGCGCAGCCGGCCAGGCCGTCCAGAATATGAACCTGATGTTCGGACTGAAGGAGAGCGAAGGATTAGAGCTCGTTCCCATGTTCCCGTGACTGTGAGCACTTGGCGAGGTATTTTCGAGCCTAGTGCGAACGTCCACCTGGACACTTAATGAATGCAAGCCGCAGGCGCAGTATGAGTTTAGTGACCATGGTGTTTCCTTAATACTTGGCGAGGTACAGAAATATGACTATCCGAACAATGACCATCGACGATTACGACGGCGTCTACGCCCTCTGGATGACCATCAAGGGCTTCGCCATCCGGAGTATTGACGACTCCCGGGTGGGCGTGGAGCGGTTTTTAAAACGGAACCCCACCACCAGCGTGGTGGCCATCGAAGACGGCAAGGTGGTAGGCAGCATTCTCTGCGGTCACGACGGACGTCGGGGCTGTCTCTATCATGTGTGTGTCCACCGGGATTACCGGATGCGGGGCATCGGCAAGGCCATGGTAGTATTTGCCATGAACGCCCTGAAAGAGGAGCAGATCAGCAAGGTATCCCTGATCGCTTTTACCCAGAACGACATCGGCAACGCTTTCTGGAACCGCATCGGCTGGACACAAAGGCTCGATCTGAACTACTATGATTTTGTCTTAAATAAAGAAAATATCGAAGCATTTAACGAATAAAGAGGAGGACGGCAATATGACCATCACAGAAATCAAGGGCGGCGTCACCGCGGCAAAGGGCTTTGAGGCAGCGGCAGCAGCGGCAGCCATCAAATACCAGGGACGGACCGACATGGCCCTGGTATACAGCGAAAAGCCCTGTCACGCGGCAGGTACATTTACCACGAATATCGTAAAGGCAGCCCCGGTGAAATGGGATCAGAAAATCGTAAAGGAATCCCCCTATGCCCAGGCAGTCATCGTAAACTCCGGCATCGCCAACGCCTGCACCGGCGAGGAGGGCATGGGCTACTGTAAAGAGACCGCAGAGGAGGCAGCCAAAGTTCTCGGCGTTCCGGAAAATGCCGTTCTGGTGGCGTCCACCGGCGTCATTGGCATGCAGCTTCCTATGGATCGCCTGAAAAAGGGCATCAGCCTTTTAAAGGAAGCCAAGGGCAGCACCCCGGAGCACGGAACCGCAGCCTCCAAGGCGATTATGACCACCGATACGGTCAATAAGGAAATCGCCGTCCGGGTGGAGCTGGGCGGAAAAACTGTCACCGTGGGCGGTATGTGCAAGGGCTCCGGCATGATTCATCCGAATATGTGTACCATGCTGGCCTTCGTGACCACCGACGCGAATATTTCCAAAGAGATGCTGCAGAAATGCGTAAGCAATGATGTAAAAGACACCTTCAATATGATTTCCGTGGACGGCGATACTTCCACCAACGACACCCTGCTGGTGTTGGCCAACGGCATGGCGGAGAACCCGGAGATCACCGAAGAAAATGAAGATTACAAAGCATTTGCCAAGGCGCTGAATACAGTCAACACTTGGCTTGCAAAGAAAATGGCAGGCGACGGCGAGGGTGCGACAGCACTCTTCGAGGTGAAAATCGTGGGAGCCGAGAGCAAGGAGCAGGCTGTGATTTTGAGCAAATCCGTGGTTACATCCAGTCTGGTCAAGGCAGCCATTTACGGTCACGACGCCAACTGGGGCCGTATCCTGTGCGCCATGGGCTATTCAGGAGCCCAGTTCGACCCGGAGAAGGTGGATCTGTTCTTCGAGAGCGCAGCCGGTAAGATCCAGATCATTGAAAATGGCGTGGCAGTGAATTACAGCGAGGAAGAAGCTACCAGGATCCTTTCCGAGCCGGAGGTAACGGCCATTGCGGACGTGAAGATGGGCGACGCCACCGCCACCGCATGGGGTTGTGACCTGACCTATGATTATGTGAAAATCAATGCGGATTATCGTTCTTAAGATACAGAGGAGTAAAGATTATGAGCAGAGAAGAAGAAATGAACACCTACCTGGAGAAGGCCAAGGTCCTCATTGAGGCCCTTCCCTATATCCAGCGGTTTAACCGGAAGATTATCGTAGTGAAATACGGCGGAAGCGCCATGGTGGACGAGAACTTGAAGCGGAGTGTCATCCAGGACGTGACCCTTCTGAAACTGGTCGGCTTCAAACCCATCATCGTACACGGCGGCGGCAAGGAGATCAGCCGCTGGGTAGGAAAGGTCGGCATGGAGCCCAAATTCATCAACGGCCTGCGTGTGACTGACAAAGAGACCATGGAAATCGCGGAAATGGTGCTGGGAAAAGTTGGAAAAAGCCTGGTTCAGCTAGTGGAAGAGCTGGGTGTGAAAGCAGTTAGCCTAAGCGGCAAGGACGGCGGTCTCCTGAAGGTGGAGAAGAAGTATTCCAAGGGCGAGGACATCGGTTTCGTGGGCGAGGTGACGGATGTGGATCCCCAGATTCTCTACGACCTGCTGGAGAAGGATTTCCTGCCTATCGTATGCCCGGTGGGAATGGACAAGGACTTCAACACCTACAATATTAACGCCGATGACGCGGCCTGCGCCATTGCCCGGGCCGTCCATGCGGAGAAGCTGGCATTCCTGACTGATATCGAGGGCGTCCGCAGAGATCCGGAGGATTCAGCGACCTTGATTTCTGAGCTTCATGTAAAAGAGGCAAGAGAGCTTATCGAAAATGGCAACATCGGTGGCGGTATGCTTCCGAAGCTCAACAACTGCATCGACGCCATCGAAAACGGCGTATCCAGAGTGCATATCCTGGACGGACGTATCGCCCATTGCCTGCTTCTGGAGATCTTTACCAACAAGGGAATCGGTACTGCCATCCTGGGCGAAGGAGAGGAAAATTATTATGATGGAAGATAAAGAGGCGATTATCAAAGAGGCGGAAGAGAGCGTGCTTCACACCTACAACCGGTATCAGGTGGTACTGGATCACGGCGATGGCGTCTATCTTTACGACACCGACGGCAAAAAATATCTGGATTTCGCGGCAGGCATCGCGGTACAGGCCCTGGGTTATCATTACCCGGGTTACGACGAGGCGCTGAAGGCCCAGATCGACAAGCTGATGCATACCTCCAACCTGTATTACAATGAGCCGGCCGCAGAGGCAGCCGACAAGCTGGTGCGCATGAGCGGCATGAGCCGGGTATTCTTTACCAACAGCGGCACCGAGGCTATCGAGGGCGCAATTAAGGCGGCCCGCAAGTACGCGTGGCTGAAGGACGGAAAAAATGATCACGAGATCATCGCCATGAACCATTCCTTCCACGGACGGAGCATGGGAGCCCTCTCCGTCACCGGCAATGAGAAATACCAGGCGCCCTTCCGTCCGCTCATCGGCGGCATCCGTTTCGCTGATTACAACGATCTGGAGAGTGTAAAGGCTCAGTTCAATGAGCACACCTGCGCGGTGATTCTGGAGACCATTCAGGGCGAGGGCGGCATTTACCCGGCTACGGAGGAGTTCTTAAAGGGCGTGAAGGCACTCTGCGAGGAGCACGACGCGCTTCTGATTTTGGATGAGATCCAGTGCGGTATGGGCCGGAGCGGCCACCTGTTCGCATGGCAGGAGTACGGCGTGAAGCCCAACATCATGACCTGTGCCAAGGCCCTGGGCTGCGGCGTTCCGGTGGGCGCCTTTGTGCTGGATGAGAAGACGGCTTTGGGCTCTCTGGTACCGGGCGATCACGGCACCACCTACGGCGGCAATCCCTTTGTCTGCGCGGCGGTTTCCAAGGTGCTGGATATCTTTGAGCAGGACGCAATCGTGGATCATGTAAAAGAAGTGGGTGCATATCTTGAAGGAAAACTGGATGCTCTGGTGGATAAATACGACTGCATCGCGGCCCGCAGAGGAAAGGGCCTGATCCAGGGACTTGTAATCCAGGGTAGACCTGTAGGAGAAGTTGTGTTAAAATCTATGGATGAGGGTCTGATTGTGATCACAGCCGGAAGCGACGTGCTGCGTCTGGTTCCGCCCCTTGTTATCACAAAGGACCATGTAGACGAAATGGTTACGAAGCTTGAAAGGGCTTTGGTGAAAGGTTAGGATTTTACACACATGAGACATACGATTTATCGCAGAGCCATCGCCATCCTGGTGGTTCTGCTTGTATTTGCGCAGATGGGCCAGGTGGCTTTTTCTTATCATCAGAAGCAGAAGGAGGCGGCGGAGGCCGGGCAGGACATGGAGCAAAAAGCGCTGACTCTGTGGTATACTGACGAGAAGCTGAACAGCTATCTGGTGCAGACAGCGGCTGATTATAAAAAACAGACCGGCGTGGATGTCACATTGCAGCTTGTCACGGCGGTGGACTATATCGAGCATATCAACACGGCCAGTATCTCCGATCTGGGCGGCCCGGATCTTTTTGTGGTGTCCAGCGAGCTTCTGGAGAAAGCCCGTCTGGCAGGACTGACGGTGGAAAATGACAGCTTTACGGAGCAGGAGCTTTCGAAGGATTTCTCGGCGAAGGCCATTGACGCGGCCACCTGCGGCGGAAAGCTGATGGCGTATCCTTTCTATTTTGAGACCTGTTTCCTGCTGTACAATAAGAACTACGCAGACAGCGCCCCGTCCACCATCGACGAGATTCTGGATTACGCGGACAATTACGAGGCGACGGATGCCACGGAGAAGGTGGAAAATATCTTCAAATGGAATGTGGCGGATATTTTCTCGAACTTTTTCTTTATATCGAATTATGTAAACCTTGGCGGCGAAACCGGGGATGATCCCACGCAGGTTTCTCTGGATGCCCAGGAGGTCAAAGACTGCCTGGCCTACTACCAGAGCCTGAACGCTTTCTTTGCCATTGATGCGGATGAGGTTACTACGGACAATGTGCTGCAGGAGTTCATCGACGGCAAGACCGTGTATACCATCGCGAAGACCGACGCCATTGCCCAGATTGACGCTGCGGCAGACAGCTATTTCTATGGCATCGCGGAGGTACCGAACCTGACGGACGAGTTGTCCACCAAGGGTCTGTCTGTCACCAACTCTGTAGTAGTCAACGCTTATTCCAAGGAGCGTGATACCGCGAAAGGATTTGCGCGTTTTCTGACCTATGACAAGGCAGATGAGCTTTATGCCATGTCCAATAAAATGCCGGTGCGCCTGGGTGTCAGCTATGAAAATCCGGAGATGTCGGTATTGCTTGACCAGTACGAGAATTCCGTGGAGGTTCCGAAGCTGACCGATTTAAGCAACTACTGGATCGAGATGGAGATTGCCTTTGCGAATATCTGGAAGGGCAATGATGTCAATACAGAAGTGGATTCCGTAACCCGGAAAATCATGTCCCAGCTTCAGGCGACGGAATAATACAGGAATAAGAACATCCAGTCATGGAAAGACTAAACCTTACTTACAGAACAGGAAAGGAAGTCTTTGTCATGATTGGATTTTTTATTGCCCTTTTATCCGGGGCGCTGATGAGCGTTCAGGGCGTCTTCAATACGGAGGTCACAAAGGTGAGCAGCATATGGACCTCTGCGGCTTGGGTGCAGCTGTCAGCCCTTATTACCTGCCTCATTGCCTGGGGGCTGTCGGATCGGAAAAACCCGCTGACCATCCTTCAGGTGACGCCGAAGTACATGCTGCTGGGCGGCGTCATCGGAGCCTTTATCACATTTACAGTCATTAAAAGCATGGACGCCCTGGGACCTGCGAAGGCGGTGATGCTGATTGTCATTGCTCAGCTGCTGGCGGCCTATCTGATTGAGCTGGCAGGGATCTTTGGCGTGGAAAAGGCTGATTTTTCCTGGCGGAAGGTCATTGGCATGGCGGCAGCTATCGTGGGCGTCGCAGTGTTTCAGTGGGAGTAGGAATGCAAAATCCCATCGGCGAAGCCGATTTTCATGGATTTTGCAGTTATAACTGTGAAGGAACTGAACAGTCATGACTTAAAAAAGAACTTGTATTCTTGCCCAATCTCCGCTAAAATGAAGATAGTCTGTATCGGAGGGGACCCGCCTATTTTCAGAAAGGCGGAAAAATGAGATATCGACAGGAAAGAAAAAAGCTTCTTTGGATGATGGTTCTGCTTGCGCTGTGCCTGACCGGCTGCGGGAAAAAGGCGGCGGTCTATGACAGTGCGGCGGAGGAGACTGTGACGGAAGGGACGACAGCGGAGGCGGCGGATTCGGAAGAGGAAGAGGCAGCGTCCGTCTGGGTTTACGTCTGCGGAGAGGTGAGAACTCCCGGAGTTTACGAACTACCGGAGGGCAGCCGGATTACCGACGCGGTGGAGGCAGCCGGCGGTATGACGGAAGGCGCGGCCGGGACGTATCTGAACCTGGCGGAGACGGTATCTGACGGGCAGAAGATCGAGGTACCCTCGGTGGAAATGGCACAGACGCTTGAGGAAGCCGCGGCAGAGGGCACATCCGGGTTAGTGAACCTGAACCGGGCCACCGAGGCCGAACTTATGACACTTTCCGGGATTGGCGAATCCAAGGCAAAGGAGATTATCCGTTATCGGGAATCAAAGGGCGGATTTCAGAGGCCGGAGGATTTGATGAATATTCCGGGTATTAAAGAGGGCGTTTTTAACAAAATCAGAGACCAGATAACGGTTTGAGACTGAATAAAAAAAGATAACGAGGCGGGAAGCATGGGAAAGAAAGTATTAGTTGTCGACGATGAAAAATTAATTGTGAAGGGACTGCGGTTTAGTCTGGAACAGGATGATATGGAAGTTGACTGTGCCTACGACGGCGAGGAAGCGCTGGAATATGCCAGAGTGAAGGAGTATGATATTGTACTCCTGGATGTGATGCTGCCGAAGCTGGACGGCTTTCAGGTCTGCCAGCAGATCCGGGAGTTCTCCAATATGCCGATTATCATGCTGACAGCCAAGGGCGATGATATGGATAAGATTCTGGGGCTGGAGTATGGAGCGGACGATTACATCACGAAGCCCTTTAACATTCTGGAGATTAAGGCCCGTATGAAGGCCATTATGCGGCGTACCGGCGGTACGGAAAAGGAGAAAAAGGGCAAGGTGGTCGAGGCTGCGGATCTGAAGCTCGATCTGGACAGCCGCCGCCTTTTTATCGGCGGTCGGGAAATTAATCTGACGGCCAAAGAATTCGACCTGCTGGAGCTGATGGTGCTGAATCCGGGCAAGGTCTACAGCCGGGAGAATCTTCTGAATACGGTCTGGGGCTATGAATACCCGGGCGACGTGCGGACTGTGGATGTCCATATCCGGAGACTTCGCGAGAAAATTGAGTCCAATCCGAGCGAGCCGAAATACGTGCATACGAAGTGGGGTGTGGGTTATTATTTCCAGGCATAAAGTCGTATTTACATATTTTAAGAGTCTGAAATTTCGGATCCTGCTGGTGCTGCTGGCAGTGGGCTGGCTTCCCATGATTCTGATGTCGGCCAGTATCTTAAGGAGTTATCGGGATCGGGCCATCTCCGTGCGCAGCACGGAGGTGCAGAATCAGTGTAAAATTTTATCCAATCAGTTATTAAGCTATAATTATATGGAGGATCCGTCCACGGAGCTGATCGACGGCGAGCTGGCTCAGCTGGCCAGTCTTTACGACGGACGGATCATTATCATTGATCAGAATTTCCGCGTTATTAAGGATACTTACGGTCTGATTGAAAATAAGTATGTGGTATCTGAGGAGGTTATCCGCTGCTTTAAGGGGGAAACCACGAACCAGCTGTCGGAAAAACGGTTTATTGAAATGACCGTGCCGGTGCGCGCCGGAGATTCCAACAAGGTGCAGGGCGTACTGCTGGTCAGTGTATCCACGGACAGTATCTGGGATAATCTGGAAGCCCTGACCAGCAATACCTGGGTATTTACCCTGGTGTATGGCATCCTGGTGACCATGGCGGCTATTTTGCTGTCCATATTGCTGGTGCGGCCCATTCAACGGATTATTCTGGAACTCCATGAGATTTCCAGCGGTCATTCCAACGAGGATTTGATGGTAAAGACCTATGCGGAGACTGAAGAGATTTCCGAGGAGTTCAATAAAATCGTGACGCAGATGCGGACCCTGGATGAATCACGGCAGGAGTTCGTGTCCAATGTGTCCCATGAACTGAAGACGCCGCTGACGTCCATGAAGGTGCTGGCGGATTCCCTGCTTACCCAGGACGAGGTGCCAAACGAGCTTTACAAGGAGTTTATGGGCGATATCGCTGAGGAGATTGAGCGGGAAAATAAGATCATTACCGATCTGCTGGCTCTGGTGAAGATGGATAAGAAGGCAGCCAGTCTGAACATCGAGAAAGTGGATATCAACGATCTGCTGGAACTGATTTTAAAAAGACTTCGCCCCATCGCGGCCAGAAAGAATATCGAGGTGGTACTGGAGAGCTTCCGTCCTGTGACGGCGGAAGTGGATGAGAGCCGCCTGTCTCTGGCCTTTACGAATCTGGTGGAGAATGCCATTAAGTATAATAAGGAAAATGGCTGGGTACACGTGTCTCTGGACGCAGATCACAAGTTCTTCTATGTGAAGATTATGGATTCCGGCCAGGGCATCCCGGAGGAGTCCCTGGACTATATCTTTGAGCGGTTTTACCGGGTGGATAAGTCCCATTCCAGCGAGATAGACGGAACAGGACTGGGACTGGCCATCGCGAAAAGCGCGGTGCTGGTTCACAAAGGGGCTATCAAGGTATCCAGTGAGGTGGGTGTGGGAACTACCTTCTCGGTACGAATTCCGCTGAATTATATTGCCTGAGACAGGAGCAAGGAATGAAAGAAAAGAGAAAACAGAGTATCTGTCTGTGTGGGCTTCTGAGCCTTTTACTGCTTCTGGCACTGCTGGGTGGCTGTAAGAAAAAGGAAAATACAGAGGCAAAAACAGACGAAGAAGGATATCAGATCTATTATCTGAATAAAGATGAAACAGCTACGGCGACAGTGAATTATCAGCCGGAGGCAAAGGATACAGACGGATTGATTCAGGAGCTGCTCAAGAAGCTTGCCACGACGCCGGAGGGCGGTTCCCTGGAAGCTGTGCTGACAGACAGCGTTTTTGTGACAGATTATACGCTGGACAATGGGCAGCTGACCCTGCATTTCGATCCGGCTTATCAGGATATGGATTGGATTCGGGAGATTCTCTGCCGCTCCGCAGTGGTGCGGACGCTCTGCCAGATTCCGGATGTGGAGTATGTGTCATTTCTGATTGGGGATAATCCTCTGATGGATTTGGACAAAAATCCGGTGGGACAGATGAACGCGGACAGCTTTGTGGAAAACACCGGCGACGCCATCAATGAGGAGACCGTCACTACACTGACCCTGTATTTTGCCAATAAGAGCGGGGACAAGCTGGTGAAGGAAAAGGTCAATGTGACCGGCAGCAGTAATATTTCTGTGGAGAAGCTGGTGGTGGAGAGTCTGATTCGAGGTCCGGTATCTGGGGATACGGATTATCCGACTCTGCCGCCCGGTACAAAGATCTTAAGCATTTCTACGAAGGATGGAATCTGTTATGTAAACCTGAACGATGGATTCCTGGAGCAGGGATACAATGTAACAGAGGCAGTTACCATCTACTCCATTGTGGATTCCCTGACGGAGCTGTCGGGAATCAGCAAGGTACAGATTCTGGTCAATGGAGAGACGGATCTGGTCTATAAGGAGAGTATGCGTCTGGATACCATCTATGAACGGAATCTGGATATTATCGAACAGAGGGAATAGCCTCTGCATGAATCGGTCATTTTAGCGGTTCTGCGAATATGATTTGGAGTGAATGAAAATAAGAAAGCGGCCTTTATGTCTGACGGCGCTTGCCCTTGCAGTGGTGCTGCTGTGTCTTCCGGCGGAGCTTTTCAGAAAAGCTTCACCGGATGCCACAGCTCATCCGGAGATTCTCACCGGCACCATCTGCCGGATGGAACCGGGCGGCATGACTGTCTGGCTTACCAAAACCAATTATCCGGACGCCGGGATCATCCTAGTGTCCTTCGAAGCCGAACCTTCAGTTTCTATCGGCAATACCATACGAATTGAGAATCATTTTAAAATACGAAAGCCGGAAGCTCCCACCAATCCGGGGCAGTTTGACGCAAAACTCTATTATCAGACAAAGGGAATCGGGCTATTATGCTATGCGAAGGATGCGACGGTCATCCGGGACGATGTGCGGTGGATGGCGCAATTACTGTATGAATTGCAGGAGAGCTTAAGCGCCCGTGTCCGAGGCTTATTTCCTGTGGACAAAAGCGGCGTCCTGGAGGCCATGCTGCTGGGAAATAAGACAGATCTGGAGGCGGAGACCAAAAGCCTGTACCAGAAAAGCGGCATGTCCCATCTGCTGGCTATCTCCGGTGTTAAGACTCTAAAGTTGGATATCCCCCTAGTGCCTGAAACCCGCATAAACTGGGCATTTGTGCCACTACATATCGCTATAATTTACATTCTAAAACTGTGCTTAGACGAGGAAATTATTCCCCGTTGTCGTTTCCCTTGTTCAAGGGGGTATCACAAAAAATATATAAATTGGCAAAAGAAGCAATAATTTAGCGGAAGTTAATCTTACCGCAAAAGCCTAATAAATCGGCAAAAGGAGAAGAAGCCTATGGCATATAAAAAATATAGAGAAATGAAGGTTTATGAAGCAAGTGGATACCAGTATAAGCGGACACCGAGTATTGTACTTAAAGGGCAGTGGCTGTCGGAGTTGGGGTTTGATATCGGAGAGCAGATTGAGGTGAAGTGTGAAGATGGGAGATTGATTATAACTAAAGCAAACGAAATATGGGACATGAATTAGCATGCAACTATTCGCAATCTCGAATATAATAATCTTAATATCATTTGTTGGAATTGATGGAGGAAAACGAATGGATTATTTATCATCAGCGGAAATAGCAAAAAAATGGAATGTTTCGCAAAGAAGAGTTGCAGTATTTTGCAAGGAAGGCAGAGTTAAAGGCGCTGTTCTTATCGGGCGAATGTGGATGATACCAAAGGATGCAGAAAAACCGATAGATCCAAGACGTATAATGAATAAAGAGGAAGATCTGTCTGACATTAAAAATGACGGAGGAAAAGAGAATGGTTGATACCAAAAAGGAACAGGAACGAGAGGAACTTCATCGTGCAATATGGGCGATTGCAGATGAACTGCGTGGAGCAGTTGATGGCTGGGATTTCAAAAATTATGTTCTTGGTACGATGTTTTATCGTTATATTTCCGAAAACCTGTGTAATTACATAAACAATGGTGAAATTGATGCGGGCAACACGGATTTTGATTTTGCAAAAATGCCGGATGAGGATGCAGAAGAAGCAAGAGCTGGATTGGTAGAAGAAAAAGGTTTTTTTATCCTTCCAAGTGAGCTTTTCTGTAATGTCCGCGCCAAAGCTGTAAATGATGAAAATTTAAATGAAACACTGGAGTGCGTGTTCCGTCACATTGAAGAATCAGCAAAAGGCAGTGAAGCAGAGAGTGACTTTGCCGGATTGTTCGATGACTATGATGTAAACAGCAATAAACTGGGTTCTACAGTTGCAAAGCGAAATGAAAAACTTGTTAAACTGTTGAATGGTGTAGGAGAGATGAATCTAGGAGATGTGAAGGATCATTCCATTGATGCCTTCGGGGATGCATATGAGTACCTTATGACTATGTATGCATCAAATGCCGGAAAATCTGGTGGGGAATTCTTTACTCCTGCAGATGTATCTGAACTGCTCACACGGCTTGGAACTGTAGGTAAAACAGAAATCAATAAGGTATATGATCCTGCTTGTGGTTCGGGTTCATTGCTTTTGAAGGCTGAGAAAATCCTGGGAAAAGATGCTATCCGTAATGGCTTTTATGGGCAGGAAATCAATATCACAACCTACAATTTGTGCCGTATTAATATGTTTCTGCATGATGTGGGATTTGATAAATTTGATATAGCCTGTGAAGATACACTGCTCAGTCCACAACATTGGGATGATGAGCCATTTGAGTTGATCGTGTCTAATCCGCCTTATTCTATCAAATGGGCAGGAGACGAAAATCCATTGCTCATCAATGATCCTCGCTTTGCTCCGGCTGGAGTTCTGGCACCTAAGAGCAAAGCAGATATGGCGTTTATTATGCACAGTTTATCATGGCTTGCTTCTAATGGAACGGCTGCCATTGTATGTTTCCCAGGAATTATGTACCGTGGCGGTGCAGAGCAGAAAATCCGTAAATATCTGGTAGACAACAACTATATCGACTGTATTATTCAGTTGCCGAGTAACCTGTTCTTTGGAACTTCGATTGCGACTTGTATCATGGTAATGAAAAAGAATAAGACAGACAACAAGACCCTGTTTATTGATGCCACAAGTGAATGCGTGAAGGTGACTAACAATAATAAGCTGACACCAGAAAACATTGATCGGATTGTAGATGTGTTTGCTAAGCGTGAAGAAGTGGAACATTTTGCGCATTTGGCAAGCTACGAAGAAGTATCTGGCAATGATTATAATTTGTCTGTATCCACGTATGTAGAAGCAGAAGATACAAGAGAGAAAATTGACATCGTGAAATTGAATGCAGAAATTAAGGAAATTGTTGTTCGTGAGCAAGTGCTCCGTGATGAGATTGATAAGATCATCGCAGAAATCGAGGTGAACTCATGAGTACAAAAGAATTAAAAGTGTCTTTTAATGCCCCGTTAAATGAACTTGACACGGAAGTGCAGACATATGGATGCAGAGCAAATAATCCAGATATATGTGCTAATAATTCCATTACAAATATTTGTGCTTTTACATCTGAAGATGGTATTTGTAGAAAGCCGTCTCGTGCATGGAAAAAACAATATCATAAATTAAGTGGAGGGCAGAAAAATGAGTAAAATTGATAATTTGATTCAAGAATTCTGTCCTGACGGAGTTGAATATAAACCAATAAAAAAATTGGCAGAAGTTGGAACTGGAAGCAGTAATGGCAATGAAGCACAGGAAGATGGAAAGTATCCATTTTTTATACGTTCACAAACAGTGAAAAGAAAAAATGAATGGGAATATGATGAAGAAGCAATTATTATACCTGGAGAAGGTGGGATTGGAGAAATATACCATTATGTGAATGGCAAATATGCTATTCATCAAAGGGTGTATCGTATACATTTTACTGATAATTCAGTCGATGTTAAGTTCGCTTATCATTATTTTCGCACCTTTTTTAAGAACTTTATTATGCGTAAGGCCGTAAGTGCGACCGTGAAATCTATAAGAAAGCCTATGATAGAGGAGTTTATGCTCCCTGTACCTCCTCTGGAGGTACAACGTGAAATAGTCCATATTTTGGACTCTTTCACGTTACTTACAGCCGAGCTTACAGCCGAGCTTACAGCCGAGCTTACAGCTCGGAAGAAACAGTATAGTTTTTACAGAGACACTTTAATACAAAAAGAGTGTAAATCTGAAAAAGTTAAGCTGAATACTGTTTGTGAAATTTATGACGGAACACATCAAACACCGAAATATACTAACAGTGGAATACCATTTGTGAGTGTAGAAAACATTGATGATTTGTATGGAACACAGAAATTCATTTCGACAGAAGCTTATGCGAAATATAAAATTAAACCCCGCATAGGTGATGTTTTTATGACAAGGATTACTGCAGGGATTATTGGAAAATGTACAGTAGTAGAGCGAAATGATGATTTAGCTTATTATGTTTCGCTGGCATTGTTGCGTCCAAATGCAGACATTCTTGATAGCAAATATTTGAAGTATTATTTGGAAAGTGGTTGGGGCAGAAGAGAATTAAGTAAATGGATATTGTGGGATGCAACACCTACGAAAATAAATAAGGATGATATTGGAAGAGTGCTTATTTCTGTTCCACCGCTTGATACGCAAAAAAGGTTGGTACAGGTAATCGAACATTTTGATGTTATTTGTACTGACTTGAATATTGGCTTGCCAGCCGAAATCGAAGCACGCCAGAAGCAATATGAATATTATCGAGATTTGCTCTTGACATTTGCTGAAACGGGCAGCACGCTCATGACAGACAGACAGACAGACAGACAGACAGACAGACAGACAGACAGACAGACAGACAGACAGACAGACAGACAGACAGAGCTGAGCACAATTAAGCTCATTCAATATGTGTTTGGTTATGTTACGCTGCCAATGGGAAGTTTATTTGATTTCCGTAATGGACTGAGCAAGGGAAAGGATTTCTTTGGTTCAGGTATTCCTTTTATCCGATATACGGATGTTTATAATAACAGATTTCTTAAGGGAGAGGATATTACCGCACTGGTTGAATGCACTCCTGCAGAAATTGAAAAGTTGGGAGTTCACCGTGGAGATGTGTTTTTTACCAGAACGTCAGAGACAGCAGAAGATGTTGGTTGGTCATCGGTAATGCTTGATGATATTGGCGATTGTGTATTTAATGGATTTACAATTAAGGCAACTCCAAAAACAAATTATTTGTTGCCGGAATATTGTGCATTTTGCTTTGCTACGGAAGACTTCAGGAAGTATGTTACAAGCCATTGTGCATTTACAACCAGAGCATCCTTAACGGGAAAAACGATTGCAGAATATCAGCTTGCTATTCCGAGTATAGAAAAACAGCAGGAGATTGTAAATGTGTTGAATAAATTTCATAGCCTTTGCAATGACCTGTCCGCAGGACTTCCAGCAGAAATCGAAGCACGTCAGAAGCAATATGAATATTACAGGGATAAGCTGTTATCCTTTAAAGAATTACCAAAGTAAGGAGGCGAGAGTGTGCCGTACTTTAATATTATAGCGGAGACATCGGAGAATACCGTTGTCACAGAATATGAGCCAGTCAAGAAACGTTCTGACAGTTACCAGAGCGAAGCAGAACTGGAACAGGAGTTTATCCGTCTGCTCTGTGAACAGGGATATGAATATCTGCCTATTCACACGGAGAAAGACCTGATTGCCAATCTCCGTAAAAAATTAGAGGAACTGAATAACTATCAGTTTTCAGACACAGAATGGGATGATTTCTTCAAAAATGCCGTTGCTAATCCTAATGAGCATATCGTGGAAAAGACCCGGAAGATACAGGAGGATAATGTACAAGTCTTGACCCGTGATGACGGTTCTTCCAAGAATATTACACTCATAGATAAAAAGAATATCCATAATAACAGGCTGCAGGTCATCAATCAATATGTGGTTGGCACAGAGAATGGTGCGAAGCATGACAATCGCTATGATGTTACAGTATTGGTAAACGGTCTGCCTCTTGTGCATATTGAACTGAAACGCAGAGGTGTTGCCATCCGTGAGGCTTTCAACCAGATTAACCGCTACCAGAGGGATTCCTTCTGGGCAGGATGCGGACTGTATGAGTACATTCAGATTTTTGTCATTTCCAATGGTACAAATACAAAGTATTATTCCAACAGCACCAGACGGAATGCGGAAAAGGAGCATGAGAAACGGGGAGCAAGTAAGACCAAGACCAGTAACAGTTTTGAGTTTACCTGCTTCTGGGCAGATGCCAATAACCGTGTAATTCCAGATCTGATTGATTTTACAAAGACTTTTTTCGCAAAGCATACGATTCTGAATATCCTTACGAAGTACTGCATTTTTACATCTGAGGATATGCTGATGGTCATGCGGCCGTACCAGATTACGGCTACGGAGAGAATTCTCAATCGTATCGAAATTGCCAATAATTATAAGAAGTACGGCGGTGTCGAGGGTGGAGGTTACATCTGGCATACCACAGGTTCCGGCAAGACGCTGACTTCGTTCAAGACGGCAAGACTGGCATCGAAGCTGCCTTATATTGATAAGGTGCTGTTTGTGGTTGACCGTAAGGATCTGGACTACCAGACCATGAAAGAATATGACCGTTTTGAAAAAGGGGCAGCTAACAGCAATACTTCGACTACTATATTAAAAAGGCAGTTGGAAGACCCGGACGCACACATCATTATTACTACCATTCAGAAACTGGCTACCTTTATAAAGAAGAATCCGGGGCATGAAGTGTATACGAAACATATCGTTATTATTTTTGATGAGTGCCATCGTAGTCAGTTCGGGGATATGCACACTGCGATTGTGAAGAATTTCAAAAAATATCATCTGTTTGGATTTACAGGAACACCGATTTTTTCTATTAATTCCGGCAGAGCAAAAAATCCAGAATTCTTTACTACAGGTCAGACCTTTGGAGACCAGCTCCATAGCTACACGATTGTGGATGCTATTAATGATAAAAATGTTCTTCCATTCCGGGTGGATTATATTAAAACGATGGATGTGGAAGAAGAAATCACAGACGAGATGGTCTGGGACATCAACCGTGAAAAGGTCATGATGGCTCCTGAACGAATTCAGATTGTGACACAGTATATACTGGATCATTTTGATCAGAAGACCTATCGTGGGGATAAAACTTACATATATAATACGCTGACTAATATTGCAGAGGTGGCTTCTGCCAAACGGGATGAGGTAGAGGAAATCAAACAGAAACAGCGTATCAGCGGTTTTAACTCTATTTTTGCAGTATCGAGTGTTCCGATGGCAAAACTATATTATCAGGAATTTAAAAAGCAGATGGCAGCAGACCCGACCAAGAAACTGCGTGTCGCAACTATTTTCAGTTATGGTGCAAATGAGGAAGAATCAGATGGTATTCTGGATGAAGAAAATTCAGAGGATACCTCTGCACTCGATCAGCCGTCCAGAGAATTTCTGGAAGAAGCCATCAAGGATTATAATGAAATGTTCCATACGAATTATGATACCTCAAGTGATAAATTCCAAAATTACTATAAAGATGTGTCGCTTCGCATGAAGAACAAGGAACTGGATATTTTGATCGTAGTAAATATGTTCCTGACGGGTTTTGATGCTACAACCATGAATACATTGTGGGTAGACAAGAATCTAAAAATGCACGGGCTGATACAGGCATTTTCTCGTACCAACCGTATTTTGAATTCCATCAAGACTTTTGGAAATATTGTATGTTTCCGAAATCTGCAAAAGCGAGTGGATAGTGCCATTTCCCTGTTTGGAGACAAGAATGCCGGAGGCATTGTTCTGTTACAGAGCTTTAAGGATTATTATTACGGATATGAATCTGTGGATGGTAAGCCAATGCCGGGGTATGTGGACATGATGGAAGATTTGAATAATAAGTTTCCTTTGTTAGAGCCACAGATTGTCGGAGAACAGAATCAGAAGGATTTTATTGCTTTGTTTGGTGCAATTCTCCGTATGAGAAATCTGTTGCTTTCCTTTGATGATTTCAAGGGGAAAGAGCTAATTTCCGAACGTGATTTACAGGATTACCTTGGACGCTATCAGGACTTGCGTGATGAGTGGAAACGCAAGCGTCAGGAAAGTGCGGATATTACGGATGATGTAGTATTTGAGATTGAACTGATCCGGCAGATAGAAATTAACATTGATTATATTCTCATGCTTGTAAAGAAGTACCATGATACTCATTGCGAAGATAAGGAAGTCCTGATTACCATTAATAAGGCGATTGATGCTAGTCCGGAACTGCGCAGCAAAAAGCAGCTCATTGAAACCTTTATTGCAGGAATCAATGATGTGGATGATGTCATGAATGAATGGCATGAGTATGTGGTGGAACAGCGAGACCATGACCTTAATACGATTATCACGGAAGAAAAGCTGAAGCCGGAAGACACACGGAAGTTTATGGAGAATGCGTTCCGTGACGGAGAAATCAAAACAGCCGGAACGGACATAGATAAACTTATGCCACCGATTTCACGCTTTGGCGGTGGTGGCAGAGCCAAGAAGAAACAGGGTGTCATTGACAAGCTGAAGACTTTTTTTGAAAAGTATTTTGGTATCGGTGGTTCATCTACCTTTACTAATTAAAAATTACGGAGGGCTTAAGATATGGCATATGGTAAATCAATAGAACTATTTCTGGTCAATGGCACTGCAGATAGCTTAATAACGGCAGAATTGTCAAACTGGAATGGTAAAGCCATCAAAATTCCACGGATTGAGGTATCTGCATGCAATAGAGACGATATAAAGCAAGCTGGAGTATATTTTTTGTTCTGCAAAGAAGATAACGGGAAAGATTCTGTATATATAGGAGAAGCAGAAAACGTAAAGGAACGATTAGTTCAGCATTTAAGGGATGCACAAGCAGAGAAAGAAAAATATTACTGGAATACAGCAGTTATATTTATTGGAAGAGACCTTAATAAAGCATTGATTAGGTATCTTGAAAATCGCTTTGTTGAAATTGCAAGAAAGTGTAATAGATATGAGGTTCTCACAAAAAACACATATAAAAATACTGTGCTAAAAGAATCCCAAGTTGCAAGTATGGAAGAATTTGTTGATAATGTAAAAGTACTAATTAATGCACTTGGCTATAAGGTATTGGATGCATATACTAATGCTATTCCAAAAGAAGATGCAGTTGGTGAAACGGAGAAAAAGGAAAATTTAAAACTATATCTGGAGCGTGTCATAAAAAATATAGGGAAAATTGAGGCACAGGGAACTATCACATCTGAAGGATTTATTGTACTAAAAGGAAGCCAAATATCTCCAGTAGATGATAGCACTGTTCCTGACACAATAAAAGAGCAAAGACGTACCAGTAATATTGTAGATGGTATATTGCAAGATGATATGCTTTTTTCAAGCCCATCAGGTGCTGCGATGTTTGTTGTTGGTAAAAGTGATAATGGATTGACTCGATGGAAAGATGAAAATGGTCGCACTTTAAGGGAAATTGAAAACTGTGAAATAGAAAATTAGTATTTTATAAGCAGAAGGTGACAGCAGTATGGTTATTTGTCCAAAATGCAGATCAGACAGGACTGCACCAATATTATATGGTTATCCGTCTCATGAAGCCTTTGAAGCAGAGGAACGAGGAGAACTTATCCTGGGTGGATGTGAGATGATAGACGGAATGCCACACGAGGATTATGGCTGCCTTGACTGCAGATACCGATGGTCAAAGGAACTTCTTCCAGCAACGCAGATTACAAAAATACGATACAAGGTTGTGGAGAATGGTCCGTGTACGATAGATTCCCAACAGTCATGGGTGTATGAAATATATCCAGATGGAAGATGTAAAGAATATATCTATCAAGGGCAGAGCCGGAAATATCAGTTTAAAACTGATGAAAAGGTCTCCGAAAAGAAGACATACAGACTTGCATGCTCCCTACAGAAAATCATAGGTGCTCCATTGTGGGAAAAGAACATTGTAGAAGGTCAAGTGTGCGATGGATGCAGTTATGAACTTCAGATAACTTATACTGATAAGCGGAAAGAAGTTATAAATGGTGATGTTGCTGGAGGTACGTTTGATTCCATACTGGAGAAATTTGTCTGCAGTATCTTTGGAAGACGATTTACAACTTGACAAATCGAACAAGTGTTCTTATAATAAAATCATCGCTACGTTAGGATACATATCGCAGAGTAACACTATCAGGTTGGTTCACTTTCCCTTGACTGACCACAGTATTAGGAGGCGATGGTTACATGACATTTGAAATCGGTTCGACAGCTTATATTGTCGAGAGCAACCGGATTATCCGTGAAGTGACTATAGTTAAGCGGAACGGAGATTTTTATATAATCCGGTTTGGCACAAGAGGCGGCATCCAAGTGAGAAGCAAGAGGCTTTTTGCAAGCTATGAAGATGCGGATTCTTCCATACATAAAAAGACAGAAAAAAGGACGGGATATCGTTCTCCATATGACTACATACACTAAAGTGAATGGAAGGGGATAATTTTGCAAAAAATGTGATTGACAATCCCCTTCAAATTTTATATACTTTAGTTAGCAAGTTAGCGAACAAGCAAGCGTGCTAATAAATGAACACCGATATAAAAGTGAAAATGCGAAAAAGTTAAAAAGCGAAAAACAAAGCGAAAACGAAAAGAAAAGTGAAAACAAAGAAAAGGTGAAAATTATGATGTATGCGAATTTTGGAGAATTTATAAGCAGGAAGAGAGTTGAAAAGAAAATTACATTGAGGAAAATGGCAGATATGTTAGGCGTATCAGCACCATTTTTAACTGATGTAGAAAAAGATAGACGCAACCCCTTCGATATGGAAAAACTTACACAACTCGCACAGATACTGAATTTGTCAAAAGAAGAAAACGCACAGATGCTTGATCTTGCTGGAAAGAAGAGAAATGCCGTAGCACCGGACCTTCCAGAATATATTATGGAACGGGACTATGTCAGTGCAGCTTTGAGGACAGCAAGGGACTTGGATGCAGGAGAAGAAGAATGGAACCAGTTTGTCGAGGAACTGAGAAAGCGAAAGGGGTAAGAACCTATATATGTATAGACCTGAAATTAAAAGAAAGAGATCTGGGGCACCAGTGTTAAGCAGAAAAGAGATTGATGTTATCGGACAGAATATTGTCGGGGATTTTATGCCGGAAGCATTAAAATCTCCACAGGAAATAGATATCGATTTGTTGGCACAGGATTATCTGGGAATGGATCAGGATTTTCAGTACCTGTCGCACTGCGGTGTTTATCTTGGGATGACGGTGTTCAATGACACGGACAAAGTACCCGTGTATGATCCGCAGAATAACTGTGCAGATTATATCAGCGCAAAAGCACATACCGTGATAATCGACAAGATGCTCTTGGAAGAAAATCAGGAACACAGATATCGTTTTACGATGGGACACGAGGCAGGGCATGAGTTTTTACATAAAGAATATTTTGCCTATGATCCTGACCAGATAACACTGTTTGACCTGATGGGAGAAACTCCGGCACCAATGGTTCAGTGCCGTGTGGACACAAAGAAGATGGACTGCCGGACATCGAAAAGCTGGACAGACAGGGACTGGATGGAGTGGCAGGCGAATGCGTTATCATCTGCAGTTCTGATGCCTGTTTCAATGGTGCGGGTGGTAGCTGAAAATTTTAAACGGCCCGGACTGCAGCAGATTTTTTGTCATTATGCACTGGCTGAAGAAGTGGCTTCCGTATTTAATGTCTCATTTGAAGCAGCAGGATACAGACTGAAACAGCTTGGATATATTCCACAGGAGGCACAACTGAGTACAGATATCCTTAACATGATTTCTTTTGATTTGGCTTGTAATTACTAGCAGAAGGTTGAAGTATGCGGATTACAGAATGATCCGCATATTTTTTTGGTCTATGTGTTAGCAAGTTAGCGAACAAATGAACATAAGGAAAATATAAATATTATATTGCTTCATGGAATATATTACAGGGTTAATCAGTATTAACACAAAAATATAGGTTTCAGAATAAGATATGAAGGAATTGAAAAAATATGCATACTTTTTGTTATAACTTTTCGACACGAGGCATATCATAAAAAGAAAGATGTCAGATTATGGAAAGAAGGTGAGAACACATGGCAGATGGAGTGATACATAGATGCACCAAGGAGTGCCCATACAACAAAAAATGCTTTGTATGCAAAACCGAGACGGAAGTATCAGGGAATGTTGTGGTGCTTCATAAATGTGCAGTTACGAAAGAGGATATTCCGATTCAGATAAGAAAAGCAGAAAATGCCTGTGTTTTATGATGGGCAGAACAGTAAACTTAATAATCGGACTAGCTTGTAGAGACAGCCACTAGGATGTGCTGATATTACAGTAGCCTACGAAACAGGGATGTTAGTAGAATGCTGTAAAAAATCGGAGATTCTAGTGGCTTTCTTAAAGTCAGCCATTTTTAGCCAACAGCCTGTTTGTGTGACAGCCTGTTGGCTTTTTTGTTTCAAAAAAATGAAAAGCTGACGAATTAGGTTAATTACACAGATAATTTTCTCCATTGCAGTGAACAAAGAATTAAAGATTTTCAGGAACAGAAGGGAGAACAAGTATATAGATACCTGATTACGATACGCATTTGGGTAGTATGGATGTTCTTCTGACCGATGAGATTCAGTTCAGCATTGGAGATAAAAATACTTAACCTTATATATTCTCCGTTTGAAAAATTCAAAACACGATTTTTTTCAAAATAAAAAAGCGAATAAAGAGAAGAAGGTAATAGGAAAAAAATTTCAAGAAAAAAATCGAATAGGAAATTAGTCTTCCTATTTGGATTTTATATTTCTATCAGACAAGGACGAAGGGAGGTGAAAAGCTGTGAGTGCAAATGAGCGAAGAGCTGAGATCATGCGAATCATGGTCGCACGAAGACAAGAGAATATGCAGGTTTTAGCTGCTGAGCTTGGTGTTACGGATAGAACTATCCGAAATGACATTCTTGTGCTTACGGCTGAGTATCCTCTTGAAACTACTAGAGGTAACGGAGGCGGTGTCCGTATCGCTGACTGGTATCATCCACATAAAAATATTTTTTCACAGGATCAGATTTCGGTTTTGGAACAGTTGATGGACAAGGCTGATGATGAACAGAAAAAAGTGCTTGACCAGATGCTCCGTGAATACGGCTCTAACAAGTATAGTCCTGCAGTCTAGGACAGGCGGATGACGATCTGCCATCCAAGTACATTATTGACGAGTACCCCACGGCCATGAGAGCCGAATGAGAAAGGATGATTTTATTATGAAAAAGAAAATTTTTATCTGCAGCCCTTATCGGGGCAGAGTCGAGGAAAACAAAAAGAATGCAGTGAGCTACGCAAGGATTATTGCCATGTCAGGTGACGTTCCAATCGTACCACATCTCTATTTCCCATCATTCCTCGATGACAATATTCCAAACGAGAGAATGACAGGCATCGCAATGGGGATTGAACTCATGGATATGTGCGATGAGGTGTATGTGTTCGGTTTCGACATCACGGAAGGTATGAAGTTTGAACTCGACCATGCAAAAGAAACAAGAAAGCCTGTAAGGCTTTATGATACGGATTTCAATCCCGTGAATGTCAGAACCATTCCTGTGGATGAACGTGCGGATGCCAGATACAAAGGCATCATCAGAAATCTGAAGGTGTTGAAGTAGGAGGTCCGCCATGTCAGCAGTTAATGTCCGTTACGGACTATATCTGGGTGACCGTCTTATGGTCACTGCCGGAAAGAAAAAGAAGAGAGCAACCGTAGTAAAGGAGTACCCATTTCATATTCTGATGGACTGGGGAAAGTACAAGTCCAGTGTAAACAAAATCGATGTGTATACAGGTGATGTGAAGCTGGCACGCATTTGAAAGGAGAACCGCTATGAGTGAAGCATTGTTATTAGTAGCCGAGGGCTATGAGCAGATTGCTGCCGGAATCAGAAAGATGGTCGCAGCACAGAATGATATATCTAAAAAGGAAGAAAAGCCTGTGAAGAAGGCAGAAAAGAAGGAAACTCCTGTGGCAGATACACCGAAAGATGAAGCTGCCCCGAAGGAGAAAACAGTGGACAGAAAGACGGTCCGTGCATTCCTTGCGGAAAAGTCCAGAGCAGGAAAAACATCCGAGGTCAAGAACCTGATCGAGCAGTTTGGATTCCAGAAGCTGTCAGATGTTCCTGATGAGAAACTGCCGGAACTGTATGAGAAAGCGCAGGTGCTTTAATGGGCGGACACGCAAGGTTCTCCCCATCGTCCGGCAAAAGACGTCTGGAATGCCCTCCATCATTACTGTTGGAGGAGCAGTTCCCGGATGAAGAATCTCCCTTCGCAGCAGAAGGGAGTGCCGGACATGCGATGGCAGAGTACCTCATCAATAAGTATCTGAAGAAAAGGACTAAAAGACCTGTATCTGATTATTATTCGGATGAACTGCTCGAAGCCGTGGATGATTACGTGGAATATAACATCACCCAGATCGAACAGGCAAGGAAGGATTGTGATGAACCATTCATCGGAGTGGAACTGAAGGTCAGCCTGGCACACAGGATCGAAGGATGTTTCGGTACTGCAGATATGGTGGTGGTCGATTCCCATAAGATCCATATTATCGATCTGAAGCTCGGCAAGGGTGTGGTGGTCGATGCAGAACAGAATGTCCAACTTATGATCTATGGATTGGGAGTGTTGGACATGCTCGGTTTCTTATATGAGATCGACACGGTGGAGCTTACCATTGTCCAGCCGAGAATCGAGCATTTTTCCACCTGGGAGATTTCAGCCGGAGAGCTGCTTGCATGGGGAAAGGACGTTCTTGAACCGGGTGCAGCAAAGGCACTTGCCGGAGAGGGCGAGTTCAAAGCCGGAGACCACTGCCGATTCTGCAAGGCAAGATTCACATGCCGTGCAAGGGCAGAGGAATATCTGAAACTTGCCCAGATGGAATTCAAGGAACCGGACCTTATGTCTGATGAAGAGATCGCAGAGGTGCTTTCCAAGGCGGATGCACTGAAGAAGTGGGCAGAGGAAGTTTACACCTATGCACAGAACGAGGCGGTGGTCAATCATAAGGCATGGCCGGGGTATAAGCTCGTTCTCGGAAGAAGCAACAGAAGATACACGGATGAAGATGATGTGGCAGAGGCAGCAGTAAAAGCCGGGTACACGGATATCTTCAAAAAGAGCCTGATCGGCATTACCGAGATGGAAAGGCTGATGGGCAAAAAGAAATTTAATGAGATCCTTGGTTCACTGGTGTACAAGCCTGACGGCAAGGTCACACTGGTGCCGGATTCAGATAAAAGAGAAGCAGTTAAAACAGCAACCGCAGAAGCGGATTTTAAGGAGGACTAAGACTATGACAACAGCAAACTTAACTAAAGTAATCGTACCTTGCAGACTGAGCTACGCACACCTGTGGGAGCCGGATTCCATCAATGGAAGCGAACCAAAGTATTCCGTATCCTGCATCATCGATAAGGATGATAAGGAGACCATTGCTAAGATCAGGAAGGCAATCGAGGTGGCAAAGGATGAAGGAAAGGGCAAGTGGGGCGGCAAGATCCCGGCAAACCTGAAACTTCCGCTCAGAGACGGTGACATCGACAGACCTGAAGACGAAGCGTACCAGAACAGCATGTTCCTGAATGCCAATTCAAAACAGGCCCCTCAGATCGTGGACAGACAGGTGCAGCCGATCCTTGACCAGAGCGAGGTATATTCCGGCTGTTACGGAAGGGTATCCATTACATTTTATGCCTACAATTCCAACGGCAACAAAGGCGTGGCAGCAGGACTCGGCAATGTCCAGAAGTTAAAGGACGGAGAGCCTCTCGGTTCCAGAGCCAATGCCAAGGATGAGTTCGAGGCAGTGGATGCAGAGGACGATTTCCTTTCATAGGAGTGAACCAGTAAACCATAGGAAGGGCGGTGGCATACACCGCCCGGATACATAAAGGAGATGCCATGAAGGAACTGATGAAAGAGTTAAACAGCATAAAAAAATATATTCCATATAATAGGTTCCGCACCATCAAAGGACAGATAAAGTCCGGCAACGTGGATGCTGCGAGAACGGGGATCAACAGAATAAAGAAGAAAGCGGAGGGGCAGGCTTATGGACACACTTGCAATTGACATTGAAACCTACTCGGATGTATCACTCCCGGACTGCGGGGTACATAGATATGCTGCATCGGAGCAGTTTGAGATCCTTTTATTTGCATACAGTCTGAACGATGAGCCGACCAAGATCATTGACCTTGCATCCGGGGAGAAAATGCCGGATGAGATCATGAAGCTGCTTACGGATGATTCCGTGATAAAGACTGCCTATAATGCAGCATTCGAGCGTAACTGTATTAACCGTTACTTTGGTCTTTCCTTAAAGCCGGAAGGGTGGAGATGTACGCTCGTTCAGGCATCCATGCTGTCGCTTCCGCTGTCACTGGAAGGCGTGGGAGAAGCACTGAACCTTGATAAGAAAAAGATGTCGGAAGGCAAGGAACTGATCCGGTTCTTCTGTATGCCGTGTAAGCCGTCCAAGTCAAACGGCGGCAGGACAAGAAACCTTCCATCCGATGAGCCGGAGAAGTGGGAGCTGTTCAAGACCTACTGTATCCGTGACGTGGATGTGGAAAAGCAGATCAGGAATAAACTCTCGAAGTTTCCCATACCGGACAGGGAGCAGGAACTGTACTGCATGGACCAGAGGATAAATGACAGGGGCATCATGGTGGATCCGGAACTTATTACACATGCAGTGGCCTGTGACATTCTGTATAAGGAAACGGCAACAAAGAAGGCATATGAAATATCAGGACTTGAGAATCCGAACAGCGTGGCACAGCTTAAGGGATGGCTTGCACGAAAAGGCATCGAGATCGATTCCCTTGCAAAGGCAGCCGTGGAGGAACTGGTGGAAAACACGGACGGTGATGTAGCGGAAATGATGAAGCTGCGTCTTGCCCTGTCAAAAACGTCAGTCAAAAAGTATGAAGCTATGGAACGTTCCGTCTGTCCGGACGGAAGGGTGCATGGATTACTGCAGTTTTACGGGGCCAACCGTACAGGAAGGTGGGCCGGCAGACTGGTGCAGATTCATAACCTTCCCCAGAACCATATGGAAGACCTCGAACTTGCACGCTCCATCGTAAAGGAAGGCAGATATGACCTTGTGGAGCTTTTGTATGATTCCATACCGGATGTGCTTTCGGAACTGATCCGTACCACATTTGTGGCAAAGCCGGGATGCAGATTCATCGTCAGCGATTTTTCCGCGATCGAGGCAAGGGTCATGGGCTACCTTGCCGGAGAGGGATGGGTAATGGAGGAGTTCCGTTGTGCCGGAAAGATCTATGAGCAGACGGCATCGAAGATGTTCCATATCCCGATAGAGGAGATCACGAAAGGAAGCCCGTACCGTGCAAGGGGAAAGGTGGCATCGCTTGCTTGTCAGTATGGCGGTGCGGAAGGTGCGCTTATCAGCATGGGAGCACTGAACTTTGTGGAAGAGGATGAACTGAAAGGTCTGGTGCAGTCATGGCGGACAGCAAATCCGCACATCGTAAATTACTGGTATGAGATTGACGGTGCGGTAAAGGCTGCCGTGAAGGAACGGAAGATGACCACGGTCGGAAGGGTGACGGTATATTACCAGTCCGGGATGTTAAAGATCGCACTGCCGTCAGGAAGGGTGCTGTCATATGTAAGGCCGAGGATGACCGTGAACCGTTTCGGCTCGGAAAGCGTCAGCTATGAAGGTGTCGGTACGAACCGCAAATGGACAAGGATAGAATCCTACGGTGCAAAATTCTGTGAGAACATCGTTCAGGCAACCGCAAGGGATGTGCTGGCGGAAGCAATGCTCAGGCTGGAAAAGAAAGGCTTTGACATCGTATGCCATATCCATGATGAAGTGGTGCTTGAAGTGCCGGAAGGAACATCCTCGGTGGAAGAAGTAAATGAGATCATGGCGGTATGCCCTGACTGGTGTGAGGGGCTTCCGCTTAGGGCAGCCGGATTTGAAAGTCCGTTTTACAAGAAAGATTAGGAGGTGCTGCATGGGAGGACGAAATACGGAAGGCTATCCTGACCCGACTGCAAATACTGCGGTCGGAAGGGTGGCAAAGGAAGAAAAGAAGAAAAAGAAGGAGGCAGGAAAAGATGTTCGTATCAATCGGAAACTCAAGAATGGACAAAAAGTTTAACTGCACGGATATGACATATGAAGATTTTGTCAGCCGTCTGTCCAAGACAAAGCATACTGCAGAAACAATGGAGCAGTACAGGAAGATGCCGAAGGGACAGCAGGACAATATCAAGGATGTCGGAGGCTTTGTACTTGGAAAGCTGAAGGGCGGACGGAGAAAGAAAGACTGCGTGATATCCAGATCCGCCATCACGCTTGACATGGATTACGGGACACAGGGCATCATTGATGAACTGGAAATATTCTTTGACATGAAGATGGTGGTGTATTCCACCCATAAGCATACACCGGAAAAGCCGAGACTGCGTATCATCATATTCCTGACAAGGGATGTGACTCCGGATGAATATGGTGCGGTCAGCCGTATGCTTGCATCGGATATAGGCATTGAACTTTTCGATGATTCCACCTATGAGCCTTCCAGACTCATGTACTGGCCGAGCACCTCAAGTGACGGTGAGTATGTGTTTCAGGAGATTGATGGGGCAGAGGTGGATCCGGATGAAGTGCTGGCACGTTATAAGGACTGGCATGATGTATCCGCATGGCCGGTAAGCAACCGTCAGGCATCCGTGGTACAGAGGGATATAAAGAAACAGGCAGACCCGCTTTCCAAGGACGGACTGATCGGGGCATTCAACCGGACATACACGGTGACACAGGCTATCGATAAGTTCATCCCGGAGGTGTACAGGCATTCGAGGGCAATCCCCGGAAGATATGATTATATCCCGGCAGACTCGGCAGCCGGAGTCGTTGTCTATGATGACCTGTTCGTATACAGCCATCATGCAACAGACCCGTGCTGCGGAAAGCTGATGAATGCGTTTGATGTGGTAAGGCTTCATAAATTCGGTGACAAGGATGCAAGGGCAGCCGAAGGGACAGAACCCGGAAAACTCCCGTCCTTTAAAGCCATGCAGGATTTTGTATCTGCAGATGAAGAAGTAAAGAACACGCTTGCAAAAGAAAGACAGGAGCTGGCAGTACAGGAATTTTCCTCAGAGCCGGATGAGGACTGGCAGAATAAACTGGCACTCGACCGCAGGGGAAACATCAAGGACACACTGCAGAACATCGCACTGATCATCCGCAATGATGAGAACTTCAAAAATATCGTATACAACGAGTTCAAGGATACCATTGATGTTATCGGCCCTCTTCCTTGGAAACAGGTAAAGCCGGGATGGAATGACTCAGACCTTGCCAATGCAAAGGTGTATTTCGAGAGGGTGTACGGGATCTGGTCACCGACCAAGTTCAAGGATGCACTGCTTGCAGTAGTGTCATCCGACAGGCTTTATCATCCGATCAAGGATTATTTTGCCACACTTAACTGGGACGGACAGGAGCGTATCGACACACTGCTCATCGACTACTTTGGTGCAGAAGATACACCTTACACGAGGGCGGTCATCCGTAAGACACTGGTGGCTGCGGTAGCACGTATTTATAAGCCGGGAGTGAAGTTTGACTCCATCCTCGTGCTGAACGGTCCGCAGGGAATGGGAAAATCAACCTTCTTTTCCATACTCGGAAAGCAGTGGTTTTCGGATTCCTTATCCATTTCGGATATGAGGGATAAGACTGCTGCCGAGAAGCTGCTCGGCAACTGGATCCTCGAAATCAGTGAGATGAACGGTATCCGCAAGACTGAGGTCGAGGTAGTGAAGTCCTTTGTCACCCGTCAGGACGATAAGTTCCGTCAGGCATACGGTGTAAATGTGGAGTCCCACCCAAGAAAATGCATCATTGTGGGAAGCACCAACTCTGAAGGCGGATTCTTACGTGATGTGACCGGAAACAGAAGGTTCTGGCCGGTGCATGTGCCGGGAACGGGAAAGCACCATCCGTGGCAGCTTGACTGTGTCGACCAGATCTGGGCGGAGGCAATCCATCTGTATAACGAAGGCGAGGCGCTGTTCTTAAAAGGTGCGGAGGCAGAAGAAGCCTATAAGATGCAGCAGGAGGCAATGGAGTCGGATGACCGTGAGGGCATCGTGCAGGATTATCTTGACAGGCTTCTGCCGGATAACTGGGCATCAATGGACATCTACCAGAGAAGGGCATTCCTCGGAGGCGGTGAGTTTGAAACAGTAGGTGTAAAAGGAACGGTCGTGCGTGAGCGTGTCTGCATTATGGAGATATGGGTGGAGTGCTTCGGCAAGGAACGCCAGAACTTAAAGAAGGCGGATTCCTATGAGATCGAAGGCATCTTAAACAAGATCGGGGGATGGAAGAAGTATGATTCCAACACCACTGGAAAGACCAAAGTCCCCCTTTACGGAGTGCAGAAGACTTTTGTAAGAATGGATGAGAAACCACTGGAAACCCGTTAGGCGGTTTCCGGGGTTTCCCAAATGCAGATGGGCAACGGTAGTTGGAAACCGTGTTGACACCTTGGAAAATAAGGGGTTGCGGTTCTTAGTTTCCCAGTTTCCCATTAAATCCAGTTGAGAATTAAAAATAAAGATAAAAAGAGCAATTCATGTGTATATGCGCGTATAGGAGTTAAAGGCATATGGCAACCGCAATCGGCAAAGGAGGTATCTGGTTTTGCTAGAAAGTACAGTAGAGAGACATTTGAGGGAAGAAGCAAAAAAGCGGAAAGGCATGGCACTGAAGTTCGTATCACCCGGTATGAATGGAGTGCCTGACCGCATCGTCCTGATGCCGGACGGAAAAATGGCATTTGTGGAACTGAAAGCACCGGGGAAGAAGCCGAGACCGCTTCAGCTGAAGAGAAAGAGAATGTTTGAGAGGTTAGGTTTTCCTGTTTATGTAGTTGATAACATCGAACAGATCGGAGGTATCCTTGATGAAATACAAAGCACATGATTATCAGCAGTATGCAACAGATTTTATAATCGAACATCCTGTGAGCTGCCTGATCCTTGACATGGGACTTGGGAAAACGGTCATCACGCTTACGGCTTTGTGGATTCTGCTGTTTGATTATTTTGAAGTAAGGCGGGTGTTGGTGATCGCACCAAAACGTGTAGCTGAGACCACATGGCCGGCAGAGATAAAAAAGTGGGAGCATCTTTACGGCATGACATTTGCAGTGGCAATGGGAACTGCAGCACAGAGAAAAGAAGCACTTCTGTCAGGATCCGATGTGACCATCATCGGAAGGGACAATGTTTCATGGATGACAAAAAATATGTTTTTTGATTTTGACATGGTCATCATTGATGAGCTGTCGAGCTTCAAGTCCCCAAAGGCACAGAGGTTCAAAGACCTGAAAAAAGTAAGACCGATGGCAAAACGTGTGGTCGGGCTTACGGGAACACCGGGAAACCTCATGGACTTATGGGCAGAAATCGGGATCCTTGATATGGGACAGAGGCTTGGAAGATATATCGGAGGCTACCGTGACAGGTTCTTTGTGCCGGATAAGCGGAATCGTGAGATCATCTTTTCGTATAAGCCGAGGGAAGGGGCAGAAGAAAAAATATATGAACTGATCTCAGATATCAGTATTTCCATGAAAGCCGTGGACTATCTTGATATGCCGGAATGCATAAGCAACCGGGTGTCTGTTTCCATGTCGGAATCCGAACAGGCTCTTTATGACAGGATGGCAGATGAGATGATCCTTGAATACGGAGAAGGACAGGACATCGATGCGGTAAACGCAGCAGCCTTAAGCAACAAACTCCAGCAGATGGCAAACGGAGCTGTCTATGATGAATCCGGCAATGTCAGAAATATCCATGACAGAAAACTGGATGCTTTGGAAGACCTTATCGAATCGGCAAACGGGAAACCGCTTCTGGTTGCGTACTGGTTCAAGCATGACAGGGAGAGGATATTAAAGAGATTTCCGGCAAGGGATATCAATACAAAGAAAGACATTGATGACTGGAATGCCGGAAAGATCCCCGTTGCACTGATCCATCCGGCATCGGCAGGACATGGACTGAATCTTCAGGAGGGCGGTTCAACCATTGTATGGTTTTCGCTTACATGGTCCCTTGAGTTATATCAGCAGCTTAATGCCAGACTTTACAGACAGGGACAAAAACACACGGTTGTCATAGAGCATTTGGTAACGGACGGGACGGTCGATGAGGATATCCTCCGTGCAATCGAGAGGAAGGACAATACACAGAATGCAATGATAGAAGCAGTAAAGGCAAGGATTGGAGGTATGGCGGATGACGGCAGAAGTAATGATGAAGGAATATAAGAACATGAAAAAGGAACTGACCGTGACTGAGTTCCAGCTCTGTCAGTTTCAGGGAGTGAGCGAACAGGACATGATCGATTCCATGCTCTATTCCCATCCGGAAGGGGAAAGGGTGCAGACCAGCACTCTTTCCGATAAGACGGCAAACATAGCAATCAAGTACAGGACAGCAATCGAAAGGGAGAATGACGAGTGGTATGAATTCCTTTTCCACAGATATATGTTCCTGAAGGAAGAACTGGAATTTTTTGAGCATGCGGTAAGCAGACTGGAAGAAAAACATAGAAGCATCATCACGGATCTTCTGGATGAGGATATGACATGGGACATCATGATGGACAGATACCATGTGAGCCACACGATGATAGCAAAGTACAGAAAAGCAGCATTAAAGGAACTTGATAAACAGTATGAACTTAGGGACAGACAGGTGGAAGCCTTTGTTCTTGGATAGGAGGTTTTATGTGTAAGCGTGGAGATATTTACTATGTGGATTTTGGAGAGAAGGCAGGAAGCAAACAGGGCGGTATTCGTCCGGCACTGGTGGTAAGCAACAATAAGGCAAATAGGCATTCCCCTGTTGTTACGGTCGTTCCGCTTTCTGCAAGGGTGTGGAAGAAAAAGTATCTTCCGACCCATGTGCAGATTCCAAAAGGCAGCGGGTTAAGCAGACCGAGCATGGCACTTGCGGAACAGGTGGAAACGCTTGATAAGACAAGGCTTGGTGACAGAATCGGGGAAGTGCTGGATGACATGGTCATGGAACAGATCACCGTGGCACTTCAGATACAGATAGGTGCATATGCAGAGTACAATTAAGGCAGTCAGACGGCTGTCTTTTTTGTTTGTACTATGGTAAAATGATGTTATGAATCAGAGCGAGGAGGCAGGACAATGTTAAGAGAATGTGTTACCTGTGGCAGAGAGTCGGATAATAAAAAAGAATATTTTGAACTGTCGGCCAAAATCGGTCCAAGGTATATATGCAGGGAGTGTGCTGCTGAATTAGGAATCAAAAATTTCATGAGTGCCGGATTTAACAGCAATACTGGTGTTTTGAAAAAATATGTTAAAATCCATCCGGAAGCACAGCCGAGATTAGATGCCCAGCTTGAAAGAGTGGAAAAGTACAATGCTGATTTCAAAAAAGAACTGGGAGTTGTACAAACAAGCGTGAAGCAGAATTTCAAGGAAGGCATGGAAGAGGCAGCCAAGCATTCAGGCTGCAAAAAGCAGAAACAGACAAAGTGTGTATGTGCTTCGTGCCAGCATGTTTTTTATTATGGGGATTACGATAAGCTAAAAAATCTTTCAAATGCTGCTTATGGAAGTATTTATACGTTGAATCAGTATAAGGATCTTGGTCAGTGTCCAAAATGCGGAAGCCGTGCAATTTCTAAGAAAGAAGGCTATTTCTGGATTGATAAGAAAGGCAACTGTGTTGATGTGGAAGAATAATTGAAAGGCAAGGAGCGGGACATGGAAGAAAATAATCGCAGGGATAAAATTAAAAATTCATTATTGGATACGGCCACGGATGAAATAACCAATGCCGGAAATGAAGCTGTCAAAGTGGTGCTTCGAGATATTAAGGATTGGATTTCAGACAGATATAAGAAGCTTAAAGAGCCAAAGATTGACCCTGAACAAGAGTTGAAAAAACTTCAGATGATGATTGAGCAGGAAAATAAAACAATCGAAATTGGAATGGAGAAGAAAGAAATAGCTGTTATGTGGGCTATGAGAAAATTAGGATATCCGAAGGAAGAAGTGGATAAGGTTCTTGATATGGCAAATCAAGCATATGGACCTAAGGAGGAGAAGCGGAAAGCATAGGTGTACTAGAGGTGCACTAAAGGTGTACTAATGGTGTACTGACTTTTTATTTTACAGGTGCTATGATTAAGATGGCAAAAATGGAAGGGAGCAGAAATGCTCCTTTTCTTTATGCTCGGAGGCGGTGTCTTTCCAATCCTTTCACACCGCCCGTGTACATAGAAGGGAGGAATGGCAGATGCCGATGAAACCAAAGAAACCGTGCAGACACCCCGGATGTCCGAAGCTGACAGACGGTCTGTACTGTGAGGAGCATGAAGCACTGCACCGTGGTGACAGGGCGAGCAGCAGCAAGCGTGGTTACAACAGGCAGTGGCAGAAGGCAAGGGTGAGGTACTTAAAAACACATCCTTTGTGCGTGCAGTGCATGAAGGAAGGAAAGGCTGTGAACGCCACCGTGGTCGACCATGTGAAGCCGCACCGTGGTGATCCTGTTCTGTTTTGGGACGAGAAGAACTGGCAGAGCTTATGCAAACCTTGTCATGATAAAAAGACATGGAACGAGGATAACAATCCTGAGTATCGGTTCTGACGGCAGACCGTGGGGGTATCAAAATCTCTACGGAGCGAGCCGCTGAAGACCGATGGCCCCCTTTGCGTGAATTTTCGCAGAATTAAACAGGGGGGATATAAAACAGACAGGATAATTTTCGCAGAATGTACTTAAAACACGGCAAAAAGGGGTATTTTCTTTTGCCAGAAAATTATGAAAAACGCAATATTTAAGGCTGGAAAACAGTGTAAAAACACTGTTTTTCCGGCCTTTTTTCGTGTGCCGGAAGGAGAGTGAGAAAGGATGACGGACACACAGGCAAAGCAGATCAATGAGATGCGTATGCGGGGCATGGGATATAAAGCCATAGGAATGGCAATCGGACTGTCCCGTGACATCGTCAGGAATTACTGCAAGCGGCATAACCTTGCCGGATATGCCACGGTGGTTTCAAAAAATATGAAACTCATGGTGGACGGTAAAGAGGTATGCCACTTCTGCGGTAATCCAATCGAACAGCCGAAGACTGGCAGACCGAGACGGTTCTGCTGTGAAAAATGCAGAAGGGAATGGTGGAAAGCACATCCCGAAGCAGTGAAGAAAAGCGAGAAGGCTTCTTACACGCTTGTATGTGAGCAGTGTGGGAAGCCATTTATTTCCTATGGAAACAAGAACAGAAAATACTGTGGCCGTGAATGTTACTTCCGGCACAGATTTTTAGCAGAGGAGGATCAGGAAGATGCAGTTTCAGAGTTATAAGATAGCAGACCTTATCTCCGCTTCCTATAATCCAAGAAAGAAGCTGAAGCCGGGTGATAAGGAATATGAAAAAATCAAGAACTCCATTAAAGAGTTCGGATATGTCGAGCCGATCATCATCAACTCAGACATGACCATTATCGGAGGACACCAGAGAGCCACGGTTCTTTCAGACCTTGGATATACTGAAGTGGAGTGTATCATGGTCGATATCGACAAGACCAAGGAAAAGGCACTCAATGTTGCCCTTAATAAGATCACGGGTGAATGGAATAAGGAACTTCTGGCAGATCTTATCAAAGACCTTGAGGATTCCGATTTTGATGTCGGTGTCACGGGTTTTGAACCACCGGAGATAGAGCAGCTTTTCAATTCCGTGCATGATAAGAAAATCACGGAAGACGATTTTGATGTGGAAGCGGAGCTTGCAAAACCGACCGTTGCCAAGGCGGGTGATGTGTGGATGCTCGGAAAGCACCGTGTCATCTGCGGTGATTCCATTCTGCCGGAAACTTACGATGCACTGATGGATGGACGGAAAGCCAACCTTGTGCTGACGGATCCTCCATACAATGTAAATGTTGAGGAGACAGCCGGAAAGATAAAAAATGACAATATGCCGGATGAGGATTTCTATAAATTCCTGTTCGCAGCATTCGTCAACATGGAGCAGTCGATGGAACAGGATGCTTCCATTTATGTTTTCCATGCGGATACGGAAGGGTTGAATTTCAGAAAGGCATTTAAGGATGCCGGGTTCTACCTTTCCGGCTGCTGCATCTGGAAAAAGAATGCACTGGTGCTTGGAAGGAGTCCGTACCAGTGGCAGCACGAGCCGTGCCTGTTTGGATGGAAGAAGGGCGGTAAGCACCAGTGGTATTCCGACAGGAAGCAGACAACCATCTGGGAATATGACCGTCCGAAGGCAAGCAAGGATCATCCGACCATGAAACCCGTGGCACTTATGGCATATCCGATACAGAACTCATGCATGAGCAACTGTATCGTGCTTGACCCGTTCCTCGGATCAGGTTCCACACTGATTGCCTGTGAGCAGACGAACCGTATCTGCTACGGCATCGAACTGGATGAGAAGTTTGTGGATGTCATCGTGAACCGCTACATTGAACAATGCGGTTCGGATGCTGATGTATATGTGCTCCGTGATAATATGAAAATTTCATATCAGGATTTATGCAGGGGAGGGATGTATAATGAAGCAGATGACATTTCTTGACCTGTGTTCAGGCATAGGCGGTTTCAGGCTCGGTCTTGAAACTGCCGGCCATAAGTGCATCGGATACTGTGAATATGATAAATTTGCAAGAGCCTCCTATGAGGCAATGTATGATACGGAAGGAGAGTGGAAAGCTCATGATGTCACAAAACTCAAGTCCGAAGATGTCCCCTATGCAGACATCTGGTGCTTCGGATTCCCATGCCAGGACATCTCCGTTGCCGGAAAACAGCGGGGACTGGTCGGAAAAAGAAGTGGAATATATTACAACATTATTGACCTCCTCAAAGGCAAAGAAGAAAGTGCTAAACCCACATACTTACTTGTTGAGAACGTTAAGAACCTGTTATCGATTAATGCAGGATTCGATTTTGCCTCAGTTCTGTCTGAAATGGACGAAGCAGGGTATGACTGTCGGTGGCAGGTGCTTAACTCCAAAAACTTCGGAGTGCCACAGAACCGTGAGCGTGTGTTCATTATCGCAAATCTTAGAAGCAGAGGTAGACGAGAAATATTACCTCTCACCGGAGAAAACGCAGCAGCTCTTAACCAGCTTATAGGCGGTATGCAGGGTTACCGTGTTTACGGGACGGACGGCATCTCCGCAACGCTTGTCGGCAATGCCGGAGGCGTGGGTGCAAAGACAGGGCTTTATTTCATCGACCAGAGCAACCATGATCCGAAGATCACGGACACGGCAAGATGCCTGACTGCACGGTACACTGCCGGGATGACGAACCACACGGCAATGAACTCAGCGGTGCTTGAGGTTCATCCGGTCCTGACACCGGAACGTATGGAGAAAAGACAGAACGGCAGACGCATGAAGGATGACGGAGAGCCAATGTTCACGCTGACCTCCCAGGACAGGCATGGTGTGTATGTCTGTAAGAAGGCAGATTCCGTGAAAGTCAGGAATGCCACAAAGACAGGATACGATGTTGCCAGTGAAGGTGACGGTATCAATCTTGCGTATCCAGACAGTACGACCAGACGGGGCCGTGTAGGCAAGGGATGCTCCCAGACGCTGGACTGTTCCGGTCAGATGGGTACGCTCATGAGGGGCGGACGCATCAGAAGACTGACACCGAGGGAGTGCTTCCGGTTACAGGGATTTTCCGATGAGCTGTTTGACCGTGCATCAGCTGTCAACTCCGATGCACAGCTTTATAAACAGGCGGGGAATGCGGTGACGGCAACCGTGGCATATGCGGTTGCGATGTCCCTGCCGGAGTCCAGAAACTGACCTTACATTTTCTTTTGGAAAGTACCATTATCTGCTTGACTATATGGGCGTTCAGAGTGATATATGGTACTACCAAAAGGAAAGGAGATCAGCAGAATGGAGATTATAACAAACGCTGAAAACAGAAAAGAACTGGTAAAAGCCTTATCCGGGCATTTCGGACAGAGGTCGGAGTACCTTGGACCACCAAGTTTTGCATACCGCATCGGAAGCATAACGGTGGACAGGGACGCAAAGGTCATCCTCGAAGATGACAGTATGGAAGATGAGGTGAGAAGAGTGCTTTTTCAGAACGATGTTGCAGAAGAAACACAGGAACCGCAGACGGAAGAACCAGAAGCGGAAATAAAAATACCAATTGGTGATATGACACCACAGGGAATCATCAACCTGATAAACATGATGCATTCCAAGCAGTACCTTATCAACAGGGCAGCCGGAAGGGAATGCATTTCCATTACGGATACGCTGACGGATGCGCTTGCCGAAAGAACCTTTGAAAATACAAAAGAAGCTGCGGATTTCATTATGGAACATGGCGGATGCAGGGGAGTCGCATTTAAGGATGGAAACATTGATTTTACGGGATTCCCGCATACGGACAGCATGATGAATTACTGCAGACTGGCAGCAGCTATGGTAAAGAAGGCATCGGAACAGAAACGTGTAAATCCGAAACAGACCATTGAAGAAAATGAAAAATATTACATGAGGGCATGGCTTGTTTCCATCGGATTTGGCGGAAGCGAAGGAAAGGAAGTAAGAAATTTCTTCCTTAAGGGACTGAAAGGACATACGGCATTCAGAACCCCGGAAGATGCGGAAAAATGGAAAGCCAACCGCAGGGCAGAAAGGGGGACAACGGTATGTTCGGAGTAAGCAGACAGACACTTGAAAGACTCAGAAAAGAATATCCTGCGGGAACAAAGGTGGAACTTATCCGCCTTGATGACCCATACAGAAAGATACCGTCAGGAACCATAGGAACGGTCGAGTTCGTGGATGATGCGGGACAGCTCCACACGGTGTGGGAGGGACACGGTTCTCTTGCAATGATCTACGGAGTGGATGAATGGAGAAAGGCGGATACCAATGAATAAGATAACGACCGTATGTTACGGTAAGGAAGATACATGGGAAACGAAGGAAGCTGCGGAGCAGTTCTTCCTTCAGGCCATGATGGGTTCTGACGGAAGTGAACGGGACCGGTATACAAATATATACATAAAACTGCAGATGGGGATGACCTGCTGCACGGATGAAGAATTTTAAACGAGGTGGATAATGAAAGAAATCAGAAGAAAGCTGATGGCACTGATGAAGAAGCATCAGATGGGGATAACGGAATTTGCAGAGAAATGCGGTATGGAAGAGGGAAGGCTTGAAAGGATCCTTCACAGCAGGGGAAGGCTTACACCGGCCGAGGCGGTACAGATCGCAGCAGCCTTCGGCCAGACGATGGAAGAAGCGTTTGATATCGAACCCCTTCCAATGGACGAAGTCCGAGAAATGGAAAATACGGAGTTTCATAAGATGGTGACGGAGCACCTGAACACGATAGCAAAGATACACAAGACAACTCCTGCAGAATTTGCAGAACAGTGCGGCCTGAAGGAGCGCAGGGTAAAGAATCTGCTGGACGGCACGGCAAGGATGAGTGTTGTTGAAGCGGTAAAGATTGCGGATGGATTCAATGTGTCCCTTGATTATCTGCTTGGGTATTATCCTTATCCGCTGCCGACACCGAAGACGGAAGAACAGGTCCGTGCCTTTGAAGCAATCGGAAAAATGAGCCTTGATGAACTTGCGGAATTTGCAGAAAAATTAAAGGAAGAACTGCCACAGGAGAAGTCATAATATACACAATTCCAACCGCAGATGTTTGTGCAGTTTATGGCTCATATATAACTGGATATATGTGTGTTTTAGAGCGAATATGTACCTACCGAAAGGGTAGAAAACAAACGGAGGTACAAGCCATGAACGAAAGGATTGCAAGACAGATTGAGGAAATGAAGAAACAGACCATCGGAGTTGAGGTCGAGATGAATAACATCAGGAGGGATAAGGCAGCAGAGCTTGCAGCCGCATTCTTTGGAACGGGAAGATTTGAAAACACGGCTTCCAGAAACGGATATTATACATGGTCAGCATGGGATGCGGACGGAAGGGAATGGAAATTCCAGAAGGACGTCAGCATTGCGGGACCAGATGATAAGAAATGCGAACTGGTGACACCGATCCTTACCTACAACGATATTGAAACACTGCAGGAACTTATCAGAAAGCTCAGACATGCGGGAGCAAAGAGCGATGCAACAAGGGGATGCGGAGTACACATCCACATCGGTGCAAAAGGGCACACACCGCAGACACTCAGAAATCTTGCAAACATCATGGCGGGGCATGAGAACCTTCTGGCGGATGCCTTAGACCTTGACAGGGGAAGGATGAACCGCTACTGCAGAACGGTAGACCCAAAATTCCTCAAAGAACTCAACAAGAAGAAGCCAAAGACGATGGCTGCTCTTGCAGACATCTGGTACACCTCAAACGGTGCAAGCTACGGACGGAATCAGCATTACAATGACAGCAGATACCATATGCTGAACTACCATGCAACCTTTACAAAGGGGACGGTTGAATTCAGACTTTTTCAATTTGATGCCCCGGCAGATGGAAAGCTGAACGGACTGCATGCAGGACAGCTTAAAAGTTACATCCAGCTCTGTCTTGCACTCAGCCAGATGGCAAAGGAAGTAAGGACGGCAAGTCCGAAACCACAGCAGACAGAAAATCCAAAATACGCAATGAGGACATGGCTTTTAAGACTCGGATTCATCGGGGATGAATTCAAGACGGCAAGGGACATCCTCACAAAGAGACTTGCAGGAGACACCGCATTCAGAAGCGGAAGGGCTGCTTGAAGAGAACAGCCTCCTGCCACCTTGGAGCATTGACCGCCATGTGCGGTCTTAAGGTGGTAGAAGGGTGTTCCCTTCGGAAAGGATGGAAACATTATGCAGAAAAGATATTACATTGCTTACGGCAGCAACCTAAACATCAGACAGATGCGGATGAGATGCCCGCATGCGAGGGTGATCGGAACTGCAGTCATTAAAAATTATGAACTGCTTTTCAAGGGAAGCCTTACGGGTGCCTATCTTACGATAGAACCCAAGAAGGGCGGAGAGGTTCCCGTTGCGGCATGGGAGGTCACGGAATCGGATGAGGCGGAACTTGACCGCTACGAAGGATTCCCGACATTTTATTACAAAAAGGAAATGGAACTGGATATCAAAGGAATACGCACGGGAAAGATACGGAGAAGGAAGTGCTTTGTGTATATCATGCATGAAGAACGGAAGATAGGAGTACCTTCCCTTTCCTATGTAAGCATATGCCTTCAGGGGTATGTCAGTTTCGGATTTGATGAGCACTACCTTTCCGAAGCACAGATAAAAGCGGTGGAGGTGGCAGGACATGAAGAGTGAAATACTGCGGATACGGATATGCCCACGGTGCGGAGAAAGATACGCAGCACCGCCCGCCTTATCAAGGACTGACGGAACAACGCTTATCTGCCCCGACTGTGGCACACGTGAGGCTCTTGAGAGCATCGGTGTCGGGGCAACGGAACAGGACCAGATCCTTGAAACCATCCACAGGTCACAGCGGTAATATGTACAATTCCTCCGGCGGATCTTTGTGTACATTACGGGGCAGATATGACTGGATAATATCTGCATTCAGAGCGAATATGTACCTACCGAAAGGGAAAAAAGAAAACGGAGGAACATATGATGGAAACAAAAATCACAACAGCAGAGAATTTAGGAATGGAACTTTACGGATGCATGAATTCAGCAGTCCTTGATTACGGGGATTACACGGTTGCGGTATGGGACCACTGCTTTAAGGGAAGCGTTGCAGAGATTTACGAGCTGGTCGAGACCCCGGAAGAAACCGGACTTGGAAGATGCGAGTGCAGAATTTCAAGGATCGAAAGAAAAGAAGGATTTGAGGATGCCGGACATGCGATGGCATGGGCACTCACCAAGGTAAAATAACAGGAAGGGCAGGGCATAATCCCCCTGCCTTTTATCATGTACATTGTCACAATGTACTGCCGTTATCTTTGTGTACATTATGGTGATGAAATCACTGGATATAATCAGTGTTTAGAGCGAATATGTACCTACCGAAAGGGAAAACAAAGAAAACGGAGGAACAAAACCATGAAGAAGATTGAAATTTTTGAAAGAGCCATCAAAGAGGGAGGAAGCCTTAAGGATTACGGAATCAATGCAACGGTGTTTGCAGCATACAGAAACCTTGAATACACAGGAAACGAAGACCTCGATTTTGCGGATACCATCTGGGATCACGACATTGCAGAGATCACAGAGACCTTAAGGGAAAACGGAATCAAGGAATTTACGATAAGCAGCACCTTTTCAGGACTTATCGAAACACTTGCAGCTTTTGAAAAAGAAGGAATAAAGATGGCGGGACTTACCGAGGTGAATGCAGGATACACAGATTTTATGACCGGGGAAAAAGCAAGGATCCCGGCAATCAGAATGACACTTTAAAAACACACGGATAACAAAGCAAAGGACCTCTCCGGAGGTCTTTTATTATGCCCATTTTTACGAGGAGGTGAGGACAGTGGCACAGAGAGGAAGAAAACCAAAGCCTACGGCAGTAAAGGTGCTTGAGGGAAATCCGGGCAAGAGAAGCCTTAACACGGGCGAACCAAAGCCTGAAAAAAAGGCCCCGCGCTGTCCGGCATGGCTTGAGGATGAGGCAAAGAAAGAATGGAAAAGGATGGCGAAACAACTGGAGCATCTCGGCATCCTGACTGAAATAGACATGGCAGCATTCGCAGGATACTGTCAGGCATATGCAAGATGGAAAGAAGCAGAGGAATTCATCACACAGCACGGTGCAATCGTGAAGACTCCGAGCGGTTACTGGCAGCAGGTACCACAGGTATCCATAGCCCAGACCTATCTGAAGATCATGAATAAGTTCTGTGAGCAGTTCGGCCTTACACCGTCTGCAAGAAGCCGTATTTCAACGGATAACGGGGAAGACAAGCAGAACGATGAAATGGAGCTTCTGCTTGTGAAAGGCGGTGCAAAGTAATGTTTGATAAAGCAAAAGCAGATCATGCGGTGAATTTTATCAACTGCCTGAAACACACCAAAGGACGGTGGAGGGGAGTTCCTTTTGAACTTCTGCCTTGGCAGGATGAGATCATCCGCACGATCTATGGAACAGTAAAAGAAAACGGATACAGGCAGTACAACACCTGTTATTGTGAGATACCAAAGAAAAACGGAAAGTCCGAACTGGCAGCAGCCATCGCACTGTATATGACATGCGGTGACGGTGAGTGGGGAGCAGAGGTATATGGATGTGCTTCCGACAGACAGCAGGCTTCCATCGTATTTGATGTTGCGGTGGACATGGTGGATCAGTGTCCGGCACTGAAAAAGAGGATAAAGCCTGTCATGTCCGTAAAGAGACTTGTGTATAAACCGACCAACAGTTTCTATCAGGTGTTGTCGGCAGAGGCATATACCAAGCATGGTCTGAATGTCCATGCGGTAATCTTTGATGAGCTGCATGCACAGCCGAACCGTGAGCTGTTTGATGTTATGACCAAGGGTTCCGGTGATGCGAGAACACAGCCGTTGTTCTTCCTGATCACGACAGCCGGAACAGACAGAAATTCGGTGTGTTTTGAACAGCATCAGAAGGCTCTGGATATCATTGAGGGGAGAAAGATTGACCCGACATTTTATCCCGTGATATATGGTGCTTCCGATGATGATGACTGGTCAAGCGAGGATGTGTGGTATAAAGCGAATCCTTCGCTCGGCTATACGATAGACATTGAAAAAGTACAGAATGCTTATATCAGTGCAAAGGAAAATGCAGCAGAGGAGAATGTATTCCGTCAGCTCCGTCTTAACCAGTGGGTAAAGCAGAGCACACGATGGATGCAGATGGATAAATGGGATGCCTGTGCATTTGCCGTAAATGAGGAAGAACTTCTCGGACGGGAATGCTATGGCGGACTTGACCTTTCAAGTTCTACAGATATCACGGCATTCGTGCTGGTGTTCCCGCCAAGAAATGATACGGAAAAATATATGATACTTCCGTATTTCTGGATACCGGAAGATAACATGAGGCTGCGTGTCAGAAGGGATCATGTCCCGTATGATGTATGGGCAGCCGAAGGATGTCTTCAGACCACAGAGGGCAATGTCATCCATTATGGATTTATCGAGCAGTTCATTGATGAGCTTGGAACAAAATTCCATATCAAAGAGATCGCATTTGACAGGTGGGGAGCCGTGCAGATGGTACAGAACCTTGAGGGCATGGGATTTACCGTTGTTCCGTTCGGACAGGGGTATAAGGATATGAGTCCTCCGACCAAGGAGCTGATGAAGCTGACACTGGAAGAGAGGATAGCACATGGCGGACATAAGGTGCTGCGGTGGATGATGGATAATGTATTTGTCCGTCAGGATCCGGCAGGGAATATCAAAATGGATAAGGAAAAATCCACGGAGAAGATTGACGGGGCCGTTGCAACCGTCATGGCACTTGACCGTGCAATCAGAAATGAGGGCAGTGACGGAAGTGTGTATGATGACCGCGGCATTCTGGTCTTTTAAGAATAAAAAGACACACGGAGGTGTAGCAAGGAAACAGCAATAATAAATTATTCTGAATCACTCCGTGTGTCATAAAAATCATATCAGAAATCGGAGGTTGAAGCAATGGGAATAAAAAGTTTATTTGGTTTCGGACAGGCGAGGGATAAGCCTGTGGATAAGGCGGCTGATGCCGGATATTCGTTCCTGTTCGGACGGACAACAAGCGGAAAGCCCGTAAATGAAAGAACTGCAATGCAGACAACGGCAGTATATGCCTGTGTCAGGATTCTTGCGGAAGCAATTGCATCCTTACCGCTTCATGTATATGAGTATCAGGATGACGGAGGCAAGAAGCTGGTGCATGACCACCCTTTATATTATCTGCTCCATGATGAGCCGAACCCGGAGATGACTTCATTTGTGTTCAGGGAAACTCTGATGAGTCATCTTTTAATATGGGGAAATGCCTATGCACAGATCATAAGGGATGGTGCCGGAAGGGTGCTTGGTCTGTATCCGCTTCTCCCTGACAAGATGGAAGTGCAGAGGGATGACAGGGGAAATATCTATTATGTGTATTCCAGAAACAGTGATGAAAATCCCATGTTCAAGGAATACGGCAACATCAAGCTGAAAGCCGAGGATGTACTTCACATTCCGGGACTTGGATTTGACGGACTGATCGGTTATTCACCGATTGCGATGGCAAAGAATGCTGTCGGCATGACGCTTGCCTGTGAGGAATACGGTGCGAGTTTCTTTGCAAACGGTGCGAATCCGGGCGGTGTTCTGGAACATCCGGGAGTGCTGAAGGATCCGTCCAAGGTCAGGGAATCTTGGAACTCCGTATATCGTGGTGTGAATAACGCACACAAGATCGCAGTGCTTGAGGAAGGCATGAAGTACCAGCAGATAGGAATACCGCCGGAAGAAGCACAGTTCCTTGAGACAAGGAAATTTCAGATAAATGAAATAGCAAGACTTTACAGGATACCGCCACACATGGTCGGTGACCTTGATAAGTCGAGCTTTTCGAATATAGAGCAGCAGTCCTTGGAGTTTGTGAAATACACACTGGACCCTTGGGTGATCCGGTGGGAGCAGTCGCTCCAGAGATCGCTCCTTCTGCCGGGAGAAAAGGGAAAGTATTTCATTAAGCTGAATGTGGACGGACTTCTCCGTGGGGATTATCAGTCGAGGATGAACGGCTATGCAGTCGGAAGACAGAACGGCTGGTTTTCTGCCAATGACATCCGTGAAATGGAGAACATGAACCCTATCCCTGATGAGGAAGGAGGCAACCTGTATCTTGTGAACGGTGCAATGACCAAACTTGCGGATGCAGAGGCATTTGCGGGAGCGGACAACGGACAGCAGAAGGAAGAAGAAAAACTCCCGGCACAGGAAAACAGCAGAAAGAGAGGTAAACGATGAAGCGGAAGTTTTGGAACTGGATAAAGAATGAAGATGAGAGCGTGCCTGATATGGAAAGGACGCTCTTTTTAAATGGCATGATCTCGGATGAAACATGGTACGGGGATGAAGTTACCCCGCAGCTTTTCAAGGATGAGCTGAATGCCGGAAGCGGAAATATCACGGTATGGATCAATTCTCCGGGCGGTGATGTGTTCGCAGCAGCACAGATCTACAACATGCTCCGTGACTACAAGGGAAGCGTGACCGTCAAGATCGACGGCATTGCAGCTTCGGCAGCATCCGTTATTGCGATGGCGGGAAATACAGTATGTGTATCTCCTGTGGCAATGATAATGATCCACAATCCTGCGACTATGGCAATGGGTGAGGCAAAGGATATGCAGAAGGCAATCGTAATGCTGAATGAAGTCAAGGAGTCCATCTTAAATGCTTATGAGTCCAAGACCGGGCTTACCCGTGCAAGGCTCTCGCACATGATGGATGACGAGACTTGGTTTAATGCCAAGAAAGCCGTGGAGCTTGGGTTTGCAGATAAGATCCTTTTTGATTCCGATGAGGATGAGAAAAAGAAAGAGCCGGAAGAGCCGGAGAAAAAGCCGGACGAAGGCAGTGAAGGAGAGGAAGAGGAGAAAAAGGATGACGGGGAAAAGGAGAAGAAAAAGAAGCTCCCGTTCCAGCAGGATTCCATGATGTTTTCCACAAAGGCGATGAATGAATCGTTCCTTTCCAAGGTATCCCATACGGATGCCATGATACCAGTTAACCAGTTGGAAAAAAGACTGAGTCTTTTAACACATTAAGGAGGATTTCAAGATGAGTAAGATTTTAGAGTTAAGAGAAAAGAGAGCAAAGGCCTGGGATGCTGCAAAGGCATTCCTTGATGCCAAGAGAACGCAGGAAGGATTTGTATCCGCAGAGGATGCAGCCACTTATGACAAGATGGAAGCAGATGTCGTAAATCTCGGAAAAGAGATCGAGAGACTGGAAAGACAGGCTGCCATCGATGCAGAGCTTGCAAAGGCAACAAGCACACCGATCACCAATCAGCCGAATTCAAAGACTGACGGTGATACAAAGACAGGAAGGGCAACGGATGAGTATAAAAAGGCATTCTGGAACAGTATGAGAAACAAGATGTCATACGAAGTACAGAATGCCCTTTCCATTGGTACGGATTCCGAGGGCGGATATCTCGTACCGGATGAGTATGAGAAGAAACTCGTGGAAGCACTGGAAGAGGAAGTATTTTTCCGTAACCTTGCAACCGTCATCAAGACTTCAAGCGGTGACCGCAAGATCCCTATCGTCACATCAAAGGGCGAGGCTGCATGGATCGATGAGGGCGGACAGTTCCCTGAATCTGATGACAGCTTCGGTCAGACATCCATCAGTGCTTATAAGCTGGCAACCATGATCAAGGTGTCCGATGAACTCTTAAATGACAGTGTGTTCAATATTGAGCAGTATATTTCAAGGGAGTTCGGAAGAAGAATCGGTACAAAGGAAGAGGAAGCATTCTTTATCGGTGACGGCAAGGGAAAACCTACCGGAATCTTCAATGCCACAGGCGGTGCAGAGACAGGGGTTACTGCCAATAATACTTCCATTACATTTGATGATGTCATGGATCTTTATTACTCCCTGCGTGCTCCATACCGTAACAAGGCAGTGTGGCTTCTTAATGATTCGACCGTAAAGGCAATCAGAAAGCTGAAGGATGGAAACGGAAATTATATCTGGCAGCCGTCCGTAAGGGAAGGAGAGCCGGACAGGATCCTCAACCGTCCGTACCGCACATCCATTTATGTGCCGGAGCTTGCAGCAGGAAGCCGTGTCATGGCATTTGGTGATTACAGTTATTACTGGATTGCTGATCGTCAGGGCAGAAGTTTCAAGAGACTGAATGAGCTTTATGCTACAACGGGTCAGGTCGGATTCCTTGCTTCCGAGCGTGTGGACGGCAAGCTGATCCTTTCCGAGGCAGTTAAGACACTTGATATCAAGGCTGCCGGAAAGTAGGTGGACGGATGTTCGTAACGCTTGAGGAAGCCAAAGGTTATCTCAGGGTCGATTCGTCAGACGAGGATGATCTCATCCTCCGTCTGATGGAGACATCCGACAGCCTGATCTTAAATGTGACAAGACGTACACGGGCAGGACTAAAACGGCATGAGGCACTTATCCGTACTGCGGAACTGTATGCCATTGCTTATCTGTATGAGCACAGGGAAGAAGCCGATCATAAGACAATGACGGAAACACTGAAATATCTGCTCTTTGGGATCAGGAAGGAGAGATTCTAATGATTGAACTCATGCGTGAGAGGATCACGATACAGAAAAGCAGTACCAAAACAGATAAGACGGGAAACCACATGCTTGTGTGGGAAGATCATTATAAGTGTTTTTCCTATGCAAACAATCTGTCCGGTAAGGAATACTGGGAAGCAAAACAGGTCAATGCAGAAACAGAACTGGATTTTATTATCCGGTACTGCAGTGAGGTGTCAGGACTTGATACGGAGCATTACCGCATAGTTTTCCGTGGAAGACTTTATAATATTACATTCGTTGATAACGTGCAGTACAAAAACAAATCAGTAAGGATAAGGGCTGCCCTGATAAAGAGGTGATGGAATGGCAGAGAGAAGAACGACCGTTGACGGTCTTGCGGATGCAATCATGGACGGACTCAAAGAGTATGCAGACCTTGCAACGGATACGGTCAAGGATGCGGTAAAAGATGCCTCCAAGACGGTAAAGAAAGACATTCAGGCAAATGCCCCAAAGCGTACCGGCCGGTACAAAAAGAGCTGGACCGTGAAAAAGACAGCGGAAAGCAGTAATTCCCTCACGATGACTGTCCATTCCAAGGACAGATACCAGATCGCCCACCTGTTGGAGCATGGTCATGCAAAGCGGGGCGGCGGCAGGGTAGCCGGAAGGGAGCATATTGCCCCGGCAGAGGCAAAAGGAAACAGGGAGCTTCTGCTGAAGATTGAAAGGGGGCTGCGTTCATGACACATGAAGAAGTTGTGGTAATGATGGAAGAAATGAATCTTCCGTTTGCTTATGACCATTTTGTGGAAGGCGAATCCCCGGAACCGCCTTTTGCAGTATTTCTTTATCCGGGAAGCAGCAATTTCCCGGCAGACGGTAGGGTATATTATAAATCCAGCCGTCTGAATATAGAAATTTATACGGATTTGAAAAATCCGGAACTGGAATTTACAGTAGAAGCCGTGCTTGATCTGCACGGTATTTTTTATGAAAAAAGCGAAGTATGGATAGAAACTGAAAATCTGTATGAGGTGCTTTATCAGATGGAGGTATAGAAGATGGCTAATAAAAAGAACAAAGTCAAATTTAATATCTGCAATGTGCATTACGCACCTATTACGGTTGCAGAGGAAGGCACGGTCAGTTTTGGAACACCTGTACCAATGCCCGGTGCAGTATCCATCAGCATGGATCCGACAGGAGAGCCGGAATCATTTTATGCAGATGGTATTGAGTATTATGTAATCAACAACAATCAGGGATATGATGGTGACCTTGAACTTGCCATGATCCCGGAATCGTTCAGAACGGATATCTTAAAAGAGGAACAGGATGCCAATAAGGTGCTTGTGGAGAATGCAAATTCCGAAACAGGAAGCTTTGCACTTCTTTTTGAATTTGATGGTGATATCCGTAAGATCCGTCATGTACTTTATAACTGTTCCGCATCCCGTCCGACCATTGAGTCAAAGACTAATGAAGAAGATAAGGAAGTGCAGACAGAAACACTGACAGTAAAGGCAAGACCAATGGCAGACGGATATGTCAAGGCAAAGACAGGAGATTCCACGACAGATACAGTTTATAACAACTGGTATAAGAGTGTGTATCTTCCGGCTGCAACTCCGGCACTGGAGCAGCAGTCAGCAAAATCAACCAAGAGTGTATCATAGGGAGGACTAAGACATGGGTATCAGAAAGGATATAGAAATTGACGGACAGATGGTTGCATTCAAGGCAAGTGCAGCCATTCCAAGAATCTACAGATTAAAGTTCCAGAGGGATATTTATAAGGATCTGGCAGTGCTTGAAAAGAGTATTGGAGATGGAAAAGAGGAATCATCAAACCTTGATATGTTTTCTCTTGAGATGTTCGAAAATATAGCATTTATTATGGCCAAGCATGCGGATCCAAGCATTCCGGACACACCGGAAGAGTGGCTCGATAATTTCAATACATTTTCAATTTATCAGGTCCTTCCGCAGCTTATTGAACTGTGGGGACTGAATGTAAAAACGGATGTGGAAGCTAAAAAAAACTTCGTCCGACAGAGCGTGAAATGACAACCCCACTGTTTCTGTTGCGATGCGTGCAGTTAGGTTTATCGATGGCAGATCTTGATATGCTGTCGATAGGCCTTATCAATGATATGTACAGCGAGAGCCGGAACGATGATTATAAGTATGCTGAGCTTGCCACACAGGAAGACTTCGACCGATTCTGATTGAGAGAACAGTCTTTTTCTGTTATACTTATCTACAGAAAAAGGCTGGGATATTCTCAGCTACAAATCGTTATTTGTGAAAGCAAAAAAATTCAAACAGCCTCATTGCATGGCTTATAAAAACAGGCTATGCTTAAAGCAGGAGGTGGCTATTATGGCAAATGAAGATAAAAAAGATTTCAACGCTATGTTGCATGACAGTAAGGACATGCCTAAGTTTCAGACGATTACGGATGAAAAGAGCATAGAAAAATATGGTGGGGACAGAATGTACTTTGCACCGCCAATCGACTATGACAGAATTATGAAGTGTGTTCCCTATGGAAAAGTAATTACTGTTGGGAAAATTCGTGATTACTTCGCAGAACAAAACGGCGCAGATTTTACAGAGCCTATTACGGCGGGAATTTTTGTATCCATTGTAGCTTGGGCAAGCTATCAGCGCTCTGAGGATGAAACGCCTTATTGGAGAACGCTGAAAGCAAATGGAGAGTTAAACGCAAAATATCCTGGTGGTATAGAAGCACAGAAAGAAAAATTAGAAGCAGAAGGGCATACAATTATTCAGCGGGGGCGCAAAAATATCAGTTATTATGTAAAAGATTATGAAAAGGCGATGTTTGAATTGAATTAGACAGCTTCAAGTTTGCAACACTGACAATTTTATAATATTACATAGGACATCCGTCAGAAATGGCGGGTGTTTTTATTTTATTACGGAGCAGAAATGCTCCTTTTTTTGTACCCATTTTTAGGAGGAGGTGAGAGGAATGGCAAGCCGTATTCAGGGTATCACGGTAGAAATTGGTGGTGATACAACCAAACTGCAGAATGCACTTAAAGGCGTGAACGGACAGATTAAGTCTACCCAGTCACAGCTTAAGGATGTAAATAAACTTCTGAAACTGGATCCGGGAAATACGGAGCTTCTGGCACAGAAGCATAAGCTGCTTGCGGAAGCGGTCGGTGAGACAAAAGAGAAACTGGCAACCCTGAAGACGGCAGCAGAACAGGCGAATACTGCACTTGCCAATGGCGAGATCTCACAGGAACAGTATGATGCCCTTCAAAGGGAAATCGTGGAAACGGAACAGGACTTAAAGAATCTGGAAACACAGGCCAACCAGTCGGCAACGGCAGTACAGAAAATTGCAACAACGGGCGAGAAGTTAAAGACGGTTGGGGACAACATTTCCTCTGCCGGGCAAAAGCTTCTCCCGGTAACAGCCGGAGTGACTGCACTGGGTACGGCATCCGTAACGACCGCAGCCAACTTTGAATCTTCCATGTCACAGGTACAGGCAACAATGGGAATCACCAAAGATTCTATGTCCAAGGTCAACGGGCAGTCGGTAAATACGATGGATACCCTTTCAAAGCTGGCAAAGAAGATGGGTGCAGAGACGGCCTTTTCCGCATCTGAGTGTGCGGAAGCATTGAATTACCTCGCCCTTGCCGGATACGATACACAGCAGATGTGTGATACACTGCCGACCGTTCTTAACTTGGCAGCAGCCGGAGATATTGCCCTTGCTGATGCTTCGGACATGGTAACGGATGCGATGTCTGCCCTTGGAATGGGTGTGGATGAAGCAGAAACAATGGTAGACCAGATGGCAAAGACGGCATCTACCACGAACACATCGGTTGCACAGCTTGGCGAAGGAATCCTTACCATTGGTGCGACTGCAAAATCCATCAAGGGCGGTACGGCAGAACTGAATACCGCACTTGGTATTCTTGCAAATAATGGTATCAAGGGTGCAGAAGGCGGTACACACCTCCGTAATATTATCCTGTCCTTACAGAATCCTACGGATAAGGCAGCAGCCCAGATGGAAGCCCTCGGACTTTCCGTATATGATTCTGAAGGAAACATGCGGTCAATGAATGATATTCTTGGTGACCTCAATAAGAGCATGGATGGAATGACATCTGCTGAGAAGTCAAATATCATCAGCACCATTTTCAATAAGACAGACCTTTCTTCCGTAAATGCCCTGCTTGCAAATACGGGAGAAACATGGGACAGTTTACAGAAGTCCATCACGGACAGCGGTGGTGCTGCACAGCAGATGGCAGATACACAGCTTGATAACTTACAGGGACAGATCACCATCTTAAAGTCAGCACTGGAAGGCCTGGCTATTTCATTTGGAGAACTCCTGATGCCGGCCATTAAACAGATAGTCGGATGGGTACAGAAGTTTGTTGACTGGCTGAATGGACTGAGCGAGGGAACAAAAAAGACGGTCGTTACGATTGCACTTCTGGCAGCAGCACTCGGCCCCGTTCTTATCGTGATCGGCAAGGTAATATCCGCAGTCGGCACGATCATGACAATCGTTCCGAAGATTGCCGGAGTCATCAATACGGTAAAAGGAGCATTTGCAGCACTTAATACTACAATGCTTGCAAATCCAATCGTTCTTATCATTGCAGCAATAGCAGCTCTTGTGGCTGCTTTTATTTATTTGTGGAATAACTGCGATGGATTCCGTCAGTTCTGGATAGACCTTTGGGAGAATGTAAAACAGGTAGCCATCACGGTATGGAATGCCATAAAAGCGTTCTTTTCACAGGTATGGGAAGCAATCAAGATGATATTCTCGACCGTGTTTGAAGTGATAAAAACGCTGGTAACCACTTATTTCAATCTGTATAAAACCATCATTGAAACGGTATTCAATGTAATAAAGACCGTCATTACTACGATCTGGAATGCAATCAAGGGCGTGTTTACTACAGTTTTCAATGTGATAAAAACTCTGGTCACAACGTATTTCAATATCTATAAGACCATTATCCAGACGGTGCTTACCATTATCCAGACGGTTATCACGACCGTGTGGAATACGATAAAAACGGTCATTACCACAGTTCTGAATGCGATAAAGACCATCTTTTCCACGGTATGGAATGCAATAAAGACGATCATCAGTGCAGTGGTAAGCGGAATCAAGGGACTGATCACGGGAGATTTCACTGCAGTCAAAAATTCCATTACCACGATAATGAATACGATAAAGAGCACCATTTCCACTATCTGGAACACCATCAAGTCCACCATCTCCACGGTTCTTGGTGCAATCAAGGGTGCAGTCACATCCGTATTTAATGGAATCGTAAATGCAGTGAAGGGGGCAATGGGAAATGTCTTAAATGCCGTAAAATCAGGATTTTCCAATGTAAAGAGCCACATCACGGGTCTGGCTTCACAGGCATTTACATGGGGTAAGGATCTCATCATGGGAATCGTAAACGGCATCAGGAGCTGCATCGGTGCAGTCGGGGATGCAGTAAAGAGTGTGGCTGACAAGATCAAGTCATTCCTTCACTTCTCCGTGCCGGATGAAGGCCCTCTTACTGATTATGAATCATGGATGCCTGACTTTATGGGCGGACTTGCCAAGGGAATCGAAAAGAGCCGTGGAATGATCCAGAAAGCAGTCAGCGGGGTTTCTTCCGACATGGTCATCAATCCAAAGGTCAGCGGGGTGGAAAACATGACAGGAAACCCTACGGCACAGCAGACGGAAAGCATTTCAGGAATGCTTTCTGCAATTACTTCTGCAATCCGGGATGTTAAGGGAGACAGCGGTGACATTGTCATTCCTGTATATCTGGGCGGTACGATGCTCGATGAGGTTATTGTATCGGCACAGCAGAGGGCAAATTTAAGAAGCGGAGGAAGATAGCATGGCATATATACAGTATCTTGTTTTTAACGGCCGTTCCCTTCCAAAGCCGGATTCTTATGACGTGGGACTTTCCGATGTAGAGGCAGATTCCGGCGGGGAAACGGAAGCCGGAACAACACAGAGGGATGTGGTAAGGACGGGAGTGGCAGACATTTCCGTCTCTTTTTCAGTATCACCGAAGTGGGTAAAACTTCTGACGGTATATTCCAAACTGCCGAAGATCGCAGTGGAATATTTCGATACGGAAACCTTGGACTTAAAAGAAGCAGAAATGTATATTACTGGATTTAAGGCAAAGCTGGAAAAGGATACATCATACAAAGGTCTGTGGACGGTATCTTTTTCCCTGAAAGAAATGTAGGAGGCGGATACGGTGTTTGAGGTATCAGAAAAATTCAAGAATGCCGTAAGGCAGAATACAAGAAAATATGAATGGTACGGGACCATCACGACAAAAGCCGGAAAGGAATATCCGTTTACGGCTAAGGATATCGTGAAAGGTTCCGGCTACATAAAGTGGCAGTGCTGCAGTAATACGGAGATAGAACTCGGAACGGTTTATGCTGCTGAAATGGGAATCAGCCTGTTTTCGGAAATCGACCGTTATACCCTTGAGGATGCAGAGGTAAGGCTTTATTACCGCCTGACACTTCTGGATGGGACAAAAGAGACCATACCGATGGGAATTTATGAGATCTCCGAAGCAAACAGGAAGGTACGGACATTGGAACTGAAAGGCTATGATCATATGCTCCGGTTTGAAAAAACGCTGAAGCTGGATTCTTCAAGCGGAACGCCATATCAGTTTCTAAAGGCTGCGTGTGATGCATGTAAGGTTGAATTGGCACAGACGGTTGCGGAGATCAACGCCCTCCCAAATGGAAAAACCACCCTCGGTGTTTATTCTGATAATGACATGGAAACATTCCGTGATCTGATCTTTTATGTGGCACAGGTGGTAGGCTGTTTCTGCCAGATAGACCGGTATGGAAAACTGGTTCTCAAAAGATATGGAAATGAGTCCGTATGGAATGTGGAGCAGAAGGAAAGGTTTGACAGCAGTTATTCGGATTTTGTTACAAGATATACTGCCGTGTCATCCACGAACCAGATCAGCCAGACGGCAGAGTATATTGCAATGGAAAAGGATGATGCCCTTACAATGAACCTCGGTATCAATCCGCTTCTTCAGTTCGGACTGAAATCCGTAAGGGAGAAAATCCTGCGGGAAATCCTGACGGCACTGCAGAAGATAAATTATGTCCCGTTTGACAGTAACACCATAGGAAATCCGGCAATGGAAGTCGGTGATATCCTTAAGTTCTCAGGCGGTCATGCAGACGAAACAAAAATAAGCTGCATTACAAGCATCGAGTGTAAGATCTACGGAAAGATGACACTGAAATGCGTGGGTAAAAATCCGAGACTTGCATCTGCCAAGAGCAAGAACGATAAGAACATTACGGGTCTTATCAATTCCGTGGAAAGCGGAAGGACCATTATTTATAACTTTGTAAATGTTGCCCCGTTTGAAATAGGACAGCCACTGACGAATGTTATGGATATTGATTTTACTGCAACGGAGGACACAACGGCAGCGTTCCAGTGCGAGATGCTTCTCGAAGTAATAAAGCCGGAGGATGCCACTGCAGATGGAGAAACGGAAGAAGAAAACCCGGAGCCGGAACTTCCGGAGCTTTCCATCATATACAAAATAAATAATGAAACCATTGATACCTTTATGCCGACAAAGACCTGTCTGTATGGAAAGCATATTATGACATTGTTTTTTCCGATATCAAAGGTCATAGAGAACAGTTCAAATACATTTTCCATGTATCTAAAGATATCATCAGGGAGCGCAAAGATCGGTGAGGCACAGATCAGGGCAACCATCAGTGGTCAGGGACTCGCAGCAGGACTGGGAGACTGGAATGGACGCATCAATATCAATGAGAATATTGGAAATATCAGCATTACGGATGTACCGTTTGTGGCTGATGTGTTTAAGGATACGGCATCCGTAACATTCCCGTCCAAAAAGACACAGGGACTGACACAGACAATCGGAAATATTCCGATTGCTGACCAGAACTATGAAGCGGATGCATTTACGGATCGTGCATGGATCACGGAGATCCTCCGAACCTTTGTACTTACAAGCGTGCGGGGAAATCCGAATTATAACGGATATATCACGGTCAATACGGAAGAACGGTTCATGCTGCGGAAACGGTATGTACAGAAGTCAGGACCGGAATCCCTCGATCACGGATATGCAGAAGACCTCGTGATCGATATTTCATACTTCACAAGGGTGGACGGGGTGGAAGTCAATGGTTATACCGCAGCAGTCCGTCCGCAGTTTGTAATCACTACGGCAGAGACTTCCGTTAAATTTCCAGATACCATTACCGTTGAAAACGGGTTCTTTGAACTGAAAGCAGTAACTGAACAGACACAGGAAGCCGTGACGGATGAAGTGGATGAAGGTTTTCTGGAAAGGACAACGGTTGATATATCCGGCTTTGACGGAGTGAAAGGAGTGGAATTTACACTATGAACTATGACAATATAAATGATATTTTTTCGGCCGGTATCACCAACATGACCTGTCTGTTACAGGACAGCAACAACTATGATGGCGGTACGCTTACCGTGAGCGGTGCGGATTTTTTCACGTTCCTCGGAAAAGCCGTGCCGTATATTTATGCACATGGTGATTCTTACTGGGGAATCGGCAGTGATGCCACGCACCTTAAAGTGGATAACCGTGATACCAGAATGAGATCGCTTTACAGGGAAGAAGGGACTTTATACAGTTATTACCGTTTCCTGAAAATACGGTGGGAAGGATGGTCGCATTACAATGCATCCGGGGCGGACTACCAGCTAAAGTATGACCTCCTGTTCTGGGACACGGGGGATATTTCCCTTCATATGATTTCTGTTCCTGTCCAGTGCTATGATGGCGGTTTTGGGTTTAGTGCAGACAAGAACTATACTTTCACAAAGCCCGATGCAGCTTCCCAGGATATTACTTTCCAGTATTATGCGGACAGTAAGACCTTTGAAGTGAAATACACACCGATTGACCTGTTGGTCCCGTTTAAACTCCTCATAAAAGACGGGGACGGAAAACTGTATACGGTGGAGAACCAGATCATAAATGAGGAGCTGTCAGAAACAGCGGATGTGCTTGTCGGACTGGAAGAAACAGAAGTCAATGCACTTTTGTTTAAAAAATATGGATTTGCAAAGATGCCGGAGTGGAATCTGATAAAAGGGCTGATACTTCCTTCCGTATTAAGCTGGAGTGACAGCAGGGCATTTCCTCTGAATGCCGTGATCACGGGAACACCGCCAAAGCAGTATATTGAATGCATGGCGGATCTTTCGGACGGCACAGTTATTGGAATCAAGGCACTGAATGCAGAATATGAGGGAGAAATCACGGTACAGTACAGTTATGACGGGGAGACCTTTACGGATGAAACCCCGATGGCGGATTTTCTCACCATGAATCTGGATGAATTGTATGCCAGACTGCTGGAAGCAAAGACGATAACCTTCCGATTCTGGCTTGCGGGCGATGCAACGCTTACATCCTTTATCATGAATTATAGAAATGGAGATGATGACGATGCTCAAGGGAACAACAAGAATAGAACTTACTGATGTAAATACGGGTGAGGTGGAGACTTACCAGAACAGCAATATGGTCACCAATGCACTAAGGGACATCCTGAAACCGCTCGGACTTTCCAAAAGACCGAACAGGTTCTTAAATGAGTTTGTGCCGTATTATGAAAAACTGCTCGGAGGAATCCTGTGCTTCGACAGGGAGATACCGGAGAATGCGGATGGATATTATCCCCCGGCAGATGCAAACCTTGTCGGCTGTGCTTCACATGGAATGCAGAACAACACAAAGAATACCTTCCGTGGCGGATTCAACCAGACAGAATCGGAAGTAAATCTGAAAGACAGGTATGTGAAATATGTATATGATTTTGCAACCAGTCAGGCGAACGGCACGATTGCCAGCATCTGTCTTACACACAGAAATGGTGGTCTTACATCATACGGCAGTAAAAATACCAGTCCAATCAGGGACAATTTACTGATGCAGTCCATTGCAGAAGACAATCTTCAGTATGTGTACCCTGACAGAACAGGGGCAAGCACGAGCAGCAGATATTCTGGTATGACGATTGGAAAAACAGAGCTGATATTCCTAATCGACAGGGCAAAGGACTGTGTGTATTATTTCAAGGTGGCAGATAAGAACCATATCCACATCACAAAAAGACGTGCATTTTTAAAGACGGTGTCTATTCTTGATAATATTTATACCACGAAACCGCTTATCGAAGAAATCGAACTGGCGGAGCTATCCTCGGAACTGCAGATAGGCTACTGGTCATATAATTATGATCCGTCAAATGATTGTCTGTATATCTGCACGAGCAGCAACAGCAGGACTGCCCCAGAGGGAAAGTTTCTTATAACGGAAATAAAAGTGGACACTTGGAAAATCAAGCAGTATGAAATAACAAACACTACGGATAAATATCTCAGGACGGAAGGAAACTGGGGAATGTTCGTTACCGAAGGCTATCTTCTGCTGAGGGGATATGATGCCCCGTATGATGTGTATAAAATCCAGATCACGAATCCGGCCAATGTTGTAAAGCTGAAGCGGACCAATGTGACCAACATCAATGGCGTGCCAAAGTTCGTGATCAACGGACGGGTTTATTACGAATACAGTTATGAACAGCTTCTGATTGCGGATCTGGCAACGAATGAGATCATGCCACCGGAGACACAGACATTGTTTAATTCCAGTTATACGATGAGCGTGACTCCTGTAAGAAATGAACCACTCATTTATTTTTGTGATTATGGCACATGGTCAACGTCCGGCTGGTACATGATGTGTAATTATCTGGCAACCATCAATAACCTTGATGCCCCGATTACCAAGACGGCAGATAAGACAATGAAGATAACCTATATCTTACAGGAACAATAAAATAATTTTCGGAAATCGGCAGTTATCCATTACGGGTAGCTGCTTTTTTCATACAAAAAATCAAAGGAGGACAAGACGATGAAGGAATTCTGGAATGCGGTACAGTTTGTATTTACGGCAGTCGGGGGATGGCTCGGCTATTTCCTTGGCGGATGTGACGGCCTGCTTTATGCACTGCTTGCGTTTGTGGTGATTGATTATATCACGGGAGTGATGTGTGCAATCAGTGACCAGAAGCTGTCCAGTGCAGTCGGTTTTAAGGGAATCTGCCGTAAGGTGCTGATTTTCCTTATGGTCGGCATTGCAAACATTATGGATGTACATGTCATCGGCACCGGAAGCGTGCTTCGGACGGCAGCCATTTTCTTCTACATCTCAAATGAAGGGATATCCCTTCTGGAGAATGCATCCCATCTGGGACTGCCTGTTCCGGCAAAGATAAAAGCCGTTCTGGAACAGCTCCATGACAGGGCAGAAGATGACAAAGACAACGGGGAAGGGTAGCACCTTCCCTCTTTTATTACAAAGAATTGGAGGATTATATTATGAGTCAGAAATTTGGAATTGACGTAAGCAGATGGCAAGGCAGTTTTGACTTTGCAAGAGCTAAGAGTAAGGAAGGCGTGGAGTTTGCCATTATCAAAGCCGGAGGTGCGGATTCCGGGCTTTATAAGGACAGCCAGTTTGAGGCAAACTATAAGAAATGCGTGGAATGCGGACTTCCGAAAGGGGCATATTTTTATGGAAATGCCAGAAGTACTGCAGAAGCAAAGAAAGAGGCTGGATATTTCTATTCACTCCTTAAGGGAAAGAAATTCGAGTACCCGGTCTTTTATGATGTGGAGGGCAGTATGATCACAAAGAACGACAGGAACACACTGACACAGATCATCAAGGCATTCTGTTCAGAGATGGAAGCAGCCGGATACTGGGTTGGCATTTATTCATCCGAGTCATTTTTTAACAGCGAGATGAACGATGGGGAGCTTACCCACTACACCCACTGGGTTGCCAGATGGGGAAAGAGCAAGCCAGCCCCGGCAAGCGGTGCGGAAACACAGATCTGGCAGTTTGGCGGTGAGACGAACCTTATCCGCAGCAATAAGATCAACGGACAGACCTGTGATCAGGATTACTGCTATGTGGATTTCCCGGCAAAGATCAAGGCAGCAGGACTGAATGGTTATGCCAAGGGAAACAGCAGTGCTCCGGCTCCGGCAAAGAAATCAAACGAGGAGATCGCAGCAGAGGTCATTGCCGGAAAGTGGGGTAATGGCACGGAAAGACAGAACCGTCTGTCTCAGGCGGGATATGATTATTCTGCCATCCAGAGCATCGTGAATAAAAAGCTCTCTCCATCCAAGAAATCCGTGGATGAGATCGCAAGGGAAGTCATTCATGGTGACTGGTGTTGTATGCTCTAAAAGACTTCTTAATCAAGCGGTTGGGAAGTCTCTTAGAACACACAACCTAAAACCGAAGAAAGGAGCGCAAGTTATGAGAAAAAATGAGAAAATCACAGCTCTGTACGAACGACTGAGCCGTGATGACTTTGGCAAAGATGATGACCAACAGCGTGAGAGCAATTCCATATCCAATCAAAAGGCTATGTTGGAGGAGTTCGCCGCACGGCAGGGCTTTACAAACATTGTCCATTTCACGGACGATGGCATTAGCGGCACCTGCTTTGTTGAGGTAAGATAACGTAACCTTTTTTGTAGGGGCGGTTATCTTACCTCTTTTTGATATATGTTAGATAGCATAACTCTTTACGTCGGCTCCTATCTGTCTGAAATAGGAGATACTTTCGGTTGGCTTGTCGCCTGTATCAACTCTGCCGACAAAGCTATAAAAGATTTCAATTTTTCGGGTGTTCGTTTCCTTATCCAGTTCGTGAATAAGAATACGGTCGATAAATTCATGGACGTTCTCGTAAGTCAATTCCTCAATCGCCGTATATTTACGGACAAGGGTAACAAACCTTTTCACGTCTGCGCTGCGCTCGGCGGCGGTGTCAAGCTCCTGTGTCAATTCCGCGATACGTCGCGTCAGCGTCTTTTTTTCTTCATCATAGCCGGAAGTCAAGAAAGCAAACTGTTCATCAGAGAGTTTCCCTAAAGCGTTGTCCTCATACAGTTTACGGAATAAGACGTTTAATTCGCTCATTCTGCCCTGTGCCTTGTCAAGCTCCTTGTGCTGCTGCGCCATTGTTTTCTTCATGGCTTGCTCGCTGCACTCATTCGCCGTTTGGATAAATGCCTGTTCATGGGTCTGCACATAGGACAGTACCCGTTGCAGGTCGGCAAGGACAAGTTCTTTCAATACGCTTTTACGGATATAATGCGTGGTGCAAAGCTCCCCGGTTCTGATACGGTTTCGGTATTTCCCGCAAGTGTAAGCGTGTTTACGTTCCAATGTTCCGGCTCCCTGCTGCAAATACATTTTGTAGCCGCAATCTCCACAAAAGAGAAGTCCCGAAAAAATGTCGATTTCGTTTACTTTCGTAGGGCGATGTTTGGTAGCAATCCGTTTCTGTGCAAGGTCAAAGGTTTCTTCATCAATCAAAGGTTCATGTGTGTTAGGGAAGAAGTATTGCTTTTCTTCCGGGTTCTTCTTTGTCTTTTTTGATTTGTAAGATACCTTATAGCTTTTGCCTGTAATAGTATGCCCCAAATATTCCTTACGGGTAAGAATGTCATACAGCGTCTTATCCGGCCAGTTGTAAATACAGTTTGGGTGTGGGCGCGGGTGGCGGCAGCTCCCGGAACGACGATAACGCATTTCGGAAACGGTCAGTATTTCATGCTCTCGCAGCCAGTTCTGTATTTCACAAATACGGTCGCCGCGCACATACATAGCAAAAATCTGTTTTACAACGTGTGCTGTTTCCGGGTCGGGCAATAAATGATTGCGGTCGTTAGGGTCAGCTATGTAGCCGTAAGGCACTTCGCCATTGACGCGCTCGCCTTTCTGCGCCTTTGCCTGTTTGACCGCCCGAATTTTCTTTGAAGTATCGCGAGCGTAAAACTCATTAAACCAGTTTCGCAGCGGGGTAAATTCGTTGTCGTCCCTTGCTGTGTCTACACCGTCGTTAATGGCGATATAGCGCACTTCGTATTCCGGGAAAACAATTTCGATAAGCTCCCCGGTTTTAAGATAGTTACGTCCAAGACGGGAGAGGTCTTTTGTTATGACCGTTGCCACGTTTCCGGCTTCTACCTCGCGGAGCATGGATTGAAGCCCCTCACGCTCAAAACTTACACCGGAAAATCCGTCATCAACGAAAAAGCGCGTATTGAAAAAATGGTGGTCGTCTGCGTACTTCTGTAAAATTAGCTTTTGGTTCTGTATGCTTTCGCTTTCTCCGGCTTGCATATCCTCTTGACTTAATCTGCAATATAAAGCGGTTATCTTGTCTGCCTGTAACATTTTGTCCTCCTCTCTGACAGCAGACAAGCATGGTATTTGTACTGATAAAATTATACCATGAACCGCTGCTAAAGTCATGTCCTAAATATGAAAAAACGCCCTATTTTCGGGCGTTTGCGGCGTTTAGCTCCATATCTTTACGAATGAGCTTTTTTATCTTTTTGTCGAGTGTATCCGTCGCTCGTTCACTCTGCGCCGAACATACAAGATAAGTAACTTTTCCAATTTTGTGTTCCGTTGTGGTAACGGAAGATTGATTTTGCGACAAAAGAAAAGCCCCCTTTCTTTCGCTCGTTTAATAGTTCAGTTTATGAATAGTGGCAAGTCCACTATTCCCGGTAATTTATAAAGGAGCTTTAATCAGACGGTCAATTAGCTTCTTAACCTCACGGGAATTGCACCCCTGCGCGGTTCTCGCGCAGCCCTACCCATTGCCTGCGACGCTCTGAACGCTCGGACTATGGCGATAAGGGAGTATCATTATGTATTTTGCGCTTCGTCGCCGACAGGCTGCTATGCCTGTTTTCCGGCGTCGGTGTTGGTCGCTCGGTTATCCCGGGCGGGAAAGTCCCGCCGGGATAACGTCATGGCGCACCCGCCGCATGGCTCGGCGCAAAAGGAACGTATCTGATTTGCCCTATGCTGCGCCGCCGTTATCTTGCGCCGCTTTCTTTGTCAAGGTACAAAAGACAGAAATACGCAAAGCGGAAAGGGGTGGAACACTTCGCGTTTTTAATTATCTGTCTTAAAGGATAGGACAGCCCGCATGAGCTTTGCTTGCAGCCGTTCCCGTAAGTCCTCGTCTACGCCGTAATAGGTATTGCCGCTTTCGTCGCGGATTTTCTTCATAGACAAATGGGCTATGTAGCTTTGGTAGTGCTGCATTACAATTTTCATGGCGTCGGGGTCGCCCTTTGTCGCGGCTAAAATGACCGGGTAGGGTAACAAGCCGCGCTCATTTTCATTACAATTCGTTCCATTCATCAGCGCGTTCCTCCAAATATCGTTTTAGCAGTTCAAAAGAGCTTGTCCGTCTATACTGTACTGTGCTGCGGGGTACTTTCATAAGCTCCGCGATTTCAGCGTCGGTCATGCTGAAAAAGTAATACAGTAAAACAGCTTGCCGTTTTTCTTCCGGCAGGGAGTGCATTGCTTCGGCAAGCAGCTTCGCCGTAATCTTCAAACCGCCTGCACAAAAAGCGTCCTCGTCCTCATTGACAAAATATCTGTCAACGGTATAAAGCTGCTTTTCCTCATGCGGGGCAAGGTCTGAAAAGTTGACTTCGTGCTTTCGCCGACTTTTGCTTTCCCGGCAGGCGTCAATCAGTTCGTTGCGTAGCGTGTGTTTGCAGTACGCATTAAACTCACATCTTGTCTGCCATTCCAACCGATTAGGATAATCCATGTTCTCACCCCCTTTCGTCCCGGGGGCGGGTTATTTATCCCCTTTCGGCTGCCTTCCACGGACGCACCGCAGATTTGCCAAACGGAATAGAAAAGTTTTTCAAAAAAGTTTTGAAAAACACAAAATGCGCCCGTCTGCAAGGCGCAGACGGACGCAAAGGAAATGTAAGCAGTATTCAGATGATTTGACAGTTCATACTCATGGGTAGACTTGCCCGGTGGTGGAGCTATGCTTTTTTTAATTGATGAAGCTCATGGGTATTATGGAATACCAAAGTAGACACGGCGGCAACCTCCTAAAATGCCGCCGTGTCAGTTCACGGTGTTTGGGTCGTCGTAGGTTTGGGATAGACGAAAAGAAACGGCGGCTCTGAAAAATCAAAGCCGCCGCGATAGAATAGGCGCGTGAAAATGTGTCTGCTTTACGACGGCTTTTTTTCTTTTGCCGTCGTGCGGCAGATATTATATTTCTATTTTATAACTCATTTATGGTTGCTGTTATTGCCATGTTTCTTATACGCTTTGCCGGGGCATATACAGCCAAAATACACGAAACAAGAACCAAAAGGACTATGATTTCCATTGGAACAACAGGGACTTTCCATGTTCCTCCGAAGTGCGTAACAATTATCTTTACATAAATCAGATAGTGAAGCAACAGACCTAAAACAAATCCAATAATTGTACCACAGGCAGCGTAAGTGATTGCTTCAGCCGTTATCATTTTTGTAATTTGCCGATTTCCCATACCAACTGCTCGCATTGCTCCGTATTGTTTTATTCTTGCGGACACACTCATGGAAATACTGTTCATAATGTTTAATATCGTGATGAATGAAATAATTGCAAGAAAACCGTATGCTGCAAGCCGGAATACCCAATAGGAACCATTGACATCACTGTTTTCTGCCCGGTTGTCTGCGAACACATAATCACTTGATAAGATGCGGATTTTGCTTACTTCTGTTTCGGATATATTTTTTTCCAATACGACACTTACTAAGGCATAGTCCTGTTCTCCTGTAAGCTGTGTATAGGTTTCTTCTGAACAGACCATTGTTGCAGCACCGCTGACACTACCTACTCCCTCGGAAGCGATACACGCAATTTCAATTTCTGTATCTCCGATTTTTATTTTGTCGCCAACATTTAACCGATTATCTTGATTATAAATCGCCAGTGCATAGCCAGAATTACCATAGACTTTTGATAAATCTCCACTCATAACTGACTTCTTAAAGCTGTCAAGCATGGACTCGTCATAGGAAAACAAATCAACTGTTCCTGCATTGCCGTTAATTTCAACAGGATATGCTACATGAAGTTTTGTACCGAAAACGGATTTTACTCCGGGGATTTCTGAAATATCTTCCGCAAGATTTCTGTCTACGGAATTTGTTTCATCTTCGCTACTTATGACTATATCCGGTGTAAAATCGCTTACAGACGGAAGTAGCTTATGCACAAGGTCAAGGCAGGCGGCAAACGATAGAAAAAGAGCAATCGTAAGCGCAAATGAGCCTGTAATAAGGAATAAATTTTTCTTTGCCTCGGTTGCGTGATGAATACCTAAAGAAGTTTCTATCTTGAAAACGCCTGACTTTGCTGCACAACCTCCATGCTTTGATGTTCCTGTGTTTCCCGATACTGCGGCTACCGGCGAGACCTTTGCTGCCTGTTTTGCAGGGGAATGAGCTGCGATAAATACTGTAACAATACCAACGACAGCTCCGCAAAGAATACCCGTCACACTTACGGAAAAAAGCGGCATATCTGCCCATTCTCCCTTTACGAGAAATCTTAATATCGCACATAATATCCAACAGGTTATTGTTCCCAGTATACAACCAATCGGAATTGCCGTTTTACACCAATTCAATGCTTCAAGCCTTACAAAATGTATGATTTGTTTTTTACTTGCACCGATACACCTCATCATACCAAAAAATTTCGTCCGTTGTGCCACAGTACTATTCATGCAGCTTGAAATCATAAACACACCCGAAATTAGTATAATGACAAAGCAGATTGCCGCTAATGGGTATAGCTGATTTATACTGTCGTTACTGCTGGCTCCCAACATACTTAAAACAGCCATATTTTCTTTTACATTTTCGTCAGTTAAATTGTATTTCAGCTTGAAATCAGCAATCGTTTTTTTCAATCTGTTTTCATTTTGAAAACGAATGTAGAATTGAGAAGCAGATGTTTCTCCGTTCAAACTGCGGATATGATTAAAAGTATCCCGGTTCACATATACGCAAATTCCGTTTACCATACTGTTAAATTCAGAATCATCTTGATAAAATCCAGTAATGGTATATCCCAAATCCCCTGCATGAGTATTTAAGGTAATGCTGTCCCCAACTTTAACTCCGAAAAGTTCTTTTGCATCAGCACTCAGTACCACTTCTTTTTCATTCTGCGGATAATTGCCCTCGGTTGGATAATTCATAATATTGGTTGAGTATGCTTCTTCGATACCATAAATAACAGCATTTTTGCCGCCTATATAATAATCTTGTTCTGCGTTTGCGTTTATACTGTCGTACCAAGAAGAAAATGCTACATCATTGTCTTTTCTGATTTGCTCCGCTTCATTATCCTGTATATTTTGCAGAGCTATATGCCAGTCTCCGTGATTGTGGCGCATAGCTGTGGTTTCCGCTTTTGTCCACATTTCTACCATAGAAAAAATAGAGGTTACGAGAAATACCGCAAGGATAATGCAAATGCGTGTCATACGACTTTGACGCTTATGTACCTTTGCAGAAATAGGCACAAGGCTTAAATAGCTTTTCATTCGCGGCACCTCCCCAAATCGGTCAGCACACCGTCTGATACCTGCAATATCCGATCTGCGCTCTGTGCAATACTCCTGTTATGAGTAATCATAATAATGGTCTGCTCATATTTCCTTGACGCTTCTTTCAACAAGGCTATGACTTCGCTACTGTTCTGTGTGTCAAGATTGCCCGTTGGCTCGTCTGCAAGGATTAACGACGGGCGTGTGATAAGGGCGCGTCCGATTGCCACACGCTGTTGCTGACCGCCGGATAACTGGCTCGGTAAATGATTGCGCCGTTCTTTCAGATTAAGAACCGTAAGCAGTTCTTCCAAGTATTTTCTGTCCGGTTTCTGATAATCAAGCAGCACCGGAAAAATGATATTTTGCTCAACGGTCAGTTCGGGAATAAGATTAAACGCCTGAAAAATAAACCCGATATTTCTACGGCGAAAGACTGTAAGCCTGTTGTCATTCATGGAAAAAATTTCTTTGCCGCCAATTACGACTTTACCGGACGTAGGCGTATCAAGTGCGCCTATCATGTTAAGCAGCGTACTTTTTCCAGAGCCGGATTCTCCGACGATAGCCACATACTCGCCCTTTGGAACGGAAAAACTGACCTTTTTCAAAGCGTGTACGGCGGTTTCGCCGCTTCCGTAAGTTTTACAAATATTGTTGACTTCCAATAAGTTCATGTGTAAACACCTCTTTCTGTTTTGATAGCCCCAATATAACAGAGAAACCCTACATCAATATTACAATCAGCCTACAATTTTGTAGGGTTAAGAAAATTTATTGTGAAAGAGGTTCCCATTCCCACTGTGCTATCAACTTCAATCGTTCCGTTATGGGCTTCTACAATCGCTTTTGTGAGTGACAAGCCAAGCCCTATACCCTGTGTGTCTTTAGAAAAACGGCTACGATAAAACCGCTTAAAAATATGGTATAAGTCATCCGGGTGTATGCCGCTTCCGTTATCTTTTACGCTTATCTGAACAATAGAAGTGAACGCCCGCCACTCAATACGGATAAGTCCGCCTTTTTCTGTGTGGTCAAGAGCGTTCTTTACAAGGTTGCTGATAGCTTCGATAATCCAGTTTCGGTCACATAAAAGTTTAATTTCTTCATTGCCGGATAAACAGATTTCTTTTCCCTCCTGTTCGGCACGAAACAGGAAATGCTTTTTTATGTTCTTTGCAAGCTCAGATACATTTTCTAAAGATTTTTCCAATATAATCGTACCCGCATCCAGCTTTGTGATTTTCAAAAGACTTTGTACCAGTGTTTCTATACGGTCAAGCTCCTGCTCGGAAAGCTGGCTAAATTCTTGTATGGTCGGCAGTTCCTTTGCTTCGCCCTGTATAATACCATTGTAAATATTGAGAGCAGCAAGCGGTGTCTTTAGCTGATGTGAAATATCCGATATGGTATTTCGCAAAAATTTCTTTGCGCTCTTTTCGTTTTCAGCATGGGCGTTCAAGATTGCAACTAAAGAATTAACTTCATGGAACAGTCTGTATAGCTCGCCTTCATCGTTACATTCAATGGTAACTTCTTTGTTCCCGGAAATATATTCTGTAATCTGCGATATAGCATTTTCCATTATTTTATGTTGTTCCTTAAAATATCCGTAGCAGAATAACAGGATTGCAGCTCCCATACATACGCTGCAAAATATGATGTAATACACCGTATTTCTAACATCAAGGTTCACTAACACGGTTGAAATCAGTACAAAAACCAAGATACAGGACAAGATACTGCAAAAAAGAAATTTAATTTTTCGGTTTGCCAATATTTTCATCATACACCTCAATCTACTGTATTCCATTTATAGCCCATGCCGCGAACCGTAACAATACGCTTCGGTTCTCCCGGATTGTCCTCAATTTTTGTACGGAGCCTGCGGATATATACGGTAAGGGAATTATTATCTATATAATTTTCATTACAATCCCATAGTTTCCCCAAAATCTGTTCTGCGGAAAGTACCTGGTCGGGATTTTCCATAAAGAAACATAACAATTTATACTCGCTTGCTGTCAGTTCAAGTAACTTTCCCTGTTTATAGACCTCGCCTTTCAAAAGCCTTATGCTTATATCGTTGGAGGTCAATTCTGTAACTTCGGTATTAAAATTTTCACTCCTGCGGAGCAGTGCATTAAGCCTTGACAGGAATATTGCTAATTTGAAAGGTTTTGTAATATAATCGTCACCGCCTATATCAAGCCCCATAATAATATCTGTTTCTTCATCTGCGGCAGTAAGAAACATGATAGGTACTTTTGAGGTACTGCGTATCTTTTTGCAGAAATCAAAGCCAGAACCATCGGGAAGCGATACATCTAAAATTGCCAAATCATATTTACCATTTTCCCATAAAGTATCAGCTTCCAGTGTGGTACGGGCAACATCTATTTCATATCCTTGTTTTTTTACGGCAAAGGAAAGACCGCTGATTAAGCTCATATCATCTTCTAATAGAAATAACTGTTTCATTTTTTATCTCGTTCCTTTCCTTGCTTTGTTCTACCGTCAATCGGCTTTTCAGCGTTCGTAGGTATCAGCCACATATACCCCAGTTTTGAAACGCCCGGTATGCGGTTTTGGCTACAAAGTATCTGTACCCGCCTTTCAGATATACCCCACTTTTCGGCTGCTTCGGGGCAAGACATATATTCCATGATTTACCAGTCCTTTCCTCATACATAATCAGTATAATTATAATCGGACAGACGAATAATAGCAAGTGCTTAACTATGAATTATTTAAGCTACTGATATGAATTATGTAGACATATCCAAGAGAAAAGAGGAACAGTACAATGTAACTGGGTGAATAATTATGGCAAAAAGACCAGTAGAAAAATATGACTTCAAGGCTTTTGGAGAAGCGATAAAAGCAGCGCGGACAGAGAGAAAAGAGAGCCGCAAGAAAGTAAGCGACGAAATGTTTATTTCTCCTCGCTACCTTGCGAATATTGAGAACAAAGGGCAACACCCAAGTCTGCAAATCTTTTTTGAGCTTATGCTCCGTTATGATATATCCGTAGACCAGTTTCTTTTAGAGAAGCCGGACACAAAAAACACGCAACGTCGGCAGCTCGATACATTGCTTGATACTATGAGCGATAAGGGAATACGGATTGTAACCGCAACGGCGAAAGAAATTAAGGAAGTCGAAAAAGAGGACAAATGAGAACGTCCGTTAAAATTGAATATGGATTTTAGGAAGCGTTGTAATCTTTTTAAGATTACAACGTTTTTCTTTTGTATAAGTTCGGCAAAATGGCTTTTTCTCCGTAGAGGGAAATAAGGGTATAAAAGATAAAAAACTTTCTTAGCAAGCATAGGAAGCGGGTACCCACTTCCGTATTTTGCCCGCCCTGCTCTGCGGCAACGTCGGCAAAATTGCTTGTTGGGAAGTGTCCCAAACCCTCGGAATGGAAAGGAGCGTCAAAGCATGGACGGACGAAAAAGGACGGTGCAAATCAAATTCAGAGTAACGGAAGCAGAACGGGATTTAATTCTTGAAAAAATGAAGCTGATACCCACCCGGAATATGGCGGCGTATCTTCGCAAGATTGCCATTGACGGGTATATCGTGCAAGTAGACCATACCGACATAAAAGCAATGACAGCGGAGATACAGAAAATCGGTGTCAACGTCAATCAGATTGCAAAGCGTGTGAACAGTACGGGCAGCGTCTACCAAGAGGACATAGAGGAAATAAAGGGGGTGCTTGCGGAAATATGGCGGTTACAAAGATTAAGCCTATTAAGGGAACGCTAAACAAAGCCCTTGACTATATCCAAAACCCGGAGAAAACGGACGGGAAAATGCTTGTGTCCTCCTTTGGCTGCTCCTATGAAACGGCAGACATTGAGTTTGCCTTTACCCTGTCGCAGGCGTTGGATAAGGGCAGCAATTTAGCCCACCACTTGATACAAGCCTTTGAGCCGGGAGAGGTAGACTATCAGACCGCCCATGAAATAGGGCGGCAGCTTGCCGACGCAGTAACCAAAGGTCAGCACGAATATGTTTTGACTACTCACATTGACAAGGGGCATATCCATAACCACATTATTTTCTGCGCGGTCAATTTCGTAGACCACCACAAGTACAATTCCAACAAGCGCAGCTATTACGGTATACGGAACATGAGCGATAAGCTGTGCCGGGAACATGGCTTATCAGTTGTCCTTCCGAACCGGGGCAGCAAGGGAAAAAGCTATGCAGAGTACCAGGCAGAGAAAACAGGTACCAGTTGGAAAGGCAAGCTGAAAATTGCCGTGGACGCGCTCATTCCCCAAGTATCAAGTTTTGAAGAATTGCTATCCAAATTGCAGGCGGCGGGCTATGAGATAAAGCAGGGAAAATATATATCCTGCCGCGCTCCCGGACAGGAACGGTTTACCCGCTTAAAAACCCTCGGCGCAGATTATACAGAGGAAGCTATCAGAGAACGGATAAGCGGCAAACGCGCCCGCGCTGCGAAAGCTCCCCGCGCAGATCGCGGCGGCGTTAGTCTGCTCATTGATATTCAGAACAGTATCAAGGTGCAGGAAAGCCGGGGCTATGAGCAATGGGCAAAAATCCATAATCTGAAACAGGCAGCGAAAACCATGAATTTCTTGACAGAACATAAGATTGAACAGTACGCAGAATTGACCGCGAAAATCACGGAAGTTGCCAAAGCAAGCGAACAGGCAGCGGACAGCTTGAAAGAGGTTGAAAAGCGGCTTACCGATATGACGCTGCTTATCAAGAATATCAATACCTATCAAAAGACCAAGCCCGCCTATGCTGCCTACCGCAAGGCAAAAGATAAGGAGAAATACCGGACAGCCCATGAGAGCGATATTATTCTCTATGAAGCAGCGGCAAAGGCAATTAAGGCGGCGGGGATAACCAAGCTACCAAGCCTTGCCGCCCTGCAAGCAGAGTACGCAGCACTTCAAGAGCAGAAAGAAGCCCTGTATGCCGACTATGGGAAGCTGAAAAAGCAGGTCAAGGAATACGACGTTATCAAGAAGAATATCGACAGTATTTTGAAAGTGGAACGTCAGCCTGAACGGGAAAAAGAAGCAGAGCGCGGATAAATGAGCGCAAAAAAAGAACGGACGCGGCAGCCGATATGTTGGCCACCGCGCCCGTTTTCTCATAGGTGCAGCTTTTGAAATGTTACGCAGTAGAACCGCGATTTTAGGGGTAAAGGTATCAATCCTTTACCTCTTTGTTTTTGTGTCCGAAAAGCCCTGCAATCAAAGGCTTTTTTCGCCCCTACTGCGTAACAAGAGTACGCTTTTTTCTCATGCGCTCGGCTGCCTGTCTGCGGGTAATCCGCTTCCGACAGTCCGGGCAGTATTTGACGCTGTTAGAGGTGGACGCAAAGAACGTGCCACACACGGTACATTTCTTTCTGTCCTCGGTCTGATAGAGTTCCGCATAGAGCAGCTTATCAAGAGGAAGTACGGCAATCCGAAACCACTTACAGAGCAGGGAATAGGAAATGAGCTGCGGGCATACGCAAGTGTCCCCGTCGTCCAGTAAAATACAGTTGCCATTCTCGCAGTTGCAGCACTCCTTTTTCACAAGGGTGTTTACCTTGCGGCTTTGTCGCGACGACAGCCGCTTAATCCCGGTCATACTTCATCAGCAGGATAAACGGCAAGCTCCCTGTACTCGGCTTCGGTCAGCGCGCCTACTTTGAAAAGGGTGCGCTTTGCAAGCTCCCGTAATCCCGCGTCCATGTAAGGCAGCGCAGCGGTCATGTTCTCTATAAGCTGCGCCTTGCTTCCCTCATGGTAAATGCTCAAAAGGTTTGTTTCCTCAACAGTAAATCTATTCATGCTCATACCTCCAAATCGTGATTTTTTCTTTTTGCCGCTGCCTTTTTCGGGGCGGCTGTTTTCTTGTCTGCGGTAAGCTGCGCCCGGACAGAGGGGCGCGCTTTTCGGATATTCCGGCTTCTGTCCTCGCTTTTATCTAAAAATGCAAAAGTGCCATGTCTGCCCTCAATCTTAGAAAAAGAAAGTGTTTTGTATGGCAGCATAGCAAACAGACGGTCGGTGTCCTTTGTAGAAGCTAACTGCATAAAGTAAGGCGAAAGCTCCACCATGAAATGTGTTTTGTTGGGGCTGTTAGGGCTGTCCTGCCGCTTCATTTCCGCTAAAATGCGCTGTGCTTCGGCTTCAATCCGGCTGTCATGCAATACGGTAATATGCGCCTTGAAATCCCCCGGCTTTAAGCGGTCATAGCTGCGCTTTTCCTCCCGCATGAGAAAATGCAATGCTTCCGGGTCATTAGGCTGCGCTTCAAAGCGTTCAAACTTCCCAAGCTGCGGGTCGGGATTGCCGTCAAGATACTGTCCGGCGGGCTGCACCCGTTCTCCGTGCTCATAGAGCAGCGTGTAATTATCTACGGGTAATGCCTGTTCCTTAACGTGCCGGAAATGCTGCGGATAGTCAAGCTCATAGAGATTGCCTTTGATTTTTCCGTTTACAATCCCGGTCAGCTCCACCGCATAGGCAAGGACTTTATCGCGCGTCTGTTCCCCGTAAAACCGCCATGTGTTATGCTGTCTTGTGCCTTTTAGAAAAACGTCGCGCTCCCGGAAGCAGCTCGTCCCGGACGGACGGGAAAACCATAAAAGCCGCCTGTCCTCGGCTGTGGGGCTTGCCGCCGCTTTCTGTAAAATGTTTCTATCAAGGTCAAAATCATTCTGATAAAAAGCGGTATTTTGTTTCATAATCGCTTCAAGGGAAGCGATAACGTCCACATCTTCAAACTTATTCATAGGTCAGCTCCTTTCCAAATCCTGCGATTTTTGCTTCGTGGGTTTCTTCTTTCCCGTCCGTTCCTTATCCGCTTTGAGCTGCGCCCGGATAGAGGGCTTTTCTTTCGCTGCGGCTTTCTTGCCCCTGCCGTTTTCACGGTCGGTCTTAATCGCTTCGGCAAGGTCAGTAAGAGAAATAACCTCGCCCGCCTTTGCTTTCTGCTCCAGAGCGTCCACGGTCGGCGTCTGCGGCGTGTTGTTGATGATACCGTCAAAGTTATTGTCGTTCTGCTCGATAGTGTCCTCGATATGTTTTAACGGGTTAGCTTTTTCCGGCTGCTCGGCGGCAACGGCAAACGCCCGCGTACCGTTTCCCATAATCAGATATTTCCCGTCGTCGGATTGATGATGAAGTCCATACCCGGCTTCTTTCATCTGTTCAACACTCATATCCGATACATAAAAACTGCCGCGCGGCGTTTTAATCTGTTCCCCGGTCAAATGCTCGTCGGGGATAAGCTGCGGCTGTTTCTCCTGTAAAAACTCCGGCACGTTCTGAAAACCGATACTGTCTACATAGTGGGCGGTGTTCCCGCCATTCTGATGAAGCACCACAATATCGGAAACGGAAAGGCTGTGTCCCTTAAAATCTTTCGGGTGGTCGATATTGAAACGGGTATAAATATCTTCAAGGGAAGTTCCCGGTGCAAGGGGCGCGGTATAGATAAGCTCATAGTTTGCTCTCTCTACGGTGTGTCCCGCCGCCTGCAGGCGGTCGTAAGGCTCAAAGTGCAAGTCCCTTGTGGCGTCGCCGCGGGCTAACTGATAAATCCCGTAGCTGTCCTCTTTGCCATAGAGTAAAAGAGCTTCCTTTGTCGGCTCACTTTCCCGTAGCTGCTGCTTCATGGCGTTGTATTCATGCAGGGCTTCCCAAGTTTCCTTTTCTACACCGAACAAGCCGCCTTTTTCTGCGTGTTCCTGTAAATCGGTCAGACTGGTAACGGCTCCCTCGGTGCCGTCCTCATAGATACGGAAAACCTCGATACCGTCCTGTGTAAACAAATGCTCGGCGGCTTCCTGTTGCAGCGGAAACATACCGTCCCAAGAATAGCCGTAGTCCTGCATTTCTTTTATGCTGATAGAGGCGTCGGGTACGGGGATTTCCGGCTGCTCCTGCGGTGGTGCGTCTTGCCCGATTTCCTGTACCTCGGAAGTCTGCTCCTGTTCCTGTGCCTTTTGCAGCTCTGCGATATGTTCATCAATGCTGTTGATGATTTCCGCTGCGGTGCTGCGGATTGTTTCAAGAGAGCTTTTCAGTTCGGCAAGCTCCCGTCCGGCACTCCACCCGGCAACGTACCCAAAGGAATAGTCAGAAGTATCAAGCCCGTAATGCTGGCACACGGTATAGGCGATACTTTCTGCCTGTACTTCACGGGTGCGGCGGTCGGGTCTGTTCTCCAAGTCCTCCAACGGGGCGTTAAGGTCAATGTCGTGCAGCTTCGCATGGGCGATTTCATGGATAAGGGTTTTTAAGGTTTGCAGCTCGCTCATGCCCTCATCAAGTGCAATGCGCTTGTCCTCCAAGTGGTAGTAACCATGTGCGCCGCCCTCGATTTTTTCAAAGCCGACAGGAACAGGAGAAGTCTTTTCAAGGGCAGCGAAAACGTCCTTGTAATGCTCCACGTCCCCGGTCAGCATATTTACGGCAATATTGGGGATTTCCCTGCCCTCGGTCTGCGATACGTCAAAGACAGATACCACCTTAAAGGCGGGTATCGTGATTTCCTTTTCCTCGGTTACGGGCTTTCCGTCCTTGCCGATAAAGGCTTTTCCCGTCTGCGGGTCGATTTTCTCCATTTCTTTTTTAATCTTGAACGGCGACGGGGCAAGGATTTTGATACCCTTTTGTCCTTTCATCACGTTTCGTCCAAAGTTATTTTTCCATGCGGAAAATCCGGCGATAAGGGAAGCGTCGGGCTTTTGCATGGCGATCAGCAGCGTATTGTTAAAGCTGTAATTATGAAACTTTGACATGACGCGCAGATATTCCTTGTAACGCTCGCTGTCAAACAGTTCCGTAATGCCTTGCTCCAAACGGTCGGTAATCTCTTTGAGCTTTTCGGCGGGCTTCTCGCTCGTCAGCACGATAGGGATAACCGGGCGCGGCTCCTGCGGCTGCGCTTCGGGAATAGCTGCTGTCTGTACTGCCGGGGCTGCGTCCCGTTCGACGGTCGGCTGCGGATAGCTCATAATGCGGTATTCCTCCGGCACATCGCGCCCCTCAAAGTGTTTCTCCCATGCGTCGCCGCTTTCCACAAGATAGCCGTATTCCGTAAAGCTGCCTTTTTCCTGCGCGGCGGCGTTTCGTCCAAAGGCGATAGGGTCAATGCTGTTTTTCCATTCAGCGGGCATTTGCACCATGCCGGATTTGTTAAGGTAATAATCGCCCAATTCGCGGGGATTATGTACTTCGGGGATATGCACGAAAAAGTCCTCGTTATAGGTAAAGTCAATGAGCTGCCCGATATTCTCAAAACCGTTCTTTCGCTGCGTGGCTGCGTTCAGCGCGGCAATACCGGCAGCGTCAAGGGTTTCCAGTCGTGCCGCAAGAAAATTCAGCTCGTCCACCTGTGCCGCGCATACCATGTCATAAGGCAGGGCAATGTGCCTGTCCTCCCGGTCAGAGTAGCCGTGAATGAAAAAATCCTGCGGATTGTCAGTGGTAATGCCTACGCTTTGCATAGCTTTGTGAAGTTCTTTCTTTGTGGCGGGCATGGAAAGCCAGTAGCCGCCCGGTTCTCCCGTTTCAAAGCGGGTGCGGCTGTCAATCAGGATTGCAAATTGTTCCGTTTCCTGTCCCGGCTCGGTTCTCGGTGCAGCGGCGGGAATGTCGGCGGCGGGCTGCTTGATTTCCTCGCCCTCTACGGTGTAGCCCGGTAAGAGCTGCCCGTTTACCCTAAACTGTTCCGCGTATTCCGGCGGGATAGCCGGGGAGATTTCCGTAAAAAGTTTTTCATACGCCTTGATACGCCCATTCAGATATTTTTCCATAGCCGCCCGGTCAGCAAATACCTTTCTGTCCTGTCCGGCGATTTTCGCCTGTCCGTACCCGTGGGGGCTGTTGGTGTAGATGTTCCAAGACAGCGTATAGGAATACGGGATAGATTTCTGTGCTGCCTTGTCGTAGCGGGTATTTTCATACACATGGTAGCTCATTTTATATACCCGGTTGCTGATGGTGTGGCGGTCGTTGTCCTCGTCCTGCCACTTGTTCGCCGTATGCTTCACTTCGGGTATTCTCGCATACTCAATCGCCTTGTCAAATAGCAGGGTCTTGCGTGGTGGTCTGATACCTTTTTACTGTTCAGCACCTTTGCAATCTCCGGCGAAAAATCCGCGCCCTCCATAAAGGAAAGTTTCTCACAAAGCACCTTGATAATGCCCGTCGCTGTTTCTCCCATGTCGTCGGTCAGAAATGCGCTGTCCGTTCTCGGATAGGTCAAGAGCTTCTTTTCATAGAGGGCTTGCGCCAGGTCAAGGGTCTGCTTCGCGGTGTACCCGTAAATACGGTTTGCTTCCCGCTGTAAACTGGTAAGGTCAAAGAGCTTCGGCGGGGCAATGGTTTTCTTTTCTTTCACAAGGGAAGTACAGACAGCCGCCGACGCTTCGCAGGCTGCTTTCAGTCTGCTTGCTTCATCAGCGGCGCAGATCTTCGCGCTTGCCGCTTCTGCGCCGGGGAGAGTAAGGCGCACATGGTAGTAGGTTTCTTTCTGAAAGCCTGTAATCGCAGCGTCCCGGTCTACAAGCATTTTGAGGGTCGGGGTCTGCACACGCCCCACGTTCAAGGTCTTTCCATACAGGCAGGAGAAAAGGCGGGTCGCGTTAATGCCGATAAGCCAGTCAGCCTTTGCCCTGCATAGTGCGGAATGGTAGAGGGCGTCGTATTCCCGCCCGTCCTTCAGATTGTCAAAGCCACTTCGGATTGCTTCGTTTTCCATTGAGGAAATCCAAAGACGGGTAAAGGGCTTCTTGCAGCCCGCTTGATGATAGACAAATCGGAAAATCAACTCGCCCTCGCGTCCTGCGTCGCAGGCGTTCACGACTTCCGAAACGTCGGCGCGGTGCATGAGGTCTTTTAAGATTTTGAATTGTTTTCCCTTGTCGGCAGCTACGGTGTACTGCCATTCCTGCGGCAGAATGGGTAAGCTGTCATAGCTCCATTTCTTGTACTGTTCCCCATAGGCGGCAGCTTCGGAAAGCTGTACCAAATGCCCGATACACCAAGAAATGAGGTAGCCGTTTCCCTCGATATATCCGTCTTTTCTGCCCGTAACGCCAAGGGCGGCGGCAACCGCCGCCCCGACGCTGGGCTTCTCACAAATCACAAGTTTCATGCTTCCTCGTCCTCCTGTTCGGTATCTGCGCTGTCAGCTTCTTCCTCCGGCTCGTCCTCGTCGTATTCGTCAAAATCAAATTCGTCAAGGTCGGTGCCGCCTTTTACGCTCTGCTTCGGTTTCATAAACTTAACGTAGTAGAGGGCTGCGCCGCCGCCAAGAAGTCCCACAACAAGGAAAATGAGAAGCCCGCCCATGCTGTTTTTGGGTTTCTCCGGCTCTGCGGGTGCTTCCGGCTCGGCTTCCTTGCCTGTGCAGTTATTCATGGCTGCGGAGCAGACGGGGCAGGCGGTGTTTACTTCGCCCGCCTTGCATTTCTCGGTACAGTTGCAGACAGCCGGGGGCTGCTCGGTCTGTTCCTCCCCGATAATCGCCATAAGGTCGCTTTCGTCTACTTGATTTAGGAAGTGGACGGAATTTTCGCCCTCGGCTGCCCGGTCAACGATAATGTAAAAATAGTTGCCGCCTTTGCTTTTCACGACGATAAACTGCTTATCCTCGGCAGCGTCCCCGTCGATGTCGTCCACAAGGGTCATGTTGCCCTCCGGGGTAAGGGGCTGCGGTTCGGTTTCCACGATTACGCCGCTGTCGTCGGTTTCCTCTGTCGGGGTCTGCGCGTAGGCAGTAACGGAAAAGCCGCCCACAAGGACAAGGGCGGCGCAAAGTGCGGTAATGCTTGCAAGGATTTTATTCTTCATCTGCATTGTCCTCCTGTTCGTCATAGTCTGTGGGCATAGGGGCAATGCCCGGAATACCGTTGCCGGAAAGCATAGCGGTAAGCTCCTGCGGGGTCAGACGCATAGCGCGTACAAGCTGCACGATTTCAAGGTTTTCCGCTTCGGTTTTCTGTGCTTCCAGTCCGCGCAGCTTGTTCTGATACTCCGTGATTTTCTCACGGGTCTTTTGGATTTCCTTTTCAATTCTTTCGATTTTACTCATTGCCATAAATTTTTTCTCCTTTCGATTTTCAAAAATGTGTCAGTTCCAGTTCATCAGCCCGTACCCTTTGATACAGGCATAGTCAAGGGGATAGCTCTTAATCTTGCAGGCGTCGCCGGAATTGCCCTCCACGGTATAAACGCGGTTTGCGTCCCTGCCGATAACAAGCCCTACATGGTCTGCGCTTCCGTCTAAATCCCAGTCAAAAAAGATAGCGTCACCGGGGGCAATGTTCTCATAGCCCCGCGCGCCCCATTGCCCGTGAGAGGTAAACCACGGAATACCCTGCGACTGGCAGGCGGCAAAGCGCGGCTCGGAAAGTCCCCTTTGCCCGTAGCACCAGGACACGAAACAGGCGCACCATTCCACGCGGGAGTTGAAGCCGTACCAGCTCCAATACGGATAGCCGCCCACATTTCCGACTTGCTGCTTTGCAAGGTCAACGATAGCGGTATTACCGGGGCGCGTTCCGTTTACAAAGTCCACGCCGCTTAAATCCTCGGACGCGGAAGTGTCGGGAGAGCCGCCGCCAAAGATAAGGGGCTTGTTCCCGCTTGTCTGCAAGTACACCCGGTACATTTCCAGTTGTTCCGGGGGCAGATTATTTTCCGCAATGGTGGATAGCGGGGTGTTCGTCATCTTGACGTTTAAGATGTAATACTCATAAGGCACTTGTACCGTATAGGTGTCCGTATGCTCGTTGCCGTCCTCGTCTGTCCATGTGTCGGTGCGTTCTTCCTCCCGGTAGCGTATTTCCACTTCCTCGGTCAGCGTCAGCTTGTATTGCTGATTGAAAATCCGTTGTAATTCGCTCTGTACCTCGGCGCGGGTGTAGCTTTGGTATTTTGCGGTCAGATAGGACGCTAATTCGTGGGGGTTATGCCCGATATTTGCAAGGTCATAGCGGTACTCGTCATAGCCGGGGTGGGTGCTTTCGATAGCGTCAATCTCGTTTTGCAGCCCGCTTTCCAGTCCGGCATAGGCATTTTCCACTTCCACAAGGTCGCTGTCCTCGGAGGTATAAGACGTTCCAAGCACGCCGTTTAACGTGCCGGAAAACATTGCACCACAAGAGGACAGCCCGGACAGAAGCATAATGAAAAGTAGCAGCGCCCCGACAGCGATTGCCACGCCCGCCGGGTGTCTTGCCACAAACGCCGCTGTCTGCTTCGTTTTCTCGGCGGCTTTGGCTGCCGCTTTGCGGGTGCGTTCCGCTGCGCCCTTGATACCCTTTGCAGTATTGCGGGCTTCCTTTGCATACTGCTTTTTAATCTGCTGTTTCTGCCAAAAACGGGAAATAGGGTTACTGGTTAGCTGTGGGTTATCATGCAGGGTCTTATGATACTGAAAATCCACGTTTGCCTTGAAAGCAGCTTTTTCAGCCTTTGCCGCTTCCCGGTAGGGTTTCAGCTTATGGTTGCGGTAGCCCTGCTTGATTTTCCGCGCCCCGTACTTCAATCCCCGTTCTGCGGCTTCCTCGCTCTTGTGTGCGCCCTCCACTCCGGAATTATCCTTTTCGACAGAATGGATTTTGTTATGTACCAAAATCCCGGCTTCCTGTGTGGGGCGGGATAGCGGGTTGTGCTTCTCCTTAAATCCGGGCGGTTTGTCCTTTTCCTCAAAGTGCAGGCGGGTCTTGCCTTTCCCGGTGGTTTCGTCAAAGGTGCGCTCTTTTACCAGTTTCTTTTCTTTGGGGATAGCTGCCTTTGCCTTATCCAAGCGGTCGGCGGCTTTATCGGATTTCTTGATATACTTTTCAAGCTCCGGGGCAGCGCGTTCCTCGTCGGTAAATTGCAGCCGGGAAGATTTCGTCCCGGCGGTAGCTTCTGCCTGTGCCTTTCGTACCGCTTTTTTAGACGCTTTACGGGTATGGGCGGCTTCAATATGCTCCATGACGCGCTCCGTTTTGCCTGTGTCCGCTTTGGGGGCAGCTCCCGGCACATGGGGCAAGGGAGAAGTCGGGGAAGCTGCACCTTGTAGCTGCGCTGCGTCCTGTGCTGCCTGTTGCTCTGGCGTTTTCTGTAACTCTGCGTCCTGTGTCCGTTTGCTGATACGTTCTGTTTCGCCCGTCGTTTGATTTTCTGTGATAGCTCCGTCGCGGGTCATTTTCTGCGTGATTTTGTCACGGGGCTTTAATGGGTCTTTCAAGTGTTACCACCTCCAATCCGCGCCCCTGCAAGGGTACAATACTCGGCGTTCAGTTCAATGCCGATATAGCGGCGGTCAAGGCTTTTCGCTGCAAGCCCGGTGGTGCCGCTTCCAAAGAAAGGGTCAAGGACAACGCCGCCTGCCGGACAGCCCGCCAGTATGCACGTTTCCGCGAGCTTCGGGGGATAGGCGGCAAAATGCCCGCCCTTATACGGTACGGTATTGATAAGCCAAACGTCCCGCTTGTTCCTTGTGGTCGGCATAAGAGCGTCGTCATAATAGCCGCCGCTGCGGGTTTTATTGATACCCTGTACCTTGCCCTGTCCGGGTATTTCCTCGGCATATTTGTGTCCTGCGCCGCGCCCCTGCCGGTACCGCGCAGCCGTTCCCGGCGCAATCGGCTCTGCAATGGCGGCAGCGTCATAGTAATATTTCTTTGATTTCGTCAGTAAAAAGATATGCTCATAGCAGCGGCTCGGTCGGTCGCGGCAGCTCTCCGGCATAGGATTTTCTTTCAGCCAGATAATATCGCTGCGTAAATACCACCCGTCAGAGCGCAGGGCAAAAGCAAGCTGCCACGGAATACCGATTAAATCCTTTTGCTTGCAGCCCGCTTTCATGCCTGTGCCGCAGTAAGTGTCTGCGATATTCAGCCAAAACGTCCCGTCGTCTTTGAGTACCCGGCGCAGCTCCCGGAATACTTCTACAAGCCTGTCAATGTACTGCTCCGGCGTGTCCTCCCGTCCAATCTGTGCGTCAAGCCCGTAGTCCCTAAGTCCATAGTAGGGCGGGCTTGTGACGCAGCAGTTCACGCTTTCACTCGGCAGCTCCCGCAGGGCATAGAGGGCGTCGCGGTTGATGATTACGTCCGTTTTCATGGCTTGCTCACTTCCTCTGGCTTTGTCGTAAGCAGACGGTAAAGCTCGGTGTCGGTTGGGAAGCGGTCAATGAACGGCAGCACCACATTCCCGTAAAAGATAAGCCCCTCGCCTGCTTCGGTATGGGTTACATACTTCATCTGCTGCGGGGAGATGTTAAGCTGCTTTGCAAGGATAGCCCGGTCGCCCTGTGCCTGATTGAGCATGAGGACAAAATCAGAGTTTTCAAAGATATTCTCGACTTCGCGGCTGCTTAAAAGGTCTTTGACATTCTGCGTGATTGCCGTCGGTATGCCGCCCCATTTACGAAAACGCTTCCAAATCTCCACGCTGTAAGCGGCGGTCTGTTCTTCTTTGAGTAGCAAGTGAAATTCGTCCATGTAGTAACGGGTTGCCTTTTTTTCGGCGCGGTTGACAGTAACGCGGTTCCACACCTGGTCTTGCACAATGAGCATACCTAACTTTTTGAGCTGCTTTCCAAGCTGCTTAATATCAAAGCAGACAAGGCGGTTAGAAAGCTCCACGTTGGTACGGTGGTTAAAGACGTTCAGAGAGCCGGAAACATAAAGCTCCAATGCCGCCGCAATGCGGGCAGCTTCCGGCTCCGGCTGTTTCAGCAGTTCGTTGTAGAGGTCGCCCAAAATCGGCATTTTTGCCGGGTCGGGGTCTGCAAGGAAAGGTCGGTACACATTCCTAACGGCGCGGTCAATGACGGTCTTTTCCACGGGCTGCAAGCCCTCTTTGCCGCCGATAACAAGCTCGCAGAGGGAAAGGATAAAGTCGGATTTCAAGGCAAGCGGGTTGTCGTCCTCGGAGTAGTTGAGGTTAATATCCATAGGGTTCACATACTGGGGCTTGCCGTCCATGCCTTTTCCGGCAGGCGACAGGCGTATCACTTGCCCGCCCAAACGCTGCACAAGGGAAAAATACTCTGCTTCCGGGTCGCAGATGATAATATCGTCGTCGGTAATGAGAAAGGCGTTTGTCATTTCTCGCTTTGCCGCAAAGGATTTACCGCTTCCCGGTGTTCCAAGAATAAGCCCGTTTGGGTTTTTCAGTTGCTTGCGGTCGCAGAGTATCATGTTGTTTGACAGCGCATTTAAGCCGTAGTACAGGGCTGCGCCCCGCTGAAAAAGCTCCTGTGTGATAAAGGGAATGAAGATAGCGGTGCTTGATGTGGTAAGCCCTCTTTGAATGGGGATAAGGTTCTCTCCAAGAGGGATAGAGGACATAAAGCCCGCTTCCTGCAAATAGTCAAGGCGGGTCAGAGCGCAGTTATTTTTCTGTGCAAAGCCCGCCGTAGCGAATACGTCATTATCCAGTTTCCGCTTCGTGTCTGCCATGTTTACCACAAGGAACGTCAGCAGGAACATTCTTTCATTTCTGCTCTGTAAATCCTGCAACAGATTCTTTGCTTCGCTGCCAAAGGTGGCAAGGTCGGACGGAATTATATCCATGTCATACCCGCTGCGTACCGCTTTTTTCTGTTCCTCAATCTTCATCTTGTCGAGGTCGGTTATCTTGCGCTTGATAGTCTTGATTGCTTCGCTCTGGTCGATACTGCGGATATGCAGATTGACGATTATCCCGTTTTCAAGGTCGAGAATGTCCGAAAGCATACGGTCATTCAGCTCCGGCGCAAGGATTTCAAGGAACGATACCGCACCGAGTTTTCGCCCCATGCGGAACGTGCGCCCGTCGCCAAAACGGAACGAGGACGGGGCGATAAAGTCCTTTGTGGTAAGCCCGGACGGTACAAGCCAGTCCCAAGAGAAATGGAACGGCTCGCCCTCCGGGTGGAAAATCCCATGCAGTACGTTCAAGCGTTCCTGTCCGTTCATGGGGCGGGCGGTTACGCCAAGCACCTTAAAATTATTGAGTACGTCGGTTTCGATACGGGAAAGGCGGGCTTTTGCGGCTGCGAGATTGTCCGCTTCAATGGAAAAGGTAATGTACTTGCACTTTTCCAGTCCGTTGTTGCCTTTTTCAAGCTGATTTTTCAGCATATCCGCGTACTCCCTGCGGATAGAGTTAAAAGCGTCGTCCTGCGCCGGAATTTCGATAGCCGCCTGTGCCTTTTCCTTTCTTGCGCCCTGATTGATGAAAGAGAGCTGCACCGATACGGAAGCGTCAAAGTAGTTGAGAAAATCGCACCAGTTTTCAAAAATGGCGGTCTTATCATCTGCCTGTGCAAGCTGATAGTTAATATCTTCAAAGACAAGGCTTTTACTGTATTTCTTTTCCGTTACCCTGCAAATCCCGTCCGGGTACATCTGCAAGTAGGGAATGGTCTGTTGTGCGGTGTGGGGCTTCCCGTCGCCCTTTGCCGCCTGTATCACGGCGGCGATTTCTTTCTTTTCTGCGCGGGTCAGCTTACGCTTCACGGGATTTTTTACCGCGCGGGTCATGGTTTTTCGTTCTGCCATTGACAATAGCCGATACCTCCTTTTCCAGTTTTCGTTGTTTTTCTATGACGGCATAAAAATTTTCCGTCTGATAGGGGCGTTCCTTTGGTCGGATAAACTTTGTCTGAATGACGTTCTTTATCACGACTTCAAGGGGCTGCCCGTGTTTTTCATACATTGCCAAGAGGAAGCAGGGAAGCATAACGACAATCATTGCAAATGCCGCCATGCTTGTTCCCGCGCTGTCTTTGAGCAAAAAGAAAAGCGGTAGTCCCATAGCGAGGGCTGCCGCAAAACAAATGATTTGCCGCTTTGTCAGATTAAAAGCGACTTTCGTTTTGATTTTTGATAAGTCTTTGGGTACGGGTACATACGCCAAGTGAAAACCTCCTTTCGGTCTTAATGGGCATTAAAGATTGACTTCGCAAGTGCGCCTGTTTTGAATAGGGAGAAGCACAAAATCACGGTGTAGGCTGCAAGGGAGAAAATCGCGCTGTGCAGGTTGTCCGCTACAATCATGCTGCCAACCAAAACCGCATAAATGCCGACGCATATCATTATGAGGAAGCCTTGAAAACCGAGGGCGAACAGGGCTTTTAAGTAGTTGTTGCCTATCTGTCCCCACTCTCTGTTGGTCATAGTTGCAAACGGGATAGGCGATACCGAACAGTAAAGGTAAATTTCTATCATTCTGCCGTACAGGATAACCGTGATAAGCACCGACATGATTTTCATGCAAAGGCTCACAAGGCTTGTTTCCATAACGAGCAGTAACAGTTCGGGGATTTCCATAGCGTCAAGTCCGGCTTGCATGGACGAGAGGGCGGCGTCAACGTCGATATTCGTATTGCCGCCGATCACGCCCGCCGCGCCGGAAACAACGTGCTGCGCCATATCGAACACCGCCATTGTGATTGTAAAGGTGTGGGTAACGAGATACACCGCTACCCACGCCTTGAAAAACCACTTAAAGAACATGAACGTGTCAATATCGTGCATATTGTTCTTTTCCGTTATCATGCTGATAAGCTCCACGCATAGAACGTAGGTAATGACAAGCCCCGCAATGGGTACAATCACATTTTCCGACAAGCTCTGTATCATGGAAAATATGCCTGCGTTCCACCCCTGCGGGGTCTTGCCTACCTCTGCGGCGATAGTTCCGACTTTTTCGTTTACGTCCCCGAACATAGTTGACAGATTACCGTTAATGGCTCCAATGAGAATTTCCTTTATCCACTCGTTAATCGCGTCAAGTATGCTCTGCATAGGCAGTTACCCGCAGCTTAACCGAACAGGCCGGAAAGCAGAGGTACAAGGGTGCCGCCGATAAGGGCAACGCCGCCGCCCGCCATGAGCTGTTTTACCCCTAAATAGGAGTATAACCTTGCTCGATGGCGGGCGGCGTGTCAAGAAATATATGGAATTGTTTTAGAACCGCCCGGCGGGAACAGGTCAGGCCGTGACCTGTTCCACCTCCGGGATAGGTTTGAGATTGAAGTGAATTTCGATAGAAATGTGTCGTGTCTTATCGCTGTCGATGTGCTCATGGACAACGATTTCTTTAATCAGGCGGTTTAAGGTGGCTGCGTCCAGCTCCGTGATGTCGGCATATTCCCGAATGGCGTCCACCCATTGTTTGGCGTCCATCGCCAGCCGCATTTCATCAGCCAGCTTCTTGCGCCCCTGTGCAACCCGTTCTTTCAACTCGGCCTGTTCCTTTTGCGTCTTGTCCAGCATGAGATTGAAGTTGGCTTCGCTGATCCGCCCGGCAACCATGTCCTCATAGAGCCGCAGCACCATCTTTTCCAGAACCTCAATCCGTTCCTCGTCTTTTGTCAGGGAACGCTCCAACGCTTCCCGCTGGCCTTTCTGCTCGGCTTCGCAGGTGTTGGTCAGCTTCCCGGCAATGGCTTCCCCATCGGTCAGGGCAGCCTTGGCGCACTCCCGGATTTTGTTCAGGACAAGGTGGTAAAGGGTGTCGTACTCCACCCGGTGCTGGGTGCAATGGTTCTTGCCGAACGCCCCATAGGTCTTACAGGCGTAAATCTGCTGCGGGTGCTTGGCGTGGGTGGTGCGGATGGTCAGCGACTTGCCGCACTCGCCGCACTTGATAAGCCCTGCAAACAGGCTGGTTTCCCCGTCCTGCCGGGGGCGCTGGCGGGATTTCAGCTTGTCCTGCACAATGGCAAAACTTTTGCTGTCAATCAACGGTTCGTGCCGTTCCTCCACCACGATCCAGTCCTGCGGCTTCTTCTCGCCAATGGTGCCGATTTTGAAGCGGTAGTCCTTCTTTTGGGAAGCGATCGCCCCGGTATAAACGGGATTCATCAGGATGTCCTTTATCACGGAGAAGTCCCACATATACCGCCCGTTTTCCGGGTCTTTCTTTTCCCATTTGGTGCGGACATTGCGGAAGCCCCGTTCCCGGTTCCACCATGTAGGGCAAGGCACCTTTTGTTCTTCCAGCCTGCGCCGGATGAAGTTTGGGCCGTGTCCTTCCAGCGCCCAAAGGAAGATTTGCCGGACAATGGGGGCGGTTTCCTCGTCCACCAGCAGGTGGTTTTTGTCCTCCGGGTCTTTCCGATACCCAAAGGGAGCCACACAGCCGGTAAACTGGCCTTGCTGGGCTTTCAGAAGATACGAGGAATGTACCTTCTTGGAAATATCCTTGCTGTACATCTCGTTCAGGATGTTCTTGAACGGCGCAATGTCGTTGTTGTCCCGCATGGTGTCGATACCGTCATTCATGGCGATATAGCGGACGCCGTGACGGGGGAAGAAGTCCTCGATCAGTGTGCCGGTCTGCAAGTAATTTCGACCCAGTCTCGATAAATCTTTTGTTATCACAAGATTTATCTGCCTGCGCTCGATGGCTTTTAACATCCGTTTCAGGTCGGGACGCTCCATATTCAGCCCCGTGTAGCCATCGTCCTGATAGACTGCCACAACCTCCCATCCCTGCTTTTCGCAGTAGCTTTCCAGCATATCCCGCTGGTTGGCAATACTGGCGCTCTCCCCGTCAAGGTCATCGTCTTTGGAAAGCCTGCAATAGATGGCCGCCCGGAAGCTGCCCGCCAGAATTGCGTCCATGCCTGTGTATTCGTATCCGTTCATCATAACCGTTTACCCGCACAATCCAGACGGAACACGGTTCTTCTGAACCTCGTCTTTATTATATCCTAAATCTTGCGTTTTCGCAAGATTTTTCTTGCCGGTATTCTGCCCATATTTTTGGGCAATCAGGCTCACAAAGACATCCGCTGCGTCCAGCTCGCCGTCAAAAACTGTGGTAACATGAATCTCTGTTTTCGTTTTTGCCATAGGCAGTTATCCTCCATAATAGAATAGCCAGACAAGGAGAAGGTCGGCAACGAAGTCCGGCAACGGGCTTCAAAAAACCTCAAAACCATCTCTGTCTGGCGGTTTGGTTACAATTTATATTTTCTTTTATTTTTCTGTTGCTTTGGTTGCTGATAGGGGAAAAAGCCCGCAGTTACGGGGCTTTTCCCGGCAACCAGCCCGGCAACGGGAGTGCAACAAAGTCGGCAACGGGGTGGGATTTTCAGAAAGGAAGCTCCATCTGCTCTGTGACCTCCACAAATCCCTCCGGGATTTTTTCGGCTCCGCCCACGGTATCCGTTGCCGGGTTGTCACGCTCCCAGCCCTTCTGCCTGCCGTATTCCGGGAACATCCGGGGATTGGAAAAGTAGTGCCAGCCTGTGACACAGTGGTTCATAATGTCGTTGACCTCCCGGATTTCCCATTGTTTCGGCTCGTCAAAGGGGTGGTTCAGGGCTTCCCGGAAAAGCTGCTTGGAACACACCATGCTGCCGGTATAGCGGTCAAGGTAGGCTTGGATCATCCCGGCCTTGGTGTCCTCCGGCATGAAATCCCGCTGGTGTTCTTTGAGATAGCGCACCATTTCGGGGCTGAAAGACAGCTTAAAATCCCCGCTGCGGTAAATGGTCATGGCTTCCGCCCATAGCTGCTCCATGTAGGCTCTGGAAGCGGCTTCATCGTCCAAAATATGAACTTCCGCCTGTTCCGGGTACACCATGACCGGCAGAAAGCGCCGATTGCCGGAACGGTCAAGGGGAAGGAAGTCAAGGGCGTTGGAAGTGCCCCCGAACACACATTGTCGCAGCCTGTCCTCCGGGTGGGTTTCGTATGGGATTTTATAGACCTCCTTCTGTCGGCTCAAAAAAGACTTGATTTCCTCAATGCTCTTGGCGTTTGCGGTGGCGATCATCTCCGACATCTCAATAATCCAGTGGCCTTGCAGTTTGCGGTACACATTGTCATCGTCCAGCTTGCGAAGGTCATCGGAAAACCACTCGTCTTTCACGGCCAGCAGCCGGAAAAAGGTGGATTTTCCGGCTCCCTGACCGCCCACCAGACAGAGCATGACTTCAAACTTGCAGCCAGGATGAAATGCCCGGTGGATGGCTCCCAGCAGGAACAGCCGCAGGGCTTCATAGGTGTACTGGTCGCTGTCGGCTCCTAAAAAGTGGTGCAGACAGGTACGGATACGCTCGGTTCCGTCCCATGAAAGGCCGTTCAGGTAGTCCCGGATGGGGTGATAGCCATTTTCGTTGGCAACGATCCCGATGGCGGCGGCAATCTTCTTTTCGCTGGTCAGCCCATAGGTTTCTTCCAGATACAGGAGCAGATAGTTCATATCCGTGTCGGTGATAGCGGTGCCGGTACGGTGGTAGCCAATGGGCTTGATGATGTCAGTGCGCTCGGTCAAGAGGTTTTTGGCGATTGCCCCGGAAAGCAGCGGGTCATTCTGAAAGACGGTCAAGCAGTTGCGGATACTGTTGCGGACGCCGCCTTTTTCGGTGCTTTCCAGCATGGCTTTGACTTCCTCAACGCTCCGGGGCGGCGGTGCTTCTTGCATGGTCTGTTCTGCGGCCTGCCGTATCTCCGGCGGCAAGCTCTGCCATTCGTCTTTCAAGATTGCTCACTTCCTTTCCACAGTCAATGATAAGGGTTGCCCGTTCCTCCATGTCCGGGGAGAGCAGCACATCCAGCAGATAGTCCACATAGTCCTGCTTTTGCAGGGCTTCTACAAACAAAGGGTGGAAATCCTCATCCGGTGTCTTTGGGGCATAGTCCCGTTTCCAGCGGCACAGCAGGTTTCGATAGTCGCACAGCACCCGGAAGCAGTACCGCTCCATGCGGCGGAACCGTTGTTCCGGGGTTTCCTGCGGTGGTTTCCTGTGGCTGGGCGGCTCCTTGTCCTCATAGGGGATGGAAAACGCCTGCGCCAGCATAAGGGCGGCTTCCTTGGGGCTGACAGCTTCCAGACGGGAAACAAAGTCGATCACATCCCCGTCTGCCTGACAGCCGAAACAGTGAAAGCGCCGGTCAACCTTCATGCTTGGGTTTTTGTCGGCGTGGAAGGGACAGACGCACATCCCGTTTCGTCCCACCCGGATTCCGAAATGCTCGGCAGCCTGCCGGGTGGTAACAGACTGCTTGACAGCTTCAAATACATTCAACTAAATCCTCCTGAAAATAAGAAAAGCGCCTGTCATTCTCGAAAAGAAAATGGCAAGCGCCTGTTAAAGTTCCATATCCTGTTTTTTCTCTGTGCGGGGCTGCTGGCGTTTCTCGGCCTGTTCCTCCTGGATACGCTGCGCCCGGCCTTTGACTGCCTGCTGAATGGACGGTTTCTTGCCCGGTTCGGCGGTCTGGCGGTATTGCTCGGACGGAAGCACCTGATTGAGCCAGTGGCGCACATCCCGGAGAATCTTCACATCCTCCTGCACCGCCGACAGGCGTTCCCTGTACTCGGCCACCTCTCCGGCAAGCTGCGTCCGTTCCTCGTTCAATTTCTTGGTGCTGTACTTGGTTCCCTCCAAATGCACCTTGAAATAGCGGACAGCGGCATTGTAGGCGTCCAGCTCGTCCCGGTGGGCAGCAGCAAACTGTTCCTTTGGTTTCTTAAACCGGATGGCGGCATATTCCGCATGAACCGGCTTGTGGGCTTCAAAGTTAGCGATATGGGAAAGCATGGTGTCAATCTCCTTCATACGCTTTTCCTTCGGCTTCATCTCTGCCCGGATGGAAACGGCCTGCTCACTGACGGTATCCAGATAGGTGTCAAGGCTCTCCACGGTGGACAGCTCCTTTTCCCGCAGATAGCGGATGGCGTCCATAACCTTGTTGAAGTCGTTCACAGTGCCTTTGAGCTGGCCTTTGCTCGTCCAGCCGGTGCGCTCCTCCCGGCGCAAATCCAGATATTTGCCCAGCAGCTCCGGTAGGGTGGGTTCCTTCGCTTCCTGCAAGGCTTCCAGCAGGGCGGCCTTTTTCTCCTTCAGGTCTGCAATCCAGCCTTTCAGGTGGCACACCATCTGGCGGATTGACTGCATGAGCCGGTTGGCAGCGGTAATGTCCCGGTTCAGGTTGCCGATGTTGGTCTGTATCCCTCGTTTTTCCATCTGGCTGACCGCTGGCCCCATGTGGACGGTGGGGATTTTATCAAGCCCCTGCCGCTCATAGGAACGAAGGTCAAGGCGTTCTGGGCGGTCATTGGCTTCCAGATAGCGGTTGGCGGCAGCCGCCCAGCCCTGCCGCCACATCTCGCCATACTTCTGGTCGTTCCAGTCTACAGTGTCCTCCTTGTGGCTTTTCCAGTTCCCGGACGGGAGCCGGATACGCTCGCCGTTCTCGTCAAGGTCATAAACCTTCCGGCTCTTGGAAAGCCATTTCCCAGTTTCGTCCATTGCCCGCATGGTCAGCAGGATGTGGGCGTGGGGATTCCCATCCTCCTTATCGTGAATGGCAAAATCGGCAATCATGCCTTTGGAAACGAAAAACTCCCGGCAATAGTCCCGGAGCAGGTCGGCGTGCTGCTCCGGGGGAATTTCCCTCGGTATGGCAAGCACGATTCTCCGGGCAAGCTGGGAGTTCCATTGTTTCTCAATCGCTTCGGCGGCGTTCCACAAGGTATTGCGGTCTGCGTACTCCGGCGGGGCATGGGGCGGCAGCATGATTTCTGTATGGACGATCCCTCGTTTCTCGGCATAGTATTTCTGCTTCTGGTCGTACTCGGAAAACAGCCGTTCGCCGCTCTGGTAAGCTGCGGCGGCTACGGCTGACTGGCGGTTGCTGCGCTGGACGATCTTTATATCATGGTGGGGACAGGGCATAACGGCTTCCTCCTTCCTGTGGCTGATTGGATGGGGTGGTGGTTTGCCACCTCATTTTGGGCAAAAGAAAAGCAGGAAACCGTTTCTGATTTCCTGCTCGGTGGTGCCGCCGGTGGGCGGCTGGTATTCAGTTTTGAAAGTTCGGGTCAGGTTGGCCCGATGATGGAGAGATTGGCAAACTGGGATTTATATAATTATTCCTCTAACTTTCCCCATTTTATAGGCTTTCCCGCCTGTCCATTAGTGAAATGATATGTAGTTTCCCTTATTTTTGCCCTTATGAGATAATCACAAGGGAAATAAGGGAAATTTTTTAGTCATTGCCCACCACTTTATCAAGAAGCCGAACTGATTTTCGTTTCGCATCTCTTGTGGAGTGAGCATAGACGTTCATTGTGGTACTGACATCTGAGTGTCCCAACAATTCCTGCACATCTTTTGGGGCAGCTCCATTTGCTAAAAGGTTGCTTGTATAGGTGTGACGTAACTGGTGGAAATGAAAGCCTTCAAATCCCTCTAATGTTTTTGCCACCTTTCTGCAAACAGTCCCCAAAGTAGTTGGAAGTTCCAAACAACCATCCGGTCTTAAACAGACGAAAGAAATTTCTTTATAATCTGTCGGGACTTCCTCTGTTCTGTCTAAACAATAATATTCGTAGTACACTCTGTTTTTCTCTTTGACCTCTTTGTAGTAGTTCGTGTGATAAAGTTCTCCGTACTGCATTCGATTTTTTAACTGCTCTTTCCGGGCATTACGGAAAATCTCTACCAGTGTATCTCCAAAATCAACAACCCTTACTTTTTTCCGCTTGGTTGGTCCGATGATATATTTGCGCTTTGAGCCATCATATCGGATGCTGCGTCTTATGGTAAGGCATTGTTCTTCCAGATTTACGTCCTGCCATGCCAAACCGCAGGCTTCTCCAATACGAAGCCCGGCATAATAGGCTATCTGGATTGGAAGTATTGCGGCTGGGTTCTTTTTTTGCAGATAAGCAAGCAATCTTTCATAATCTTCTCGTGAAATTGGTTGGACATTTCCGTCCATATCCTCATCGGAAAACAAATCCACTTCATCCGTCTGATACCGCAGTTTAATATACTGCATGGGATTGAACGTAATATACTGCTTTGGAAATACTGCAAAACGGAAGGACTGCTGCATGACTGCGGAAAAAGAATGGATATAATCTTTGCTGTAACCCTTTCTCTCTTTTCCGTCGGGATGAACTCCCCCGAAGGAAAGCAAATCGAAGAAGGATTGCAAATGTTCAGAGGTTACATTTTTCAGTTTCCGTTCTGCCAATGGGTGTTTCTTGATATTTCGGATTGTTCCGAGGTAATTCTCCACCGTACCATTGCTGAGCGTACCTGTTTTTAATTCCTCCTCTGCCCACACATCCAAAAGCTGTCCGACTGTGAGATTTTCCGCTTTGGCAACAAATTTCTTTTTCTCATAATCATCCATTGCCTGACGGAGCAGCTTTTCAGTTTCACTTTTGCTTTCTGTTCCAACGCATTCTTTCTGAACAAGATTGCCGCTTGCGTCCTCTACATAGAAGCGGTAGTACCATTTCTTTCCTTTTTTTCTTACAGATCCTTTTGCCATAATCGTATGTCTCCTTTCGATATTAGACAATCGGAACTGATGAAATGCTTCGTGCGTGTAAGTATATCATAACTCCGGTTGTCTTACTATACCGATTCGGAATCTTCGTATAAGACTTCTGATAAAAGATTTGCAAGCCTTTGTTCTGCTGTTTTTGGTTTCTTGGAATAGAGCCTTACAACGTCTGCCATCTCATTAAAAGCATTGATGGTGTGAGTGATTTCCCTTAAGAACATAATCTCATTATATTCATCATTCGATTCAAACCCTATTGTTTTGGCAATATCCGTCTGACCAGCATTCCCCTTGAAGTTTTTGCAGGCGAACTGGAAGGAATCCAAAAACAGACCATCCAGAAGATTGGTGCAAGAAACCGCCTGCAATGGAAACGGGTACTGACCGATGCTACGGGATGGAACAATCCAAAAAACTGTGAACTGTGGCGGAGCGAGTGGGCAAAGGTGTGTAATGAACATCTGCCTTTGCATAATCAGGTCGATCACCGTTCTTACGAAAAGCAGGGAAAACTCCAGATTCCTACCATCCATGAAGGTGCTGACGCAAGAAAGATTGAACAAAAGTTTCTTGCCGGGCAGGAAATAAAAGGTTCGTGGAAAGTAGCGGAAAATCAAATCATAAAACAACAAAACACGTTATTGCAAAAGATACTGGACACCTTTGGGAAAGTATCAGGTGCATTATCATTATGGAAGGAGCGATTAAATGACATTAGAAGAAAGCCGGGAAATTATACCCTTAATGGAGTCCATGATTGGGCAAATCGAAGAACAGCAGACCTTAATGGCAGAAATGCTTCTGGAAATGCAGAACCGGGACACCCAACTCTCTCTTATGCAGGAACAGAATCAGAAATTGCAAAAATTAAACAGCGAGTTATCCGAGCTGCTCAACATTTTGCCAAATACCGAGGAACTACTTTCCAAGATGGAAGAACAGAAAACGAAGATAGAACTTTTGGAAAACGAAAATCAGCAATGGCAGATATTGGCACAGAAGCTGAACAGCGAAAACAGTTTATTACTGAAACAGAACACCGAATTGCTGAACTGGAACAGCAGGTAGAGAAAGGACGTGATATAGATGAACGAATCCAGAGAATTAAAGAACGCCGAACAGTTGGAAGAACTTCTGCTCTTGACCGAGGAGATACAAGAAGAGTTGGAACAGAAAGACCAGCTTATCGTGGAACTGAAGACGCAGCTCAACGAATCTCTGACCTTGAACGAGAAATTAAACAAAGAGAACAGAGCCGGGAATATTCAAGCATTAAAGAACGACTTGAAGCTGGCAGACAGAGCATTGCGGAGCGAGAAAGAGAAGCTGCGAAGCGCAAACGTCACGATAGAGGAATGTCAAGATAAAATACGATGCTTAACACAACAACGGGATTATGCCCGGACACATCAGAAAATCGTAGAGATACCGGTAGAAAAGCCGGTACTCTATAAAAAATGCGAAGCCTGTGACCGGACAGCCTATCAGAATGCAAAAGCAAGATACGAAACACAAAAAGAGCAACTTGCAGGACAATATAAAGCAAAAACGGTAATGTTCCAAACAACCTTGTTCCTTCTTGCATGGTATTCGCTGACAACCACTCTTTTTCAGGCAGTACAGTCAGATGTGTTCCTTTCCGATTGCAAATCATTCTTCCATGATGCAGCATCATTCATACAAACTTTTATCGGTTGGACGATTGATGCCGGGCAATCTGTGGCACAAATCAGCACAAAAATTCCAAATGAGATTATAGCCGGAATCATATATTGGTTATTGATGATATTGGTTGTTGGAATATGTGTGGCAGGGACAGGGATACTGGCAATACTGATAGAAATAAAGGTTATAGAATTATATAAGAAAAACTGTTGGGATGTTATTACCCTACTGATGATACTGACAAGTGCGGCTGTCATCATTTATTTTGGAGAAGTAATTAAAAAAGCATTATCAATAAATCTGTTGTTCTTTTGGTTAATTTTACAAGGAATATATCTTACAATTCGACGCTATATAAGTCAAGATACTGATTGACTTGATACAAAATATTTGATAAAATATAAATAGAAATACAGCAGATCAAAGGATGTAAAACTTATGAGAGCAAAGAAAGTGATTGTAGGGGTAGCTATTAGTGCAATGTTAATTTCTTCATCAATTCCAGTAATGGCATTTTCTGTTACAAACGGGAATAAGACATTTGATAAAAAGTGGGAATTGAGCACTACATCTGATGACGGAAAAGGTGTTTTGACTTATGGTTATAATACTCTTGCTATTAATGAAGATTATGCACACGCATATCATTCAACTAAAGATCATTACGCATATGTCAAGAATGGAAATGGTTCTTTTTCGGGTTCAAATGTTGGTAAAGGTAATTGGTCTAAAATTGAGGTTGCTCATAAAGGAAATAGTATTACCTACGGTAATAGCTACTAAACAAAGGTTCGGGATAATGGCTGAGTGGTTGGAATTCCAACCACTCTTTTTTGTGGAGTGTATATAAATGAAGAAAAAAATAAAATATATAGGAATTGTTTTGGTTATTTTGTTCTGTTGCTATAATTTATTTTGGTACTTCGGGAGTTATAAACCATATAACGAATTTCAGAAAGACTTCCCTGAAATAGAAGAATCTGGAGTAAAAATTTACACAGATAAAGATGGATTCCAGTATAGTGTGTCTGTCCCTGATTATTTGCTTTGGAATGGAAATCTTGCGATAGCTGAGTCAGATGTTCGATATGCACTAATTATTTGGATAAAACCATTTCACCAAGGAATAAGTCAAGGCGTGCTATTTAATGACTATAAGGATTTGAATACTCAAATTATGTTGTCAAGTAGCAAAAAAGCTGAAGATCAAGAAGATCAATGGATTGTTGATGAAAATAGCACAATATTGACTACGATATTTGAAAAAGCAAATAAAGTATGGAATCTGGGGTTGAAATAAATGAAAGCAATTAAAAACTTATGTTTGTTTTGTTTCCTGATTTTTGGAATACTTATGCAATCTGAAATATTTCAAGATCAGCTTTGGAACTTTTCTACAGCATATTTTACGTCATCACGCTATGAAGTTGCTAGTGAAGATATGTCGCAGTTTCTGAAAGATGTATCAGAAACTGCAACGGAGAATGATGTACATATTTTTTCTCAGTACAATGAAATCAATAATAAATACCTTTCAACACTTCATATTTATGGCGATGATAAAGTAATCAGACAAACATTAAAAAATACTGCAAACATAGAAGAATCAGAATATACCGCTTTAGTTTCCGGAATTACGAAAGTAAAATTTCATAATCTCTCAGAATTGCAAAGTACCTCTGTGGGTTATGAAAACTTTATCTCATACATAGGAAATGAGGACAATATTATCTCTGCATATCAGAAATTATCAGAAAAATATAGCTTAACTTATCCAGAATATTGGAATTCTACGGAAAAGGACATGATTTTTATTATATGGGGTATGATTATTGCATTGATGATTGTTCTAAATGTAATTGAAGTGGTTAGGCGAAAAAAAGAGGTTGTTGTACGAGTTTCCTTAGGAGAAAGTGCTGGTTTCATAGCATTTAAGGCTGCTTTATTCGATGTAACTTTTGACATTGCATTATTTATTGTTGCAAAAATATTGCTGTCAAATTATATATCGGGAGCATATGAGAATAGACTCGTCACAATTTTATATTCCATTGGAATTATTCTTTCCACTATTCCATATTGTTCTTTTTGCTTTTTTGATATTAGAAAGGCATTCGCAAATGCAACACACAAAAGAGGAGTGGATTTTTTAATTTATTCGTTAAAATTTATAGCAGGGGTAGCCGCTGTTTTTACAATTACCACTAATATTAGTAGTATTCATAATAACCTATTTACAAATGAACATTTGTTAGAAGAATATTATGATGCAAATTATTTTACCGTAAAGACTACTGATTTTAATGCTGAAAAAGAAGAAGCTTTTTGGAATAAACTATACAAGAATGAATATAACACATTAAAGCCTGTAATATGCTTGAATATTTTAAATGATAAAAATGATGTGATATATGTAAATAATCATGCAAAAGATATGTTACAAGGTTTTACGAAGCAGATAAATGCAGTAGAGAATGAATCTTCTGATTTGATTATTTTCATTCCAAAGAATAGATATTTTGCTAAAAACAAGCAATTAGCCTATGACTCCTTGAGCCACGTTTTAAATCATGATAATTTACAACAATTAAATATTCAGTACATAGAGTATAGCGAAACAGAATACTTTTCCTATTTAGATACAAGTAGAATAAATGGTATCGAAAAAAGCAAAAATCCGATAATTATTTATCAGGCAAACAAAGATTTAGCAGTCAATGGTGGGTATCTTGAAAGCTATAAAGCAGGAGCAGTTTTATTTCAATGTGATGAAAAACAGCTAAGAAATATCAGCAAAAAGTATGAAGATATGCTTGGAAATTATCAGCTAGTAATTACAAACGTACATGAACAGTATTTATATAATCACACATTTTTAATAAAACTCGTGGGATTTTTAAGTTCTCTTTGTACGATTGTATTGCTTTTAAATATTATGATTATTGTTACAGTAAGTAGACTAGAGTTCCGAGAAAATGCAATGAAAATTTCCTTGATGAAAATCTTTGGATATAGTTTATTTGAACGGCACAAAACACTTCTTAAAATGATTGTAGTGGAAAATTTTGTGATATTAGTAGGTATGCTTATCTATTCTTTATTATCGGTACAGACTGAAGTAGGAATTAGCATTCTTGTTAGTTCATTTATGGCACTAATAGAATTTACAATTATTTTCTTTAATATCACAATTGTTGAAAAAACAAACATACCGAAATCATTAAAAGGAGGTTGCTTATGATAACAATTGAAAATCTATGCAAAGCATATAATGATAAAATTTTGTTCAAAAATTTTCATTTGGAAATTCCAGATAGCCGTTTTTTGGTAATTAGTGGCGAAAGTGGATGCGGAAAAAGTACTTTACTTAATATGATTGGAGGTATTGAAACTCCTGACAAAGGTTCTATTATTGTGAATGGTTTTGATGTGGCAAAAAAAGGAAAAAAGCAGAAATATTTCAAAGAAGTTGTTGGATTTTTATTTCAAAATTTTGCCCTTTTGGAAAACAAAACAGTAAAAGAAAATCTAGAAATAATAAAAAAATCAGGTAGAACGGATATTTCAATAAATGAAGCTCTTGAAAAAGTTGGTTTACAGAAAGTAATTAACAAAAAAGTCTATCAATTATCTGGTGGCGAACAGCAGAGAGTTGCGTTAGCTCGTTTAATGCTAAAGAAATGTTCGATTGTATTAGCAGACGAACCAACTGGTTCCTTAGACAAAAAAAATAGTGAGATTGTTATGAATATATTGCATGAGTTAAGTGAACAGGGAAAAACAGTTATTGTTGTAACTCATAGTGAAGAAATTGTAGCACAAGAAAAGCATGTTCTATATTTATAATTACCCATAATAGAAGAATATGTTCTTTCGGGAGACACCTCCTCTAAGAACATATTCTTTTGGTTAAAATTGATTATAAAGATACTTTTATTTCAGTATATTCGCTATATTGATGGGATATATATTTGCATATTATTTATATGGATAAGGATTATAACTCTAGTGAGTCTTCTGCATCTACCCACATCTGTAAATTACCCTCAAGATATAATCTTGCATATTCCAAAGGCTCATCCACAGCCAATGAAGTAAGCGCACATTCTGATCCGTATGTGGTTTTTAGATTTTTTTCAGCTTTCCAGCAATCAATGCGAAGCATATATCCGGCACTTGTGTAAACATCAATACTATCGTGATTTATGTTGTATTCTGCATAAATTGTTCTCATCGTATCTTATCTCCATTTTCTTTTAATAATCAGTTATAGAGTTAAATATCGAAAACATTTCAATCAGTTCACCATGTCGTTATTGTTATACTGTGTTATGAAATTTTCTTTCCCTTATTTTTTCCCATATTAAGGTTCATGAAAACCAATGTGAGAATATAACACAAGGGAAAGAGTAAGGGAAAGCTCACTTGCTACAAACTTAGTATTTTCAAGGGTTTGCGAAGAATTTGATAATTAAATATAACAGTTATTAAATTTCCTAAAATATGTGAAATATCAACTGGAATTTGTAAACTAATTAGTACAAATCACCTTTGAAGATTCATCATTCACAATAATTGCCTGATGATTGCTAATTGGGCAAATGTTCAAATCTGAAAACTCAGCTAATATCTTTTCAGTAACTTTCTTAAATGGTGCGGTAAGATAATGTGGGAGGATATAATAATCAACAAAACTGAGTCCCTTATCATCTTCTTGTGAATAATCTTCTGGTTTCTTATCCATTTGTTCAATATATGTAATTGTAGGAGAACATATAATTGCCCCAGCCGACTCACCAATCATCAGTTTTCCATTCATAATTTCTTTCTTCAGCAACTCATCAATACCCGTTTTTCGTAATTGGTCAATCAGAAAAAATGAATTACCACCAGTAAAATAAATAACATCCGCTTCTTCAAAAGCAGATTTTATCGTCAAATACTCCTCCTTTGAAATATCCATTTCTGTTAAGATTACGGTATTTCTTTGCGTTCTTGCCTTTCACATAGACCGCAAGCCGGATAACGACAGCCCCGACAATGCCGATAAGCAAATCCATAGGGGCAAAACTCGGCAGGGCATTTGAAAAGGCGGCAGAAAAGCCGCTGCCAATGGAAAGCAGCTTGCCGGAGAGGTCAGCCCCCGGAGAGAGCCGCACCGCCTGTCCGACTTTATCAAAGAGATACACAAAGAGCAGATAGGGGGCGTTTAGGATAAGCAGCTTCTTGATATTCGGCTTCATAGCGACACCTCCCTGTCCTTGTGTTTTGTCTTTTGACGGTTCGCGTTAAGCTGCTTTGCTGCTTCCCGGAATGTGGCAAGTGCCTTTCGGATAGAGGGCTTTTGCTCCTGTGTCAGCTTCTTTGCGGAAAACTCCTTAAAGGCTGCGGTCAGAGCGTCCGCGTCCCGCCCCTTGAAAAAGACGAGATAACGGGGCGGCGTTTCGGTGCTGTCTTTCTTTAAGGCAAAGTCGATACCGTATTTTTTCGCCGTCTGCTCAAAGGCTTTGATATTGCCCTCGGTTATCTCAATGTTGGATAGCCCCGCGTTCTGCTTCGCAAGCTGCTTTAGGGTCTGCTTCCCGTGGAGCTGTTTTTCCTGCTGCTTTTTTGCCTGTGCAAGCATGGCTTTGATTGCCTTTTGTAGCATTTCAGCAGTCAGCTTTGCTCCCTTGACAGAGAGCGCAACCACTTTTTCGTTGATTTCGTCTTGCAATGTTTACCGTCCTCCTTTCCCGGTAGTGATAGTGTTAAGGTGGTACGCCGTTTTTGAGTGCGAAAAAAGGGCGTCCGTTCTTCACGTCGCCCCGTTAAATCCGTACCCGCAGCCCGTTCAAATCCTCGGCGCGGATACCCACAAGATACCAGTTGTCCCCGTATTCAATGCGGGTAGGCTTCCATTTGCCGCCTGTGAATACGTCCATGCACTCGCCGCAATGCAGACCGCCGTAATAGTCGGCAATGTCAAAGCGAATGTCGTAGCGGTCAGCGGTTTCGTCAAAAATCAAAGCTCCTGTTTTCTGTGCCATGTGGTAAATCCTCCTTTTTTCGTTTACAGGCTTTCGCCCTCATTGTAGGTGTAATAGTCCGGGTCGCCGTACTTCGGCTTTCTCGGTGCAAGTGCGCCGCTTGCCATATCGTGAGCCACAAGGGAAGTATAGTAGCTGTCAATGGTAGACGGGGCATTGAAAAGTACCGCCTTTAGGTACTGCTTGATGTTGCGGATTTTGGTGGTGTTCTCCTGCATACAGTCAAGCACAAAGCGGATATGTTCGCTGCTGAGCTTCATAAACTTTGACTTCACAAGCTCTGCGGGGTAATCGTCCCCGGCAATACGGATTTTCTTTCTTGACGTACAGACCGTTTCAAGGATAATGTCAACAATCTCATTCAGACGGTCATGGTCAAACTTCATATCCTGCAAGAGAATGTCATACTCGATATTGTCCTTGATGATTTCCTCATACACTCTGTAAGCGTCGTTCCTTTCCGCTCTTTTCCGTTCCGGCGGCTGTGCCGCTTCGTCCTCGCCATAAGGCAAGGGATTTAGGGAATGGATAGGAATGGAATGGGTAATTGATAAATCAGTATTTGATTTTTCTTTTTTTGGTAAGTTAGTTCTTGATATATCTTTATTTAATTGCATTGGATTTTCCGACGTCGGATTATCCGTTGTCGGATTTTCCAATATCGGGTTATCCGCTGTTGGATTTTCCAATACCGGGCAATCCAATTCCGGCGGCTGCGGCTGTTCGTAAATGGTGTACTCGATAGCGGTCATTTTGCCTTTCTCGTCGCGTCCCTGCCGCCTTGTGATATATCCGGCTTTTTCAAGCTCCCAAACGGCGGTACGGATAGCGTCGATACTTTCCCGGTTGATGTAGGACAGCCCCGAAAGGGTGTAGTCCCAATCCTCTGGCAAGGACAGCATTTGAGATAACAGCCCCTTTGCCTTTAAGGAAAGCTCCTTATTGCGTAAGTGGTGGTTGCTCATTACGGTGTAGCCTGTGTTGCGTTCCACACGGAAAACTGCCATAGCTTCATCACTCCTTTGCTTTGGATTTGTTACGCAGTAGAACAGCGATTTTGAGGGAAAAGGTATAAATCCCTTACCGCACGAAAAACACGCCCGCAAAGCCGCTTGTAGCAAGGCTTTTTCTGCCCCTACTGCGTAACAAAGGGCATGAAAAAAGCGGCGTTCCTGTTCTTCCGTGTGGAAGTGGGAAACGCCGCTTGTGCGGTGCAATATTTAGTTGTAGTACAAACCATGCTTGTCCGTTGTCCGAAAAACCTTGATTTTACTGTGTTTCAAAAAGTATCGTTATCTAACCTCATCTTTTGACCGTCCCGGATTTTTGGCAATGATGAAAGAGGTTGAAGCCGGGAATGTGGAGTATCTGTGTATCAAGGACATGAGCCGCATGGGTCGTGACTATCTGAAAGTTGGTCAGATTATGGAAATCCTGCGTCAGCGTGGCGTTCGCCTTATCGCCATCAATGACGGCGTGGACAGTGCCAGAGGGGACGATGATTTTACCCCTTTCCGCAACATTATGAACGAGTATTACGCCAGAGACACCAGCCGTAAAATCCGTTCCACTTTCCAGTCAAAAGGCAAGTCCGGCAAGCACCTCACAGGCACGGTCATTTACGGCTATCTCTGGAACGAAGCCAGAGACCAATGGTTGGTTGACCCCGAAGCCGCAGGGGTGGTCAAGCGCATCTTTGCCATGACGATTGAGGGTTACGGTCCGTATCAGATCGCCAGCAAACTGAAATCGGAAAAGGTGCTTATTCCGTCTGCTTACCTTGCCCAACACGGCGAGGGCGTGAACAAAAACAAGACTTTCAAAGATGTGTACGGCTGGGGTTCTTCCACTATCTGCAACATTCTTGAAAAGCGTGAGTATCTGGGACACACCATCAATTTCAAGACCCGAAAGCACTTCAAGGACAAGAAAAGCCATTATGTCCCGGAGGACGAATGGACGATTTTCGAGAATACCCATGAAGCTATCATTGACCAGCAGACCTTTGACCTTGTGCAGAAAATCCGTGGGAATGTCAGACGCTACCCGGACGGCTGGGGCGAAGCGGCTCCCCTCACAGGCTTGCTTTATTGTGCCGATTGCGGCGGCAAGATGTATGTCCACCGTACCAACAACGGCAAGCGTATTTCTCAATATACCTGTTCCCAATACAGCAAAGTCCCAGTTGGAAAGCTCTGCACGACACAGCACCGTATCAATGAAGATGTGGTACTGTCCCTTGTCTCTGAAATGCTGAAAGCCATTGCCGAGTATGCCAAGCATGACCGAGCCGAGTTTGTCCGTGTGGTGCAGGAAGCGCAGTCCAGCCAGCAGACCACAGAGGTCAGGAAACAGCGTACACGCCTTGCCACAGCAAAGCAGAGAGTTTCCGAGCTGGAAGTCCTGCTCTGCAAAATCTATGAGGACAACATTTTAGGCAAGCTGTCCGACAGCAGATACGCCACTCTGGACGCTCAATACGAAAAGGAACAGTCCGAGCTTACCGCTGAAATCTCTGTTCTGGAAAAGGCTGTCAAGAGCTATGAGAAGCACGAAAAGGACGCTGACCGTTTTATCGCTCTGATTGACAAATATGAGAACTTCGACAAGCTGACCATTGCCATGCTCAACGAGTTTATCGAGAAAATCCTTGTGCATGAGCGTGACCGCAAGGGCAGTATACAGACCACACAGGAGGTCGAGATTTACTTCAATTTTGTTGGGCGATTCGTTCCCCCGGCGTTTGGAGAAGCGGAGCTTACCCCGGAGGAATTAGAGGAAATCCGCAAGCGTGAGGAACGCAAGGACAGGCTTCATCAGAACTACTTGAAGCGGAAAGCCAGCGGAGCGCAGAAGCGATACGAGGACAAAATCAAGGGGAGAAAAAAAGCAGAAATCGAAGCCAAGAAAGCCGCCATTCGTGCAGAGGACATTGCAAAGGGCGTGTTCGTTCCCGTCAGCAGTTTACCGCAGAGAGAGCCGATGAAAGGAGTACAAACAGCATGAATATCACTTACACACGGAACGGCGATTATCTTATCCCGAACATCATTATCCGCAAGACCAAGCCCATCGGACACTACGGCAGACTTCGCAAAGCGTATTTGGAAATGCACCGCCCGATACTGTTCAATGAGCTGGCGCTATCCGACAAGCTCTTTGAGCATTGCGCCGAGATTGACGAAGCGGCACGAAGCCGCATGGAGCTGATCGTGCGGTCACTGGCAGAGCAAAACGGCGTGACCGAGCAACTGAAAGCTGAAAACCAAATGGAATGGGTGCGGCAGATGAACGCTTGCAAGGTACAGGCAGAGGAAGTCGTGAAAGCGGAATTGATATACGATTGAGCGAGGAAGTCCGGGCAGAAAACTGTTCGGACTTTTCTCATATAGTCCAAAGCTGCGGTAGACTTGTTCACAAGTTTTATGGTATAATTTGAATACGAAATTGAGCAACAAATCGGGATTTGAGGGGGTAAATATTATTATGAACAAAGAAGGAATTTTAAGGGAAATAAACAATGATGTTGTAAACACCTCATACTATCCGGCGAGAAGTGATTGTTGTGACTTAGATGGTGAGATTTTTGAAGATGTGGTATTGGATAATATAAAGTGTCATCGTATGACATTTCAAAATTGTACCTTTCGAAATGTTCAGTTTATAGATAATCAGGTAGATTTGATTGAATTTGAAAACTGTCAATTTATCAATACCGTTTTTAAGGGAACATTAGAAAATTTATATCTGATAATATCAGACAGCAGTTTTTCAAAATGTACTATGCATGATTTAAAAATATCCGGCTATGAGGAACAGTCTGAAATTACAGATTGTACATTTGAAGAATGTACTTTTTCTGACATAAATCTTCTTGCGGATTTAACCCTGCAAGGTGGGACTGTGACGAATTGTACAGGAAACAACTTAGAGTGTATTATGAACATGATATTTGCTGTGCAGTTTACCAAGAGTAAATTTGAAAATATCAATCTAAATGTGGCGATTATTAAGAATACATTTCAGCAGGTAGAGGTTAGTAATATTCAGAATATTGACATAGGAGGAGAACCGGTACGCAGAAACAATACCTTTAAAGACTGTTATATAAATGGAGAATTGCAGAACCAGTAAATAAGCAGGGAACTGCTCTGCCGATACGGTTAAAATTGATTGGTGGGTTGCAGAAAAAAAACTTCAAGTTTGTCGAACTGATAAAATCCCTTTAGGAACTAAAGGGCGCACTTCTATACTCTCCTATCGAGAGTAGTGCGTCCTGCGGAGCTTCATTCCCGGTCAGCAGAAGAAAACTGCATGACCGAGAATGTTGCGTCACTTCGTTCCGTCAAGGTGGCTACACCCCCTTGCGCCGCTAATGCGGCTATCCCCTGTGGACTTGCCGTCCGCAAACAGCATAAAATGCTGTTCGCCGCCAGCAAGTTTGAAAGCGACTAAAATGAATTTTATGGAACAAACAAATCGGGACTTACGGGAGGAAAATCGATGGAGCATCATGATATAACGATTTAACATATTTTGGAGGCGTAATGATGACAAGAAAAGAAGTAGAAAGAATTGTTGGGATTTTTAAAAATCATGGTATAGACAAAGAAACAGGGAAAAGAGTGAAAGAAAATGTTATACATGATTTTTTTGACGAAATAGACGATTTGATGGGATATGAAGGAGCTTCTGAAGTTATATTTGTACCGGAAGAGTATGGTCTTGACAAAGAAGCAACAATTCAAGAAATTGTAGATTATATATTGGAAAATCAAAACATCGGGTGAAAAGAAAAATATTGTGGTCAAATATGGATATGATTTCAAACATTGGGACTGACACAAATACATATTTATCGAGTTGCCTTTATAAAGAACTGTAAAGGAGAGATATTGTGGCTGTTGATAACGCAAGTCAGATTGACGCAATTGCAAACGATAAAGAAAATGCTTGTTTGGTACTCCTTATTACCGACCATTTGAATTGGGACAATGAGTTTGAACACTTGAAGATTTTACAAGATAAAATCAATGCGTATGTGGCTTTTATCGAAAGCAAACAGTACGATGAAATATACCCCAATGCTGATTTTAAGATGGCTATGATAGAAATCCATTTCAAGTATGACATAACAGATAGCTGCCAGAAATTTTTGCAAGTAGCTCAAGATCAATTAGGTCAGATAGGGATAAAAATCAAGGCACAGATTAGTTAACATTTTCCAGTTTGCCGAACTGAACACAAAAACCGAATACCAAAAATCAGACCGTTGACTGGTCGCACTATGCGAAAAGTTGACGGTCTTTTTTTATCCCCATTTTTCAAAAAAGGAGGTCAGACCTTGTGGAATGCCGTGGAAAAAGCCGAGCGTGGAAAGAACGCCCAGCTTGCATACAGCTTTGACATTGCCTTGCAGAATGAATTTTC
>NZ_CAXTKW010000009.1:0-164761 GCF_964245105.1 Candidatus Dorea massiliensis AP6 | reverse complement strand
ATGGAGAAAACTTTGATTCTGAAACATATCTCAAGGATGCTCTGTCTATTAATTTCCTACAGTAAATTTACCCGAACACCTTGTAGAAAAGAATCGAAAAAAGTGATATACTCAAATCAAATGACAAAAAGGGGGAGTTATCCATGTATGGTTACGAAAATGCAGCATCCGGCCTCAAAAAAATGTTCACTGCTCAGGTGGGTTCTATTATCTGCGTGGTACTTATGATGATTCCATTCATCGGAATAATCGGACTGATCGGAGTATTTGCATTTACAATTATGTCCCTGATCGGACTGAACAGCGCAGGAAAAGACATCGAAGGCTGCAAAACAGCCTTTACACTTACCATTGTGCAGATGGTCGTAGGTGTAATCGGTAATCTGGCTGGCACGGGAGTTTTTGCTACGGTTTTCTCTGTTGTAAATGATATTCTGGCGCTTATGGTTGTCCGGGCGGTCTGCCTGTCGGTGGCAGAGGTGATGGATCAGCTGAACCAGCGGGTTGTGGCAGATAAGGGACGGTCTGTATGGAAGATTAACCTGGGATGCTATGTGGCGGATATCGTTCTGACGATTCTGGCGGTGATTCCTTTGCTGGGGACGGCTGTGGCGGCTGTCGGCGGGTTTGTGACTACGCTGTTGTCGTTGGTGGCCAGCATTCTGTATATTATGTTCCTGTCCAGTAGTTATAAGGCTTTGGAAGTTTAAAATACGGGCTCCGAAAGGGGGCAGCGCAAATTTTCCACGTTCGAGGCGACTTAGCCTCTCCTTAGGAAAATTTGTGCTGCCCCCTTTCGATTACCTGAATAATGTCTTGCGGGCTTGAATAGTATAATACGAAAATGTACCGTGGGATGTCCTTTTGTTATGAAAAAAGTCCGTACATATCTGCTCCTGATTTTTATTACGATGAATATAGTCGGAACGTCGATGAGGACGTACGCTGCGCCTGGCGGCGTGTCTGACGACTTTAGTCTTTATGCGCAATCGGCGGTTTTGATTGACGCGGATACGGGCCGCGTCCTGTATGCGAAGGATGCGGAGCATCAGCGGCCTATGGCCAGCACGACGAAGATTATGACATTGATTGTGGCGCTGGAGAATGCGAATCCGGATGACATAGTCACCGTTTCGGATTACGCGGCTTCTATGCCGGACGTGCAGCTTCATCTGCGAGCCGGCGAACACTATCGCCTTGGAGATCTTCTGTATTCTATGATGCTGGAGTCGCATAATGACAGTGCGGTGGCGATTGCGGAGCATGTGGCGGGTACGGTTCCGGCTTTTGCAGTGCTGATGAATGCGAAGGCGCGGGATATTGGGTGTTACGATACGTATTTTATTACGCCGAACGGGCTGGATGCGGAGGATAGCGGGGGCGTGCATTCTACGACAGCTTTCGATTTGGCCAGGATTCTGCGGTACTGTATTATGCAGTCTCCGAAACGGGAGGAGTTTTTGAAGATTACCCGGACGGGGGCGTATAGCTTCAGCGATGTGGAGGGCGTAAGAACCTTCACAGTCGGCAATAAAAATGCGTTTCTGCATATGATGGAAGGCGCTCTGACCGGCAAGACCGGCTTTACGGGGAATGCGGGGTACTGCTATGTGGGGGCTCTGCGGCAGGAGAAACGGACCTTTATCGTGGCGCTTCTGGCCTGCGGCTGGCCCAACAACCGCAGCTACAAATGGAGCGATACCCGGAAGCTTATGAGTTATGGCCTGGAGAATTATACGTACCGGAAAGTCTGGCAGGAACCGGTTTTTCCGGAAATTCCGGTAAAAAACGCGGCTCCGGAAAATGGGGATCTGACGAAAGACGTGTATACAGCGGTGCGCCTGTCGAAATGTGACCCGGGTGCCGCACTGCTTTTGTCTGACGCGGACACATTGCAGGTGAAGACAGTTCTGCCGTCGGAGCTGTCCGCTCCTCTTGTGCCAGGCACTGTGGTGGGCAGCGTCCGTTATTATTTGAACGGCCAGGTCATGAAGGTCTATCCTGTAGAGGCAGCGGAAGAGGTGGAGGCGGCGGATATCTGCTGGTGTCTGGAAAAAGTGACGGAGAGGTATCTTTTCCAAAAAGGAATGGAACCGCAGGAAAAAGAGGGATGACTGAGAACCCCCTCCGGGGCTTGGTGCGGAAAGGTCTGTCTTTTATAATGGAGGTATTGAAAAAGAGAGGGAGGAACACCATGAGAAAAACAGCATTGTTCCTGAGCCTGTGCGTATTCATTTCCGCTATAGCAGGCTGCGGAGCACAGAAACAGGAAACACCGGAGACAGTCACGGAAGTGGTCGAAGAGACCGTGGAGAGCGGGGATACGAAAACCATCACCGATATGAGAGGAAAGGAAGTAGAGATTCCACAGGACCCGGAACGGGTAGCGATTCTGGATAAGGGCTTCCTTGTGCAGACTATGAGAGCTTTGGGCGTTACAGACAGAATCTGCGCCACCGGAGGCCTGATCACCGAAGCAGGCGATCCGGAGGAACGGGACAGCCTCTATCTGTTCCCGGAGATTATGGAACTGCCCATCATCGGATATCCTACGGACGCTGTGGATTTTGAGACCCTGGCGGGAGCCAATCCGGATCTGGTGATTTTGCGGAACAGCGAGTATATTAAGGACAGCGAGATCACGGCTGACGCTATTTCCAAGATTGAAGAGGATCTGGGGTTGCCGCTGGTAGTGATCAATGGACCGGGCTGCTATGAGGAGCCTTCCCTGGAACAGCAATATGAGGGAATCAGGGTGCTTGGACAGGTATTTGGAAAAGAGGAGCGGGCTCAGGAGATCACGGCTTATATGCAGGAACAGGTGGCGATGGTGCAGGAACGGACCGCAGAGATTCTGGAAGAGGACAGGCCTTCCGTCATGTACATCGGACTGCGGAATGACGACGGCGTGGGCGTGGTCTGGGGAGATAATTTCGGAGATGCCAAGTTTGCCGGCGAGTACGCGAATATCCGAAACGTCTATGAGGAGCCGTCCCGGTCTACCATGTCCGCAGAACAGATCCTGACCCTGGATCCGGAGGTAATGATTCTTTGTACCAATTCCGTGCGTCCCAATCCCGACATCTTGAATACAGATCCGGCCTATGAGAATCTGCGGGGCGTCAGTGCTGTGAAGAACGGGCGTGTGACTTCCATCGGCCTCCTGACCTGGTGGGGTGACTTCCGTCTGGAGTTCCCTACGATTCTTCTGATAGCGGCCAAGTCAGCTTATCCGGACCAATTTCAGGATATAGAAGTAGGAAAATGGCTGAATGAGTATCACAGAGAACTGTATCAGGTGACGGAGGAAGAAGCGCAGCGGCTCAAAGAGATCCAGCAGCTGGACTGGATGGACAGCCGGGGCTTTTAAAGAAACATGGGAAATCAATATGACAGCCGGGAAGCGTCAGAGGCTTATGACCGGTCAGAAAAAATCCGAAAGGACGGGATAGCCCGTGCAGAGTCCATGAACCTTGCTACCGGGACGAAGGTATTGGATATCGGAAGCGGCCCGGGAGTGCTTGCGCTCCCGTTGGCCCGGCTTGGGTGCCGGGTGACGGCAGTGGAACCTTCCGGAGAAATGCGCAGGCTGCTCCGGCAGCATCTGGAGGAGGATAACCTGCAGGGCGTTAAGATTCTGCCTTATACCTGGGAGGAGGTTCCGGAAGAGGAACTGGAGGATTATGACAGAATCGTGGCGTCCTATTCCCTGTATATGGAAGATTTCGGGGCGGCAGTCCGGAAAATGAACCGGCATTCCAGAGGAAGGGTAGAACTGTACTGGTTCGCGGGAGAGACCTCCTGGGAACGGGATCAGAGGCTGCTGTCCTGTGAGCCTGGAAAAGACAGTGGGGAAAAAGTAGGAAGAAAGATAGATACCCTTTATCAGATCCTGTACGATATGGGGATTTATGCGGATATCACGATGCTTACGGATACGTCCTTTGACAGAGAATATGATTCTTTCCGGGCGGCAGTGGAAGATATGCAGAAGCGGTATAAGATAACAGACGCAGAGCTTCCCATACTGGAACGGTATCTGGAAAGACGCCTGAAGAAACAGGGCAATCTCTGGTATTACCGGGATTTAACCCATTACGCGAAGCTGTCCTGGAATGTCCCGGAACGGGAGGAAGAAGCATGAGACGAAAAAGAATCTGCCTGCTGGCCGGCATGATGGTGTTTTTACTCATGATGATTCTGGCGGTTCACTTCGGAAACTATCCGGTCCGGATACGGGAGATAGGACAGGTGATAGGGGCTCATCTGAGGGGAACAGTTTATCCGGATTCCAATGTGGATACCATTGTCTGGAAGATCCGGCTTCCCAGAGTACTGACGGCGGCGATGACGGGGGTTCTGCTCAGTGTGTCGGGAGCCGTGTTTCAGGGAATCTTCCGCAATCCTCTGGTGGAACCCTATGTGCTGGGCGTGTCCTCCGGGGCTGCCTTTGGAGCCGCGGCCTGCATTGTATTTTCCTGGACTTTTATTTCCAAAGGGGCAGCGGCTTTCCTGTTTGCCATGCTTGCCATGGCACTGGCCTACGGCTTTGCATTTGAAAAAGAGGAGATACCGGTAGTACGGCTGATTCTGTCCGGCATGATCATATCCTCTGTGTTTACAGCGCTTCTGAACTTTCTGAAGGTGGCGGCTTCTGACAGCAAACTGCGGGAGATTACCTTCTGGACCATGGGCGGTTTTTATACCTCAGAGTGGAAGGGGGCCCTGCGCCTGACCGCGATTGCGGTTTTGGGCCTGATCCTTACGTGCGGCTATGGCTGGAAGCTGAATGTGCTGGCCATGGGGGAGCAGGAGTGCCGGACTCTGGGAATTCATGCGGGCAGGCTGAAGCTGCTTCTGATTGCTTCCGCCACGTTTCTGACGGCGTCCTGTGTGGCAGAAGCCGGAATTATTTCCTGGGTGGGTCTGATGATTCCCCATGGAGCCCGGATGCTGATTGGACCGGATCACCGGTATATGATTCCTTTTTCCGCTTTGCTGGGAGGAAGCTTTCTGGTACTTTGCGATACGCTGGCCCGCACTCTGATGATGGGGGAGCTTCCGGTGAGTATCGTGACCTCCATTCTGGGAGCGCCCTATCTGATTTATCTGCTCAGGCAGAACAGGAAGGTGTATTTTGAATGAAAACAGAAGAAAAAAGAGTGGAATTTTACATACAGGATGTGGAATTTTCCTATGAGAAAAAGAAAATATTAAAGGGGATTCAGGCGGACTTCCGGGGAGCCGGAGTCTACGGAATCTTCGGGCCAAACGGTTCCGGAAAGAGTACACTGTTAAAGTGCTGTTCCGGTATTCTGAAACCGGAAAGGGGCAGCATTCTGGTACAGAACCGGGCGGTGAACAGCATGAGCTGTCAGGAACGAAGCCGTCTGATTGCCTGCGTTCCCCAGGAACACAGACTGTCTTTTCCGTTTACGGTGGAGGAAGTAGTTCTGATGGGACGGACGCCCTATCTGGGTGGAATCCGGGGGCCGAAAGGGGAAGACCGGGAAATGGCCTGGAGAGCCATGGAAGAAATCGGGATCACCGAGCTGTCTGACAGACCTTATACCCAGTTGTCCGGAGGGCAGAGACAGCTGGTTCTCATGGCCCGGGCTCTGGCCCAGGATACACCGGTGCTGATTCTGGATGAGCCCACCTCGGCCCTGGATTTCAAAAATCAGATGAAGGTTTTTGAGATCCTGCGGACATTGGCAGCAAAGGGAAAGCTGATTCTGGCCTGTACCCACGATCCCAATCATGTGAAATGGTTCTGCGACCAGGTGCTGATCCTGAAGGAGGGAGAAGTCATGGCCCGGGGAGCGGTGAGCGATACGCTGACGCAGCCTTGCCTGGAAGGTCTGTACGGACAGATCTGTCAGCTGCAGAACGATGTAATTATTCCAAAAAGGAATGCGTGTGCGTAGAAAAACGGGATAGTTAAAAAGACAGAAAGAACCCCCGCCGGGGCTTGCGGGGAGCCGGAAGATTTGTTAAGCTTGAGCTATCCCAATTATAAACATTCTATTCGAAAAGACACAAAGAGAATCGTGTTTGGAAAGCACGGTTCTTTTTGGCTCTATAGGAAACACCGTGTTACTAGGGGACAGAACAGATAGAACAGGAAAGGAAATCAAACCATGGAAATCCGACAGCTCCGCTGCTTCGTAACCTGCGTGGAGGCAGGCTCCTTTACAGCAGCGGCAGAACTTTTATACACCACCCAGTCCTCGGTCAGCAAGACCATTCACGCCATGGAGCATGAGCTTCAGACTGAGCTTTTTGAACGGACAGGAAGGGGAATCCGGTTGACAGCCCGGGGACAGGAGCTTTATAACTATGCGGTCAACGTGCTGGATACTATGGAGCAGATCGAGCAGCTGGCCGGGAAAAGTCCGGTACGCAGTCTGAAGGTATCGGTGAATCCGTCCTCCTGGATGGAAGCGGCGTTTACGGAGTTTTATGAGCGCGCGTACCAGAAGGGCGACTATTATGAATACTTTGAGGGAAATGTCCGGGACGTCATCGAGCGGGTACAGAAAGGACAGGACGATCTGGGCTTCATTTATCTGTTGAAAGAACAGAGCGCCTCCGCCCAGTTCCTGATGCGGAAGTACCAGCTACAGTTTGAACCTCTAAAAAAAATTCAGTTGATGCTTTACGGAGGAAAAAAGATAGGACAATTTCCGCCAGCGGACGGAGAACTCCGCCTGGTTCAGGGAAGCCAGACAGAGGTGCGGCCGGAGGATGTGCTGCGCCTGGGAGCCATAGAGGGCATTTCCCTGGAATCACCGCAGACGTCTGTGACCACGAACAGCGGATCGCTGCTCCGTCATCTTCTGGAGTATTCTGATCTCTGGAATCTGAGCAGTGAAAGCCTGGATGGAACCTACAGTGGTACTGAGGGAATCCTGCTGGAGGGAAAAGAGAATGAGGTAGTGTTTGGCTGTGTCAGCAGAAATGAGGAACAGCTGGGCGAACTGGAGAAAGAATTTATCGCATATGTAAAGAGAAAACTGGAAAATTCCAAAAAAGAATGAAAATACAGGAAAAACAGGAATACGTAACAACCCCGCCTGGGGCTTGTGAAAAACCCATTCCTGCCTTACAATTTTATCAGAGAATAAAAATGTCCGAAATCCGATGTTTAGATTTTCGGGCATTTTTGTTGTGGAAAGGATTGTAATACATGAAAAAATATGTCTTAAAAAGACTTCTTCAGTTAATTCCGATCCTGCTGGCGATCACATTTCTTTCCTACGGCATGATGAGAGTTGCCGGAAGTGATGTGGTAGAGCAGAAAATGGAAAATACCGGAAGCGATATTTCGCAGGAAGTCGTGGATGCAGCCCGGGAGGAGCTTGGACTGGACAAGCCCTTTCTGACGCAGTATGTGGTCTGGCTGGGAGGACTTCTCCGCGGGGATATGGGAACCAGTTATGTGTCTGGTAAACCAGTGTTCTCCACATTTATATCCAAGCTTCCGGCAACGTTGCTTCTGACGGTCACATCGATTCTGCTGACGATTTTGATTTCTGTTCCGTTAGGTATTTTATCGGCGGTTCATCAAAACCGATGTTCAGATTATCTGATCCGGACATTCAGCTTTATTGGCAATAGTTTACCGAATTTTTTCGTATCGCTGTTATTGATGTATCTGTTTGCCATCCGTCTGGGCTGGTTTCCGGTAATTGCAACCGGAGTCAGTCTGAAAAGTGTTGCTATGCCGGCAATTACACTGGCCATTGCCATGAGCGCGAAATATCTTCGCCAGGTAAGGGTAACGGTGTTGGATGAACTGAGTAAAGATTATGTGGTCGGAGCAAAAGCAAGAGGCGTCAAATTCTCCAGAATCCTGTGGGGCAGTGTTATGAAAGCTTCTCTGGTAACAATCATTACCTTGTTGATGTTATCAGTGGGAAGTCTTCTGGGAGGAACTGCAATTGTAGAATCTATCTTCATGTGGGATGGGGTCGGAAAGATGGCAGTGGATGCTATCAGCATGCGTGACTACCCGATTATTCAGGCTTATGTGATGTGGATGGCGATTATTTATGTGGCGGTCAATCTGCTGACAGATATTTCCTATCGCTTTCTGGATCCGAGGATCCGTCTGGGAGGTGATCGGGAATGAGTCAGGAGCGTCAGGTGACTGTCCGGGTTCAGAAAGTGAAGAGAAACCGGATCCGGATGAAATTATTTTTGTTTGCAGCACTGGCAGCGACATTGCTGCTGATTACGATTTTTGCAAAGGATATCTGTCCTTATGATCCTTACGCACAGGATCTGTCCCAGGCCATGCAGCCGCCCAGCGCGACTCATCTGATGGGAACGGATACCTATGGCCGGGATATGCTGTCCCGCGTACTGATTGGAGCGCAGACCAGTATTTCTTCTACGTTTGCTTTGGTCGCAATCATTACAGTGTTTGGAACGATAGTTGGAATTTTCTGTGGTTATTATGGCGGAGTTGTTGATTCCGTGATGATGCGGATCTCGGACATCTGCCTGGCATTTCCGGGTCTGGTGTTTGCTATGGCAGTTGCAGCCATTTTAAATGGTGGTGTGCAGAATGCGGTCATTGCACTGGCACTGATCAGCTGGCCGAAGTATTCCAGAATTGCCAGAAGCCAGACCTTGTCCATGAAGAGTCTGCCGTACATGCAGGCCGCGCAGCTGGCAGGTGATTCGGCGCTTCAGATGATTCTCCGGCATGTGCTTCCCAATATTGTCGGACCGATTCTGGTTACCTCTATGTTAGATATCGGTACGATGATGATGGAGATTGCAGGACTGTCGTTTTTGGGTCTGGGAGCCCAGCCTCCGGTGGCGGAGTGGGGAAGCATGATGAGCAGTGGCCGGAGCATGCTGCAGACCTATCCCTGGATTGTATTATCTCCGGGACTGGCCATCTTTGTATCTGTGGTGATATTTAACCTTCTGGGAGATACGATCCGTGATTATATGGATCCGAAGAACTCTCATTCAAGGTAGATATAAAAAAGTAAAAGAAACGGGGAATAAACATATGAAAAAAAGAACAGGAAAAATTCTTGCATTACTTCTGTCGCTGACCATGATGGCAGGCGTCATGGCAGGCTGTGGTTCAGAAAAGACAGATGGATCTGCAGACAGTACAAGTACACAGGCTGCAACCGATGCAGGTACCACTGGTAAAAAGACATTTGTATTTGGCGATACCACATTTAATGCAGAAAACGAGGAATCTACGATTGACCCGCACAGTGCATACTGCGGATGGGCATGTATGCGCTATGGAGTCGGAGAGACTCTGATGAAGATCAATGATTCCATGAAACTGGAACCGTGGATCGCAGAAGGCTATGAGCTGGTAGATAATCTTACCTGGAAAATCACCTTAAAAGATGGGGTGTGCTTTTCCAATGGAAAACCTTGTGATGCGGAAGCGGTAAAGAAATGTCTGGAGGATCTGATCGCTGTGCATGAGCGCGCGGCAGGAGATTTGAAGATTGCGTCTATAGAGGCAGACGGTCTGGTGCTGACGATCCATACGGCTGAAGAGTGTCCGAGTCTGATGAACTATCTGTCTGAGCCCTATGGATGTATCATTGATGTGGATGAGGGTGTGACGGATGACGGAATCGTGGTTGGTACGGGTCCGTATGTGGCAACCGAGCTGGTGACAGATGATCATCTGAAGCTTGTGAAAAATGAAAATTACTGGGATGGAAATGTGAACATAGATGAGATCACAGTCCGTACCATTTCAGATGGAGATACTCTGGCACTGGCACTGCAGTCCGGCGAGATCAATGCGGCATATGGTATGGCATATGCAAGCTATCCGATTTTTGAAAATGACAAGTTCCAGTTTACCAGTGTGCAGACCAGCCGTTCCTTTTACGTACAGATGAATTATGCATCTCCGGTTGTGGCAGATGACGCAGTCCGTGAAGCCATTGCCATGGGTATTGATAAGGAATCTTTTGTTAAGGTGCTTCTGAATGGATATGGATATGTGGCAACGGGTGCCTTTCCTGATACGGTAGCGTTCGGAGGTTCCACACTGAATGCGAAGACTTATGATCCGGAAACAGCGAAAGCGGTTTTGGAAGAAGCCGGATGGACCGACAGCGATGGTGATGGAATCCGTGAAAAAGACGGACAGAAGCTGACCATCCGGTGGCTTACCTATCCGAGCCGTCAGGAACTGCCGCTGCTGGCAGAGGCTGCACAGAGCACTCTGAAAGAGATCGGAATAGAGGTACAGATCAACGCAACTGCAGACCACAATACGATCTGTAAAGATCCGGCAGCATGGGATGTATATGTAGGCGCTAATGTAAACTGTGGTCTGGGAGATCCGACTAACTTCTTCTCTACACATTGTCTGGATGCGTCCACCAAGAACCGTGGGCAGTATCACAGCGATGATCTGGAAGAGCTGGCAGTGAAACTGAACAGCACTTTCGATGTGACAGAGAGAAACCAGATTGCCATTGAGATGCAGCAGCAGCTTCTGGATGATGATGCGTTTGTATTCTGCTCTTTCTTAAAGATGAGTATGATCAGTCAGGCAAATGTGACAGGCCTTACCGCACATGCGTGCGATTACTATGAGCTGACGGCTGATCTTGATATCAACGAAATATGATATCATTTTGACAGTGATTCAGGAGTTATGGAATGGACGATACATTATTGAAATATGATTCCGTGGAGATCTCTTTTGGCGGAAATCCTGTGGTTCATGATATTTCCTTCTCTCTTCGTCCGGGAGAGATCCTTGGACTGGTAGGAGAATCCGGAAGCGGGAAAAGCACATTGATCAAGGCTGCCATGGGACTGCTTGACGACAATGGCCTGGTGACCAGAGGAGATATTACATTTAAGGGAGAAAATCTGGTGGATATGCCGGAACGGGAGCTTCGACTCATACGTGGCGCCGGAATCGGCATGATCTTTCAGGATGCAGGCGCTTCGCTTTGCCCGATCCGGACCATTGGAAGTCAGATTTGCGAGAGCATGGGAGCACATGGAAAAATCACGGAGGCGGATGCAAAGGCACGTGCCCTTGAGCTTTTATCAAAACTGAATTTTAAGGAACCGGAGCAGATCTGGGACAGCTATCCTTTTGAAATGTCCGGAGGCATGAATCAGCGCGCAGGTATCGCCATTTCCATGCTGATGAATCCGCCGGTATTGTTTGCGGACGAGCCTACCAGTGCGCTGGATGTGACGGTTCAGAGGCAGGTGGTTCAGGAGATGCTTCGTGTCCGGGAATTGTTTGGAACGGCGATCATCATCGTGACGCATGATATTGGTGTGGTGTCGGCTATGGCAGATACCGTGCTGGTCCTTCAGAATGGAAACAGGATGGAATATGGTCCGGCAAAATCAGTGTTGGAACATCCGCGCAATGAATATACAAAAGAGCTTCTATCTGCAGTACCGAAGCTTAGAAGGAGTTGAGTATGGAAAACATTTTACAGGTGAAAGGTCTGAAAAAAGTATTCCATCAACATGGAAAACGGGATGTGACTGCGGTAGAAAACATGAGCTTTTCTTTGCGGGCAGGGGAAATCCTTGGAATTGTCGGAGAATCCGGAAGCGGAAAGAGTACAGTTGCAAAATTGATTACAAGATTGGAAGCTGTGACAGAGGGACAGATTATTCTGGATGGGCAGGATATCACACATCGAAAAGGCAGGGCACTTAAAAGTATTTATGATAAAATTCAGATGGTCTTCCAGAATCCGGTTGGTTCCTTTGATCCGAGAAAGACATTAGGCTATGGAATCGGAGAAAGCCTGAAAAACAGAGGCGTTCCCAAAGAGGAGATCCGAAAAAAAACAGCGAACCTGTTGGAGCAGTGTGGCCTGGAGGCTTCTTACATGGACAGATATCCCCATCAGGTCAGCGGAGGTCAGTGCCAGAGGGCTGCCATTGCCAGAGCATTGGCGGTAGAACCTCAGATTATTATTTGTGATGAAGCTACCAGCGCGCTGGATGTGACAGTTCAGAAGAAAGTGCTCGATCTGCTTATGAATTTACAGGAGAATAAGAAGCTGTCCTATGTTTTTATCTGTCATAACCTTGCACTGGTGCAGCAGTTTTGTGACCGTGTCATCGTTATGAAAGATGGGCGGATCGTAGAAGAAGGGATCCCGGATGAAGTGATTCAGAATCCAAAGGACGCATATACGAAAATGCTGGTAGATTCCGTATTATAAATTAAATCAGATTTAGAACAAATTTTTATCCCCCCGGGAGGCTTGTGGCCTCCGGGGGGCTTTGTTATAATTTTTACCAATAAGAACATGCGGCTGAGACGGAGAAGCACGCTGCATGAGATACGGGAGAGAGACAACATGGGACAGATGCTTGGCAGAATTGAAGAGTACTGGACAAACCGGGCGGAAGGGTACTCACAGGTAAATCAAGAGGAGCTGGCGACAGAGCAGAAGAACCGGTGGCTTAAGGCACTGGAAATGGAGTTCCCGCACCGGGATCCGAAGGATATCAGAGTGCTGGATATCGGCACCGGCCCGGGCTTTTTCGCCATCATTCTGGCGAAGGCGGGCTACCAGGTGACAGCCGTGGATTACACGGAGGAGATGCTCTGTAAAGCGAAGGAAAATGCAGGCCGTTATGCGGACAGGATCCGTTGGATGCGCATGGACGCCCAGAAGCTGGAACTGCCGGACAATCAGTTCGACGTGGCGGTATCCCGAAATCTGACCTGGAATCTGGAGAATCCGGACGAGGCATACAAGGAATGGAAGCGGGTACTGAAGCCCGGCGGACAGCTTCTGAATTTCGACGCCAACTGGTACGGCCATCTCTTTGACGCCGAGAAGCGCCGGGAATATGAGGAAGATCGGAAGCATGTGGAGGAGCAGGCCATGGAGGACCATTATATCGGTACGGATATTGATGAAATGGAAGAAATTGCCAGAAATGTTCCCTTAAGTCCGGTGATTCGTCCTGCCTGGGATATGAAGGTATTGAAGAATCTGGGCTTTCAGAGCGTCCGTACAGATGAGCAGGTATGGCAGAGAGTCTGGAGCGACACAGAGAAAGTAAATTACGCATCGACACCGATGTTTATGATTAAGGCGGTAAAATAGAGATGGAAGAGATAAAGAAAGAGATATCTTCCTACTGGACCGGGCGAAGTGAAGACTTCGCCCGTCTTCGTGAGGAGGAGTTAAACAGTGAAATGGCTGAGCTTTGGCTTCGGGAACTGAAGAAGGGGCTGCCGGAGGGAGAAACTTTACGGATTCTGGATGTGGGAACCGGCTGCGGCTTTTTCTCCGTGCTGCTGGCGAAGTTGGGCCATCAGGTAACCGGTATTGATCTGACACCGGCTATGATAGAGAAGGCGAAAATGATTGCAGACGAGCGGGACGTGCAGGTAGATTTCGAAGTGATGGATGCGGAGCATCCGGATTTTCCTGATGGCACGTTCGACGTGATCGTTTCCCGGAACCTGACCTGGACCCTGCCCCACCCGGCGGAGGCATACGGCGAGTGGCTGCGGGTACTGAAAGACGGTGGTGTGATTCTGAATTTTGACGCGGATTACGGGAAAGAGGATCTGCTGGGGGAGCTTAAGAGTCTTCCGGAGGAGCACGCCCACAATCATATGAGCTGCGGTCAGCTGGAGGAATGTGATAAGATTAAAAAGCAGCTTATGATAAATGGTATGAGCCGTCCATCCTGGGATGTGGAGATATTAAAGCATCTCGGATGCGCGGAGGTGACGGTGGATCCGGATGTCTATCAGCGTATTTACCGGGAAGAAAACAGCCCGTTTTATAATCCGATGCCGGTATTTGGCCTGCGTGTCATAAAATAGTTATGATATCCCGATTTTCCCATTTGAAAATCGGGATATTTGCTTGCAAAGACGGAAAAAGTCCGTTATGATATAAAAAACGCTTGACAAATAAAGGCAGAGCCTATATAATCCTACTTAACCAATAGGAAATACGGGTAACATGAAAAACAAGGAGGAGTATATTATGAGAAAGCTGACAAAGAAACTTGCGGCACTGGCACTCGGCGTAGTAACAGCTGCGTCTCTGACTGCATGCGGCGGCAGCAGCAAGGGAGTTACCATCGCAGTACCGAACGACACCACCAATGAGGCCAGAGCCCTTCTTCTGCTGGAGGAGAACGGATATATCAAGCTGAAGGACGGCGCAGGCATCACCGCTACCGTAGCAGATATCGCGGAGAATCCCTATGATATCACCTTCAAAGAGGTAGAGGCGGCGCAGGTACCGAACGTGCTGAAGGACGTAGATTACGCTATCATCAATTCCAACTATGCCATTGACGCGGGTCTGAACCCCACAGAGGACGCGCTGACCATGGAAGGTTCCTCTTCCGCGTACAGCAATATCCTGGCAGTTAAGGAGGGCAATGAGAACACAGATAAGATCAAAGCTCTGAAGGCAGCCCTGGAGAGCCAGGCGGTAGCAGATTACATCACAGAGCAGTATGACGGAGCAGTGATCAGTACCGTGGACAATCCCACAGATGGTTATGACGCAAGTGTAGATTACGACGCACTGGCAGGAACTACCATTACCGTAGCGGCTTCCCCGGCGCCCCATGCAGACATCCTGAAGCTGGCAAAAGATATCCTGGCTGAGAAGGACATCACCCTGGATATTATGGAGTTCACAGACTATGTACAGCCGAACAATGTAGTAGACAGCGGCGAGGTAGACGCAAACTACTTCCAGCACAAGCCGTATCTGGATGACTTCAACGAGCAGAACGGAACCCACATTGTATCTGTAGCGGCTATCCATGTAGAGCCCATGGGACTGTACGGCGGCAAGCAGACAAGTCTGGACGCGATTACAAAATAATGCTATAATAAAAGAAGTGACAGCCGACGGTCTGCGGCAAGCAGGCTGTCGGCTTTTCGGATCTACAAGAAAAATCCAGACGGAGGGGTTTTATGATTGAAATCAAAAATCTGACAAAAGAATTTCAGACCGCGGACGGCACTGTGGAAGCGCTCCGGGATGTAAACCTGACCATCGAAAACGGCGACATTTACGGCATCATCGGCATGAGCGGCGCCGGCAAGAGTACCCTGGTGCGCTGCATCAATATGCTGGAGCGTCCCACCAAGGGGCAGGTGCTCATCGACGGCCGGGATATCGCGCAATTATCAGATAAGGAGCTGCGCGCGGTGCGCCGGGATGTGACTATGATTTTCCAGGGCTTCAACCTGCTGATGCAGCGGACCTGCCTGAAAAATATCTGCTTTCCCCTGGAACTCATCGGGATGGACAAGGAAAAGGCAAAAAAACGTGCCCTGGAGCTTTTGGATGTGGTTGGGCTTCCCGATAAGGCCAATGCCTATCCGGCTCAGCTCTCCGGCGGCCAGCAGCAGCGTATCGCCATTGCGAGAGCCCTGGCCACCGATCCGAAGGTGCTGCTCTGCGACGAGGCCACCAGTGCCCTGGATCCGAAGACGACCCATGCGATTCTGGAACTGATTCGGGACATCAATGAGCGTCTTGGCATTACGGTCATCATCATTACCCATCAGATGAGCGTGGTAGAAGAGATCTGCAGCCGGGTGGCTATTCTGGATTCCGGCTCCGTGGTGGAAGAGGGCGTGGTAAGCGAGGTGTTTTCCAGTCCCAAGTCCAAAGCGGCCAAGCGTCTGGTCTTCCCGGACGGCGCCGACGAGATTCTGGAGGAGGTTCCGGGCGAGCGCCGGATCCGTGTCGTATTCAGCGGCGCGGTAGCATCGAGAGAACCCCTGATTGCGAAAATGGCTATCGACGAGCAGATTACAGCCAGTATTCTGGGCGCGTCCACCAAGAGTATCGGCGACAAGGCCTATGGCAATATGCTGCTTGGACTGCCGGATGATGACGATGTAGTAAAACGTGCGATTTCCTACTTAAGCAGCATTCCGGATGTACTGGTAGAGGAGGTGACAGGCGATGTTCGATAAATTATTTTCCCCGGAAACCATAGAGGAGACCCTGCGGATTCTGCAGACAGAGATTCCGCTGGCCTGTTGGGAGACCGTCTATGTGACGGTTCTGGCGACAGCTTTTGCGGTGATTCTTGGCCTGCCTCTCGGCGTGCTTCTGGTGGTGGGCGAGAAGGACGGCGTGCGTCCCCTGCCGAAGGGCGTCATGCATGTGCTGAATGTAATCATTAACCTGCTTCGTTCTGTGCCGTTCCTGATTCTGATGATTATGGTATTTCCGCTGACGAGACTCATTGTGGGAACTGCAGTCGGAACCGTGGCGTCCATTGTGCCGCTGGTTATCGCGGCCTTTCCCTTTGTGGCCCGGCTAGTGGAGGGAAGCCTCAGAGAGGTAAATCCGAATATCATCGAGATGGCCCAGAGCATGGGCGCTTCCCCGTTTCAGATTATCGTAAAGGTGCTGATTCCGGAGAGCGTGCCGTCCCTGATTTCCAATTTCACCATCGCTATCACGACGATTCTCGGCTACTCAGCCATGAGCGGTATCATCGGCGGAGGCGGTCTTGGTAAAATCGCCATCAACTACGGCTATTACCGTTATAAATATCTGGTTATGCTGATTGCTGTGGTACTTCTGATCGTGCTGGTGCAGATTTTCCAGAGCGTAGGAACGCATCTTTCTGTAAAATCAGATAAGCGGTTGAAGGGAAAATAGAAAATCATAAAACTCGAAAGGGCAGTTATCGGTTGACGGTAACAGCCCTTTAGTGCTATGATTAAGAGTGGCAGGCGGGAACGCCTAATCTATGCGAAAAAAGGAAGTGAGGAGTCCGTGGACGGGCGAAGTCGAAGTTGTGGCTTAAGAGAGAATAGAATAGAGACAGACACGGATTTTTCTTACAGATAGTTAAACTGTCGTTACCCGGCGGCAGATGCGGGTGCTGTGCCTGTCGATGTGGGAGGACAAGAGTGCATGGCAATCGGAAGTTATGACCGGGAGGAGCTAAACGAGCTCCTGGAAGGACGACAGTTCCGGAAGCTGCGTGAGACGATGTCGGAGATGAACGAGGTCGATATCGCGGAGTTTATCGAAGAGCTGGAGGCGGAAAAGAAGGTTCTTGTATACCGGATGCTGCCCAAGGAACTGGCGGCAGACGTATTTTCATTCCTGGAGGTAGACGACCAGGAGCATATTATCAACAGTATTACCGACTATGAGTTGGGCAAGATCGTCGAGGATCTGTATGTGGACGATGCGGTGGATATGCTGGAGGAATTACCGGCCATCGTAGTCAAGCGTGTGCTGCAGAACGCGACGCCGGAAACACGGAATCTGATCAATCAGTTCTTACAGTATCCGGAGAACAGCGCCGGAAGCATTATGACAGCGGAATATATCGGCCTGAAGCGGAACATGACCGTAGAACAGGCCTTTGCGTACATCCGGGAAAATGGTGTCGATAAGGAAACCATTTACACCTGCTTTGTGACGGACAGCAAGCGTTGTCTGCAGGGTGTAGTGACTGTGAAGGATCTGCTCATGAACCCTTATGACACAATCATAAAGGACATCATGGATGAAAATATCATCTACGCAGTGACCACAGAGGATCGGGAGGACGTAGTAGAGACGTTTAATAAGTATGACTTACTGTGTCTGCCGGTAGTCGATCACGAGGATCGCCTGGTGGGCATCGTCACCGTTGATGACGCGGTGGAGGTCATGGAACAGGAGGCCACCGAGGACTTCGAAAAAATGGCGGCTATGTTCCCGTCAGAGAAGCCCTATCTTCGGACCGGCGTGCTGGAGCTTGCGAAAAACCGTATTCCCTGGCTGTTAATTTTGATGTTTACGTCGATTTTGAGCGGCGCGATCCTGATGGATTACCGGGAGGCGATTCAGGTGCTTCCCCTGCTTTTAAGCTTTGTCCCCATGCTGATGGACACCAGCGGCAACTGCGGCAATCAGAGCAGCACCATGGTTATCCGTGGTATGGCGGTGGGCGATATCGAACTGAAGGACGTCTTGCGGGTGGTCTGGAAGGAGTTCCGGGTGGGACTGCTGTGCGGCGCGGTACTGGCGGCAGCCAACTTTATCCGGCTGATTTTACAGTATCCGGACCGACAGGCCCTAAATTTGGTCATCGTCCTTTCCCTGATGCTGGCCATTGTACTGGCGAAGATCATCGGCTGCGTTCTGCCGATGCTGGCAGAGAAAATGAAGCTGGATCCGGCGATTATGGCTGCGCCCCTCATTACCACCATCGTGGACGCCAGCAGCCTTCTGATTTATTTTAAAATAGCGAGTATGTTATTACATTTATCATAAAAATAATTTATAAGAGGAGAACACAAGATGTTAGGAGATAAAAAAGTATTATACAGCGGCATGCAGTCCACCGGAAACCTGACTCTGGGAAACTATCTGGGAGCCCTGAAAAACTGGATTACCTTAAGCGATGAGTATGAGTGCTTCTACAGCGTGGCGAATATGCATTCCATCACAGTCCGTCAGAATCCGGCGGAGCTTCGGAAGCATGCAAGAGAGCTTCTGACCCTGTTCATCGCGGCGGGTATCGATCCGGAGAAGAACTGCATCTATTATCAGTCCCATGTACCGGCCCATGCAGAGCTGGCATGGATTCTGAACTGCTACACCTACATGGGTGAGCTGAGCCGTATGACCCAGTTCAAGGACAAGTCCGCCAAGCACGCGGACAATATCAACGCAGGCCTCTTTACCTATCCGGTATTGATGGCGGCAGATATCCTGCTTTATCAGGCGGATGTGGTTCCGGTGGGTATTGATCAGATGCAGCATCTGGAGATTACCCGGGATATCGCCCAGCGTTTTAACAGCATTTACGGTGACGTATTTACCATACCGGAGGCTTATGTCGGAAAAGTAGGCGCGAAGATTATGAGCCTGCAGGAGCCGTCCAGAAAGATGTCCAAGTCCGACGAGAACCCCAATGGCAGCATCTATCTGATGGACGATCCGGATACCATTATGCGGAAGTTCAAGCGCGCCGTGACTGACTCCGAGGGTCAGATCCGCTACCGCGACGAGCAACCGGGTATCAAGAACCTGATCAGCATTTACTGCGCATGCACCGGCAAGACGCCGGAAGAGGTGGAACGGGAGTTCGACGGCAGGGGCTATGGCGAGTTTAAGCCGGCAGTCGGCGAGGCAGTTATCTCCGTTCTGAAGCCGCTGCAGGCTCGGGTAGCTGAACTGACCCGCGACAAGGCGTACATTGATTCCGTGATCAAAAATAATGCAGAAAAAGCGGATTATGTGGCCAATAAAACGCTGCGGAAGGTTCAGAAGAAAGTAGGCTTCCCGGATAAAATCCGTTAAGCAGATGATTTGACAGGAGGTATCTGACATGAAAAGTATCAAACCGGAAGAACTGGATAAAAATGTATTTCATATGATCGGCAGGGAGTGGCTGCTGGTCACTGCAGAGAAGGCGGGCAAGGTGAACACCATGACCGCTTCCTGGGGCGGCCTGGGCGTCATGTGGGGCAAAAATGTGGCCTATATTGTACTGCGTCCCCAGCGATACACAAAGGAGTTCGTAGACGCAGGCGAGACGTTCTCCCTGTCTGTGCTGGACGAGGAGTACCGGAAAACCTTGAGTTATCTGGGTACCGTGTCCGGACGGGATGAGGATAAGATTACGAAGGCAGGTCTTACGGTAGAACATGCGGACGGCACGCCCTATTTCGGCGAAGCTAATACCGTGCTGGTGTGCAGAAAGCTGTACGCCCAGAACTACGATCCGGCCTGTTTCATTGACAAGTCCTGCGATGAAAAATGGTATCCGGATAAGGATTACCATACTCTGTACATCGCAGAGGTGGAGAAGGTTCTGGTCAGAGAATAAGAAATCCGGGTATGAGAACGGCGGCTTTGCAGGAGAAATCCTGTGTAGCCGCCGCTTTTGTTGAGAAAAAATATTGTAAAAATATTTGACCTATAATAAGGATGATAGCTGAAAATTGCGCAGAACCCACTATATTTTGTGAAAAAATATATAAAGTAAGGCTTTGCATAAATGTTTTTCTACAAAATGTCGGATGAAAAATACCGTTTCTCAAAGAAAAACAGAAAAGAAATGGAAAAGAACAGATAAAGTTTCTGTGAAAAGTGCGAAAAACAGCGGAAAAGCAGAAAAAGTAAGTTCGTGAAAAGAATATCAATATTCAACAAAGTGTATGATTGCTGATTTTGAAAGAGAACACTATAATAGGACACATAGTAGATAAGAGATACGAACGAATCACTTGTTAAATTATCTACAAAAAACCACAGACGTCGGCCGCAGAAGGGCCGATAACTATGAAAGGAGAAGTTTTACAATGGGATTCAAAACTGACATCGAAATCGCACAGGAAACAGAGATGCTGCCGATTACTGACATCGCGGCAAAGGCAGGTATCGACGACAAATATCTGGAGCAGTACGGAAAGTACAAAGCAAAAATTGACTACAATCTGCTGAAGGAGAAACCGGCTGAAAACGGCAAGCTGATTCTGGTAACTGCTATCAACCCGACTCCGGCAGGAGAAGGAAAGACTACCACATCCGTAGGCCTGGCAGACGGTATGCAGAAGATTGGCAAGAAGGTTATGGTAGCCCTTCGTGAGCCGTCCCTGGGACCGGTATTCGGCGTAAAGGGCGGAGCAGCAGGCGGTGGATACGCACAGGTAGTTCCGATGGAGGATATCAACCTTCACTTCACCGGCGACTTCCACGCAATCGGCGCGGCGAACAACCTGCTGGCAGCGATGATTGACAACCACATCTTCCAGGGCAACGCTCTGAACATCGACCCGAGAAAGATTACCTGGAGAAGATGCGTAGATATGAATGACCGTCAGCTGCGTAACGTAGTAGACGGACTTGGCGGAAAGACCAACGGTATGCCGAGAGAGGACGGCTACGATATCACCGTAGCATCCGAGATTATGGCTGTTCTGTGTCTGGCTAAGGACATCACAGACCTGAAGGAAAGACTTGCAAGAATTATCATCGGATATACATACGGAAAGGTTTCCGAGCAGAAGCCGGTTACCGCTGGTGATCTGAACGCACAGGGCGCTATGGCAGCTCTTCTGAAGGACGCTCTGAAACCGAACCTGGTACAGACTCTGGAGCATGTACCGGCTATCGTACACGGTGGACCGTTCGCGAACATCGCTCACGGCTGCAACTCTGTAACCGCTACTAAGATGTGCCTGAACCTGGCTGATTACACTATCACAGAGGCAGGCTTCGGCGCTGACCTGGGTGCTGAGAAGTTCCTGGATATCAAGTGCCGTATGGCAGGTCTGAAGCCGAACGCAGTCGTTATCGTAGCGACTGTACGTGCTCTGAAGTACAACGGCGGCGTGCCGAAGGCAGACCTGAACAATGAGAACCTGGAGGCTCTGGAGGCTGGTCTTCCGAACCTGCTGAAGCATGTAAGCAACATCACCAATGTATACAAGCTTCCCTGCGTAGTTGCTATCAACGCATTCCCGACCGATACCAAGGCAGAGCTTGACCTGGTAGAGAAGAAGTGCAAGGAGCTGGGTGTAAATGTCGTTCTGTCCGAAGTATGGGCAAAAGGCGGCGAAGGCGGCGTAGCTCTTGCGGAAGAAGTGGTACGTCTCTGCGAGCAGCCCAACGACCAGTTCACATACTCCTACGAGCTTGAGGGAACCAGCATTGAGGATAAGCTGAACGCTATCGTAACCAAGATCTACGGCGGCAAGAGAGTTGTCCTGACCGCAAACGCTCAGAAGCAGGCGAAGCAGCTTGAGGCTATGGGCTTTGGTAACTGCCCGATCTGTGTGGCTAAGACACAGTACAGCCTGACAGACGACCAGACCAAGTTGGGCGCTCCGAAGGACTTCGAGGTAACCGTTCGTAACCTGAAGATTTCCGCAGGCGCAGGCTTCATCGTAGCACTGACCGGCGAAATCATGACCATGCCCGGACTGCCGAAGGTACCGGCTGCAGAGAGAATCGACGTAGACGAGACCGGCAAGATCAGCGGCCTGTTCTAAGAAAATCCGGATTGCATCAGTATTTTCTTAGATGCTCCGCAGGATGCACACGGATTTGCAGAGGAAGTTGTCGCTTCGCGACGCAAATCCGGCGCAGGAAACGCTTGAACAGCGTTTCCATAGAATTAGCTACCCATTATAAACCCAAATAAATAGACACAAGGGAAGGACCATCAGGCCCTTCCCACTTGTGCGCATAGGGAAATGTATGGTATAATTGGAATATCATTTTGATACATAAAGGAGAACGATATGGGATTTTCAACCAGCAGATGTGATGAATTTGTAGAGGTACTGGCTTCCAAGGCTCCCGTTCCGGGCGGCGGCGGAGCATCCGCACTGGTAGGCGCAGTGGGCACTGCCCTGGGCAACATGGTAGGCAGCCTGACCGTAGGCAAGAAGAAGTACGCAGACGTAGAGGAAGAGATGTACGCGCTGAAGGAGAAGGCGACGGCTCTTCAGAAGGATTTCCTTCGTCTGATTGAGCGTGACGCAGAGGTATTCGAGCCCCTGGCCAAAGCTTATGGCATGCCCCGTGAGACCGAGGAGGAGAAGGCGGAGAAGGCGCGCGTCATGGCGATCGTGCTGAAGGACGCCTGCTCTGTCCCCATGGAGATCATGGAGAAGTGCTGTGAGGCGCTGGATCTTATCGTAGAGTTTGCGGCAAAGGGTTCCGCTCTTGCTATCAGTGATGCAGGCGTAGGCGCTGCGTTCTGCAAGGCGGCTCTTCAGGGTGCTTCCCTGAATGTATTTATCAACACCAAGTCCATGGCGGACAAGGAGTATGCGGCAGAGCTGAACGCCAAGGCGGATGCTATGCTTGAAAAGTACACCAAGATTGCGGACGACATTTTCGCAAGTGTCACAGCGAGACTGAGATAAAATAAAAGGAAGGAAATAAAAAAATGGCAAAGCAGTTATTAGGAAAAGAAGTAACAGCAGCACTGAACGAGCGCATTAAAGCAGATGTGGCAGCATTGAAGGAAAAGGGAATCAACCCCACACTGGGAATCATCCGTGTAGGCGAGAACGAGAGCGACATCTCCTATGAGAGAGGCGCAACCAAGCGCTGCGAGACTCTGGGCGTAGCATGTGAGAAGATTCTGCTTCCGGCAGACGCTACCCAGGAGCAGGTTCTGGCAGCAGTTGATAAGGTGAACAAGGACGACAATATTCACGGCGTTCTGCTGTTCCGTCCGCTTCCGAAGCACCTGAACCAGACCGAGATCGAGAATGCACTGGATCCGGCCAAGGATGTAGACTGTATGACCGATGGTTCCATGTCCGGTGTATTTACCGGCAAGGCTGTAGGCTTCCCGCCCTGTACACCGCAGGCATGCATGGAGATTCTGGATCATTACGGAATCGACTGCACAGGCAAGAAGGCTGTTGTGATCGGACGTTCTCTGGTAGTTGGTAAGCCGGCTGCCATGATGCTGATCAAGAAGAACGCGACCGTAACCGTCTGCCATACCAAGACTGTGGATATGCCCAGCGTAGCGCGCGAGGCTGATATCCTTATCGTAGCAGCAGGCCGCGCAGGCGTTGTAACCAAGGATTATGTGGCTCCGGGCCAGACCGTCATTGACGTGGGAATCAACGTAAACGCAGAGGGCAAGCTGTGCGGCGACGTGGCTTACGCAGAGGTTGAGCCCATCGTAGACGCTATCACTCCGGTGCCGGGCGGCGTTGGAAGTGTAACCACCTCCGTGCTGGTTGGACATGTGGTAGAGGCAGCTAAGAGAAAATATATGTAAAGAAAAAGCGGCTTACATAGCCGGTTAAGAGACGGCCCGGGCGGGAAAAAATGAGGTGTCCCCTCAAAATCCTGCTTAGGGCTGTTTTTTTGTTGCCAGTGACAGGTCCTGCAGGTTGACTTTTGGGGCAGGTTTTCGTACACTATGTATGACGATACCAAAGAGGAGGTATTTCTCATTATGAAACTGAGCACCGCTATCCTGGCAGATAAGTTAAAATCCAAATTCGGACTACAGAACAAAAAGGCCCTGTCCGATGAACTGCATCTGGAGCAGGTCTTATTTTACGACGACGGAGACGAGATGCAGCCGGACAAAATCTATATTTATACCCAGAAGCCGGGCGCGGCGGAGATGCTGGTGGTTCCGGAGCGGACAGTACTGTTCTGCATGGGTAAGGTACATACAAGAAATACCGAGAACGACGGCCAGGTTTTTCAGGTTATTGACGAGACGTCGCCCTTTACGCTTCTGAATGAAATTCAGCGGATTTTCGATTATTACGACCGGTGGGAGAAGCGCCTTCAGGAGCTGACACGACAGGCTGACAATATTCAGGAGCTTCTGGACGAGAGCTTCCGGATCTTCCTGAATCCCATTATCGTAAGCTCCGCCGACTATTTTGTTATCGGCTATTCCAGCGTCATTGATACCCGGGAGGAGTTGTCCAGCCTGGTGGATTTGGATTCTGTCATTCAGTCCAGCGATGAGTACCAGAACGGCAAGCGCATCCTGAACCAGCGGAAAAAGCGGGGGGCATACTACCTGCCGGAATACATCACCGGAGCCCGGACTCTTCGCGTGAATCTATTTGAAAATGCTCAGTTTATTTATCAGATTATGATGGTGGAAAGCTTAAGTCGGTTCAAGTCCTATGACGGCGCGCTTCTGGAATATCTGTCTGCCTATATTCAGACGGCCCTGGCCCGCTTAATTGATTCCCGGGTGGAAATCGGGCACCGGCTGGATCGTATCCTATCCGACATACTGTCCAATCCGGGTCGTGACAATAAGAGCGCTGAAAAATGGTTTTCGGAATTCGGCTGGCTGGCGATGCATCGCTATTTCTGTGTCAGCCTGAAGGTCAATTCCCTGGACTGGGCCAATATGACCGTCCGATTCATTTGCAAACACATGGAAAGTATGCTGGGAAAATGTGGAAGCTGCGCCTTCCAGTATGAAAATAATATCGCCATTTTCGTCAACCTGACGCTGATGGAGAGCGGAGCGGAGGAGGTGCTGGAGAAAATGGAGAGCTTTCTGAAGGATACCTTTTTAAAGGCCGGGGTCAGCAATGAATTTACAGGCTTTGAGCAGTTGGATGCCTATTACCGGCAGGCGGTGACAGCTCTGGATGTGGGCTGCAGGAGAAAGCCCTATCGCTGGATTTACCGTTTCGACGAGGTGGCCCTGGACTACGTGCTGGAGCGGAGCAGCTCAGAGCTTCCGGTGCGTCTGGTCTGCTCAGATCGGATTTTGAAGCTGCAGGCCTACGACGAGGCACATCACACAGATTATTATCACACCCTGAAGACCTATGTGGAGAGTCAGCTGAACGCAGTACAGACCGCAAAGAAGCTGTTTATCCACCGAAGTACCTTTTTATACCGAATGGAAAAGATCGAAGAGCTGGTGAAGCTGGATTTGAATGATTACGACACGCTTCTCTATGTGATGATGACCTTCCGGATTCTGGAGCAGGAGGAACAGAAATAGGAAACAGAATAGAAAGTATACCCCTTGCATATATTTTAACAGCATATATGGAAGGGGTATTTTTATGGACAAAAATTCCGAATATAATCTGTATCAGGATATCCAGACCCGGACGGGAGGCGAGATCTATCTGGGGGTGGTGGGGCCGGTGCGGACCGGAAAATCCACCTTTATCAAGCATTTTATGGATCTGTGCGTGCTGCCGGGGATAGCGGATGAGCATGAACGGACCAGAACCCGGGATGAACTGCCCCAGTCGGCGGCGGGCAAGACGATTATGACCACGGAGCCCAAATTTATTCCCAAGGAAGCGGCCAGCGTGCGGATTTCCGAGGATGTGGAAATGAAGCTTCGGATGATTGACTGCGTGGGCTTTCTGGTGCCCGGAAGCGAGGGGCATATCGAGGACGGGGCCGAGCGCATGGTGAAGACACCCTGGATGGAAGAAGAGATTCCATTTTCAGAAGCCGCGGAGATAGGGACCAGGAAGGTGATTGCCGAGCATGCCACGGTGGGCATCGTGGTGACCTGCGACGGTTCCTTTGGCGACATTCCCCGGGCCAATTACATAGAGGCGGAGGAGCGGACCGTGGCGGAGCTTAAGAACCTGGGGAAGCCGTTCCTGATTCTGCTGAATTCGGAAAAGCCCTACAGCGAGCCCGTGACCACGGAGGCGGCTGCCCTGCAGGAGAAATACGGCGTGGCGGTGCTGCCGGTGAACTGCGCGCAGCTTAAAAAAGAGGATGTGACGAAGATTCTGACCCAGCTTCTCTACGCGTTCCCGCTGGTGCGCGTGGAATTTTTCGCGCCCCGTTGGACGGAAATGCTGCCGCCGGAGCATAAAATCAGGCAGGATATGATTGCCCATATCCGGGAAATGGCAGAGCGCCTTCAGACTATCCGGGATATGAAGCAGGAGAATCTGGAGCTGGACAGCGCGTATATTCAGCGGGCTGTGCTTAAGGAGGTGCGGCTGGACAGCGGCAGCGCCCGGGTGCAGTTCGATGTGGATGAGAAATATTATTACGAGCTGCTGGGCGAGCTGACCGGCAGTGAGATTCCGGATGAATATGAGCTGATAGCCCTTTTGAAAGAGCTGTCCCGGATGAAACGGGAGTACGAGAAGGCAGAGACGGCGCTTCGGGCCGTGCGGCAAAAGGGCTATGGCGTCATGCTGCCGGAGAAGGCGGAAATCACTCTGGAGGAGCCGGAGCTGATTCACCAGGGGAGCAAGTACGGCGTAAAAATTCGTTCCGTAGCTCCCAGTATCCACCTGATCCGGGCCAACATTGAGACCGAGATTGCGCCTATCGTAGGAAATGAGGACCAGGCCCGGGATTTGATTACCTATCTGAAGGACAGCGCCGGGAGCGGGGAAGGAATCTGGAATACGAATATCTTTGGCAAGTCCGTGGAGGAGCTGGTAGAGGATGGTATCCGCAGCAAGATTTATCAGATTGGGGATGAAAGTCAGGTGAAGCTTCAGGATACCATGCAGAAGATTGTAAATGAAAGCACCGGCGGGCTGGTGTGTATCATTATCTGAGAGAGTGCCGGAACAGGAAGATCGGGATCTGCCGGGGGGAGATTCCGGTCTTTTGGCCGTGAAAAGTGGACCTTCCTGATAAAAACAGTTTACCGGAATGCGTATCTATGCTACACTTGTAACTGTGTTCTTTGTACACTACAAGATATTAGGAGGGAAACAATGTTAGAAAAGTTGTTTAAACTGAAAGAGAATCATACCACAGTGAAAACGGAGATTCTGGCAGGTATCACCACATTTATGACCATGGCGTATATCCTGGCAGTGAATCCCAGTGTCCTTGGCGCGACGGGAATGGACCAGGGAGCGATTTTCACTGCGACGGTTCTGGCAGCGGTGATCGGTACCGTGTGCATGGCTCTGTTTGCAAATTATCCGTTTGCGCTGGCGCCCGGTATGGGACTGAACGCTTATTTTGCGTATACGGTAGTCATCGGCATGGGATATCCGTGGCAGGCAGCTCTGGCAGCCGTATTTGTGGAGGGTGTGATTTTCATCCTGCTGTCTCTGTTCAATATCCGTGAGGCGATTTTCAACTCCATTCCGACCAACCTGAAGAAGGCTGTATCCGTAGGTATCGGCTTCTTTATCGCGTTTATCGGACTGCAGAATGCCAAGATCGTTGTGGGCGGAGCGACTCTGGTAGAGTTCTTCTCCCTGGACGCCGTAGAGGGAGGCACCATGCATGACGTGGGAATTACCGTATTCCTGGCGATTTTAGGCGTTCTGATCACTTCTGTTCTGGTCATTAAGAACGTAAAGGGCAATATTCTCTGGGGCATTCTTGCCACCTGGATTTTGGGTATTATCTGCCAGCTCACAGGCATTTATGTTCCGAATCCGGAGATTGGCTTCTATAACCTGCTTCCGGATTTTTCAGCCGGAATCTCCATTCCGAGTCTGGCGCCGATTTTCTGCAAGCTGAACTTTACGGCGATTCCGTTCAGCCAGTTCATCGTCATTGTATTCGCGTTCCTGTTTGTGGATATGTTTGATACTCTGGGAACCCTGATTGGCGTAGCTTCCAAGGCGGACATGCTGGATAAGGACGGCAAGCTTCCGAACATCAAGGGCGCGCTGATGGCAGACGCAGTGGGAACCACGGTAGGAGCTCTTCTGGGAACTTCTACCACCACCACCTTCGTAGAGAGCGCCTCCGGCGTATCCGAGGGCGGAAGAACCGGCCTGACGGCCATGACCACCGCGGTACTTTTCGCGCTGGCTCTGCTGCTTTCTCCGATTTTCCTGGCTATCCCGTCCTTCGCGACGGCTCCGGCCCTGATTGTCGTAGGCTTTTACATGGTCAATCAGGTGGGCCTGATTGACTTCAGCGATTTTGGCGAGGGTATTCCGGCCTTTATCTGTATCGCGGCTATGCCGTTCTTCTACAGCATTTCCGAGGGAATCTCCATGGGAGTTATCTCTTACGTGGTGCTGAATGTAGCCACAGGCAAGGCAAAGGAGAAGAAGATCAGTATTGTCATGTATGTACTGGCTGTGCTGTTCCTACTGAAATATTTCCTGATTTAAGGAGAGCGGAAGGCAGATTTTACACATGAAAATGACGGCTGCATATCGGTTGATATGCGGCCGTTATTTGCAAGAACCGGTGGGAACTGTTATAATCAGAAACAGAAGAAAACAGGGAGGACGAAAAAATGTTTGTAAAGATCTATACCGACGGCGCGGCCCGCGGCAACCCGGACGGACCGGGCGGCTACGGCGTGGTGCTGCATTATACGGACAGTAAGGGGCAGCTCCATGAGAGGGAGTACAGCCAGGGCTATAAGAAAACCACCAATAACCGGATGGAGCTGATGGCAGTTATCACAGGTCTGGAAGCGCTGACGCGTCCCTGCCGGGTGGAGCTCTATTCGGATTCCAAATATGTGACGGACGCCTTCAATAAGCGCTGGGTGGATTCCTGGCTGAAAAAGAACTGGAAGGGCAGCTCCGGACCGGTGAAAAACGTGGACCTCTGGAAGCGGCTTTTAAAGGCGAAGGAGCCCCATCAGGTGGAATTTATCTGGGTCAAAGGCCATGACGGTCATCCGCAGAACGAGCGCTGCGATCAGCTGGCTACCACGGCGGCGGACGGGGACGGACTGATAGAGGACGAGGGACTGAATGACTGATTTCTTATTATAATAGTAGGAAAATAAAATAACAGAGCAGGTGTGTGGTAGAAAAAAACAGAAATACCGGACATCTGCTTTTATTTGTTGCATAAATGGAAAAAGAAGGTAGAATATCTTACGGGAAATGGTGGAAATCTTAGGAAAATGCGAAGAAGGGATTGCGAAAAGCTGCTCTGTTATGCTAAAATAGCAAAATCGCTGCCTTTTCGGTGCTGACGGGAGAAACAGGCCGGAAAGAGAAGAAAAGGAGAGTAAGTATGAGTGATAACAATTTTAAGCCTTATATTCCGGCTGAAAAGTCTCTTCCGGAGTTTACGGCGACCTCTGTCATCCTCGGTATTCTGCTGGCTGTTCTGTTCGGCGGCGCAAACGCGTATCTGGGACTGAGAGTTGGTATGACTGTTTCCGCGTCTATTCCGGCGGCAGTTATTTCCATGGGTGTCATCCGTGTCATCCTGAAAAAGGATTCTGTTCTTGAGAACAATATGGTACAGACCATCGGTTCCGCCGGTGAGTCCGTAGCCGCAGGCGCTATCTTCACCATGCCGGCCCTGTTCCTGTGGGCCAGCGAGTGGGGCACCAGCGCTCCGTCTCTGGTAGAGATTGCCATCATCGCAGCTATCGGCGGCAGCCTGGGCGTTCTGTTCATGGTTCCGCTGCGGAAAGCCCTGATCGTGCAGGAGCACGGCGTGCTTCCCTATCCGGAAGGGCAGGCTTGTGCGGAGGTACTTCTGGCAGGCGAGGAAGGCGGAGAGAAGGCCGGCATCGTATTCAAGGGTCTGGGTCTGGCAGCAGCTTACAAGTTCGTCACAGACGGCCTGAAGCTGTTTCCCAGCGAGGTTCATTATGAGATTCCGGCTTACAAGGGATCCGGCGTCGGTATCGACGTACTTCCGGCTCTGCTTGGCGTCGGCTATATCTGCGGAACCAAGATTTCCTCCTACCTGTTCGCAGGTGGTGTGCTGGGCTGGTTCGTGCTGATGCCGCTGATCGTTCTGTTCGGTCAGAATGTCACCCTGTTCCCGGCGAGTGTAAGCGTCGCTGAGCTGTACGCGGCAGGCGGTTCCTTCGCTATCTGGAGCAACTACATCAAATACATCGGCGCAGGCGCCGTAGCAGCGGGCGGAGTCATCAGCCTGATCAAGTCCCTGCCGCTGATCGTTCGCACCTTCCGCGACGCCATGAAGGGCTACGGCAAGGGCAATGCAGGAAGCGATCTGCGTACAGACAAAGACCTTCCGATGAAGGCTATCATCCTTGGCGTAGTAGCTCTGGCCCTGCTGATCTGGCTGATCCCGATTGTTCCGGTGAATCTGTTCAGCGCAATTCTGATCGTGATTTTCGGTTTCTTCTTTGCAACCGTATCCTCCCGTATGGTAGGTCTGATCGGAAGCAGCAACAACCCGGTATCCGGTATGACCATCGCGACGCTTCTGGTAACCGCTATGATCCTGAAGGCAACCGGTCAGGTAGGCCAGGCTGGTATGACAGCAGCTATCGCTATCGGTTCTGTGATCTGTATCACAGCAGCGATTGCCGGAGATACCTCTCAGGACCTGAAGACCGGTTACATCGTAGGCGCTACACCCTGGCGTCAGCAGATCGGTGAGCTCATCGGTGTGGTAGCATCCGCAGTGGCCATCGGCGCGATCCTGTACCTGCTGAACGCAGCATGGGGCTATGGCTCCACCGAGCTTCCGGCTCCCCAGGCGACTCTGATGAAGATGATCGTAGAGGGCGTTATGGGCGGAAACCTGCCCTGGACTCTGGTATTTGCAGGCGCGTTTATCGGTATCGTAGTGGAAGTCCTGGGTATCCCGGTACTTCCCTTCGCCGTAGGTCTGTATCTGCCGATTCATCTGAGCACCCCGATGATGATCGGTGGTCTGGTTCGTCTGTTCCTGGAGAAGAAAAAGGGCATGGACGAGAAGGCGAAGAAGGATATGCTTGATAACGGCGTACTGTACTGCTCCGGTCTGATCGCAGGCGAGGGTCTGGTAGGTATCCTGCTGGCAGTCTTTGCGATCATCCCCATGGCAAATGGTTCCCTGGGCGACGCGATGGGCGATACCATTCTTTCCAGAACTCCGCTCAACGGCAATATCGGTGGCTTGGTATTCTTTGCCCTGCTGACCGCGACCCTGTTCAAGATCACCATTGGCAGAAAGAAGAAATAAATGAAGAAAAAAAAGAATTATCTGGATTTTGTGCCGGTCTGCGCGCCGGGCTACAGCTGGAAGCTGAATGAAAAGAAGCTGGTGGAGATAGAAGTACAGAACAAAGGCTTCTATAATTGGCTGGCACAGAAGTTTTTCAAGCGGCCGAAGGTCAGCTATATCAGTCTGGACGAGTACGGCAGCTTTGTATGGCAGCAGATGGACGGCCAGCGGACCATCTACGACATCAGCTTTCTGGTAAAGGAACGCTACGGCGAAGAGGCGGAGCCGCTTCTTCCGCGCCTTACAAAGTTTTTCCAGATTCTGTATCAGAACCATTATATCGGATACAGTACTCCGCTGGAGAAAAAGAAACAAGCATAGAGATCAGAAAATATTAAGAATTGGCAGCAGTCCTTCCTCCCGGAGGGCTGTTGCCTTTTTCTTTGGAAACGGGTAAAATAGATATCAGATAAAATGGACGGCGGCAGCGAAGGGACGGAATCCATGACGGGACGGAAAAGATCTTTTTACAGGGAAATGATAAAATACATTCAGATAAGTATTCTGGCAGTTCTCATGGCGCTCCTTGTAGGCGGCGCGTTGTGGGCGGCGGAAGGCTTTTCTGCGCCCGGGAAAAGCGCGGAGGCTCTGGCGGATGCAGGGATGGATTCCCTGGAAAATGCGGACACTGAGAAAACAGGAAAGCTGTCAGTGGAAGTACCGACCGTACATGTGTTGACGCCGTCCGGAAAATCAGAAGCCTCTGAAGCTTGGGCAGAGGAATCGGAAGGTGCAGAAGCCTCGGATGGAGAGAACCGGAAAGAGGATGTTACCTTATTGTTTGCAGGCGACCTGTTTCTGACTGATGTTTTACAGGAAAAATACGAGCGAAACGGCATTTCTGCAGCGGCCACATCAGATTTGCTTTCCATTACCCGCGGCGCCGATATCTTCATGCTGAATCAGGAATTTCCTTTTGGAACTACCGGTGAGGCAATGGAAGATAAGCAATATACCTTCCGGGTGGATCCCAAATATGCATCTGTATTACCGGAGCTGGGGGCAGATATCGTGACCCTGGCCAATAACCATATGCTGGATTTCGGACGGGGCCCGCTTAAGGAGACCCTTGAAGCGTTGGACGAGGCAGGAATTCTCCATGTGGGAGCGGGGCAGAACCTGGAGGAGGCAAAGGCTCTGAAAACCATGGAGGCAGGCGGACGGGTCATTGGCTTTCTGGGAGCCACCCGTGTGATTCCGGAGCATTCCTGGACGGCGTCCCGGAGCAATTCCGGTCTCTTTACCACCTATGATCCCACGAAGCTTCTGGGGGAGATACAGGCGGCGAAGCAGCAGTGCGACTATGTAGTGGTCTATGTCCATTGGGGAATCGAGCGGAACACAGAGCCGGAGGAGTATCAGAAGTCCTTGGCCCGCCAGTATATCGACGCCGGGGCAGACGCTGTGATCGGCGCGCACCCTCATGTACTGCAGGGGATCGAATATTATCAGGGGAAACCGATTTTTTATAGCCTGGGCAATTTTATTTTCGCAAACCGGACCTACGAAACCATGATGGCAGAGCTGACCATTACAGACGACGGCACAGAGGTAAGGGTGATTCCCTGTGTCAGTACGGCCAACCAGATGGGACTGATGGATGGCAGTGGGCGGGCAGCCTTCTACGGAAATCTGCAGGGGCTGTGCTTCGGCGGCGTTACAATAGGGGAAGATGGAAGCGTCAGGGAGTAAGAAAAAAAGATGTATAAATTATCAGAAAAATATAAAAAATACGTGAAATATAAAGAAATTAAAAATTTTGAAAAAAACACTTGCATTTCCTGTTGCCTTATTATATACTAAACAAGTCGCAAGGGTGCGGCACAAAAACATAGGAAATGGTCGATTGGTCAAGCGGTTAAGACGTCGCCCTCTCACGGCGAAAACAGGGGTTCGATTCCCCTATCGACTGCTGAAAAACTTCTGGTTATCCAGGAGTTTTTTGTTTTATCGCATTGTGGAGGAATGGAAGGAACTGGCATGGATTAACAATATTTGATGCTTGACAAGAAAACGGAAAATAGGTAATATATCTAACGGAGTGAGTGTCGGCTAACAGAAATGTTGGGCCGGTGAAAAGGGAAACAGGTGTAAATCCTGTGCGGTGCCGCCGCTGTAAGCGCGAAGTTTCAGGGCCGTTTTCCTTCACTGTCCGTAAGGTACAGGAAACGGTACGGGACGGGAAGAAGGAAGACAAATAAGGCCAGCGTAAGTCAGAAGACCTGCTTATTCTGCTTTTGCTGTCACGGTCCATGACATTTGCGAAAGATAAAGGGCGCAGTGCGTCCGGATGCCGAATACGGGTGCATCATCTGATCAGAAGTGATTGGGTGGTGCTTTTTTTATGGACGAATCATTTTATACAACAGAGGAGAAAGAACATGAAGAAGAGAGTAGTAAGCGTATTGTTAAGCACCTGCCTTGTGGCTGGTATGCTGGCAGGCTGTGGTTCCAAGACTGCGGATACCACAACCACCACTGCGGAGGAGACCACAGAGGATGCAGAAAGTACCGACGCAGCTGATGAGACGGTCGATGCAGACAGCGATTATGAGCCGGTCAGCATCACCCTGAACCTGGAGCGTTCCGGACTGGGCGAGAACGTAGAGTACACCATCACCAAAATGCCCTCCGCTGTGGTAGCGTCCGGCGACCAGATGGCAGACTTTTTCTTTGATCTGGGACTGCAGGACCAGATGGTAGGCTATACCAAGGGCTTCTGCTGGAGTACGGCTTCCGAGTATCCGGCCCGGGATGAGGTTCCTCAGCTGATGAATCCGGGCGAGGGCTTGACCAATCTGTCCAAGGAAGAATTGCTGGCAACCGGCTGTGATTTTCTGATGGGATGGGATTCCACATTCTCAGATAAAAACTTCAACAAGGATTTCTGCGAGGAAAACGGTATCACGATGTACTTCCCGTATGTATGCACAGACAGTGCAACCTTCGAGGATCTCTATAAGGATTATGAAACTCTGGGAAATATCTTCAAGGTGCAGGAACTGGCAGCCGAGAAGGTACAGGCTATGAAGGATACCCTGCAGGAGGTGCAGGACGCTCTGGGCGATGAGGCCTATGAGAATCCGGTAAAAGTATTTGCTTATGATTCCGGAGAGGATGTACCGTTTACCGCTTGCCAGGGTATGCCGGGCGACATCATCAAGAAGGCCGGCGGTATCTCCATCTTCGATGATATCGAAGCAGGCTGGGCAAAGCCCTCCTGGGAGGAAGTAGTAGAGCGTGATCCGGACGTGATTCTGATTCTGGAGTATACCGGAGACGATGTGGCAGAGAAGCGGGAGTTCCTGGAGACCAATGAGTTCACCAAGGATCTGCGCGCCGTAAAGGAAGGCAGAATCTACTCCGTATGCTGCAGTGATATGCAGGGAAGCGCAGGAAGCGCCAATGCAGTGAAGACCATTGCAGAGCAGCTGTATCCGGACAAATTCTAACAGGGGGAAAGACAGGGGAGTGAAAGCTCCCCGTTTTTCTTGCTCATTCTATTTGTGTTCTCGAAGGAGGAATCTATGAAAGGAACAGTAAAATCGGGCAAAGGCCGCTTCCTTGTGACGCTGCTGCTGGTATTGCTGCTGATTGCCGCGGTATTGACCATATCGGTAACCATCGGCGCAGTGAACGTCTCAGCAGGCGATATTGGAAAAATTCTGGTAAATAAAATCTCTGGGAAGGATATCTTTCAAATTGCCTGGGAGGGCAAAACGGAAAATATCATCTGGAATATCCGGTTTCCCCGCGTGCTGATGGCCTTTATCGTAGGCGCGGGACTGGCGCTGTGCGGCGTCCTGATGCAGGCACTGACCAAGAATCCCCTGGCAGATCCCTATGTGCTGGGTATCTCCTCCGGCGCTTCTGCCGGGGCAGTCTGCGCGATCCTGCTTGGGTGGTTCAGCTTTATGGGCGGGTATTCCGTTATCTTTGGCGCTACCATGGGAGCGGCTGTCTCCATCTGTCTGTCTTTAAGTATCGCCTCCATTCATGGCCGGATTACCTCGACGCAGCTGGTTCTGGCGGGTATCGCGACTTCCGCCCTGTTCTCGGCCTTTACCAATCTGATGGTATACGGAATCAATACGGGATCGGATAAGACGAAGATGGCGCTCTATTGGATGGTAGGATCCTTAAGCGGAGCCACCTGGAGCAAGCTGAGATATGTGGTGGTGGTTGGCGTTGTGGTAATCGTGGTCATTTTCCTGTTCGCGAAGGAGCTGGACGTATTGCTTCTGGGCGATGACGTGGCGGAAACTCTGGGTGTGGATACCCGTAAAATGAAACTGGTTATTATTGCGGCTTCCACGATCCTGACCGGCGTTGTGGTATCCGTCAGCGGCGTGATCGGATTTGTGGGACTGGTTGTACCCCATATTATGCGAAGCTTTGTGGGATCCGGACACAGACGGCTGATCCCCATGGCGATTCTGGGAGGCGGTCTTTTTACAATGCTTACCGATCTGATTTCACGCACCATCATTGCTCCGTCTGAATTGCCCATCGGCGTGGTGGCGGCCTTTTTCGGCGCGCCCTTCTTCCTGTATCTGATTCGCCGGGGCAATATGGGAAAAAAGTAGAGGAGGCAGAGTATGAGTTTACAGGTAAAAAATCTGGATTATCAGATAGACGGAAAAAGCATTCTGGAACAAATCTGCCTGGAAGTGCAGGACGGCGAGTTTGTGGGCCTGGTTGGTCCCAATGGCTGCGGCAAATCTACGCTTCTCAAAAATATCTACCGGACCTACAAGCCGGGCCGGGGTACCGTTTTTCTGAATGAAAAGGATGTGCTGGATTTTTCCTTCAAAAAAATGGCCGGGGAAATGGCAGTCATGGCTCAGGAAAATCATGTGGAGTTTGATTTCGAGGTGCGGGATATGGTCATGTTTGGCCGGTACGCCAAGAAAAAATTCCTGCAGGGGGATTCGGCGGAGGACAAGAAGCTCTGTGAAAAATGCCTGAAGGAAGTGGGACTGTCCGGCTACGAGCACCGTTCCTACTTAAGCCTGTCCGGTGGCGAAAAGCAGCGTGTGCTGCTGGCCCGTGTGCTGATGCAGGAGAGTGCCTTTATTGTGCTGGATGAGCCCACGAACCATCTGGATGTGAGCTATCAGTATCAGATTATGGATATTTTAAAGGGGCAGGACGTGACGGTATTTTCGTCCATTCATGACCTGAATCTGGCTGCCCTGTACTGCGATCGGATTATTTTCATGTATCAGGGGAAGATTGTGGATTACGGTACGCCGGAAGAGGTGCTCACAAAAGAAAATATCCGGGAGTACTTTGGCATCGAGGCGCAGATCACCACAAATACGGCCACGGGAAAACGGCAGATTTATTATCTGCCGGGCTGGATAAAAAGCGGAAAAAGGGCTTGACAAAACCAGTTTCCCCTGCCTATAATAAACGCAGATTTACACATAAACCAAAAGGCTTTGACGGGAACAAGTAGAAGTCGGAGGGAGCGGACAGAAAGCAGCCGGGCGATGAGAGGCGCGCGTATCTCCTGATTTTGAATACATCCCCGAGCTTCGCACCGAACCCATTTCCGGAAGCAGTTTTCCGGAGCAGGAAGTAGGCTGCGACGGAATCCCGCACCCGTTAGCGTGCTAGAGTGTCGATAGCTGGCACTTGAAGAGGTAAGCAGCGCGAGCTGTTTATGAAAAAAGGTGGTAACACGAGCGTAGCCCTCGTCCTTTTATAAGGATGAGGGTTTTTTTACGTAAGCAATGAGCCGTGCATTCTGGGCTACAGGAACATTTTTCATGCTTGCATGGGAAATGTGGATGGAGCCCGGAATATAGGGTGAAGCCCGTGAACCCTGGCCTTGAAAAAGCCAGGGTTTGCACAGCAGAGTGAATTTCTAATCAGGAGGAAGAGAACATGGCAGAAAATATTTATGACGTACTCATGGAGCGCGGCTTCATCGAGCAGTGTACCCATCCGGAGGAGGTAAGAGAGCTCCTTGGAAAGGAAAAAGTAACCTTTTACATCGGCTTTGACGCCACCGCAGACAGCCTGACCGCAGGACATTTCCTGACCATCATGGCTATGATGCATATGCAGCGGGCAGGACATCGTCCCATCGCCCTTCTGGGCGGCGGAACCACCATGGTAGGAGACCCCTCCGGTAAGTCCGATATGCGTAAGATTATGACAAAGGAAACCATTCAGCACAACGCGGACTGCTTCAAGAACCAGTTGTCCCGTTTCATCAACTTCGACAATGACAACGCGATTCTGGCGAATAATGCGGACTGGTTGCTGGATCTGAATTATGTGGATTTTCTGCGCGAGGTAGGAGCTCATTTCTCTGTAAACCGGATGCTGAACGCGGAGTGCTACAAGCAGAGAATGGAGAAGGGACTGACCTTCTTTGAGTTTAACTACATGATCATGCAGTCCTACGATTTCCTGAAGCTGAACCAGATGTACGGCTGCCAGATGGAGCTGGGCGGCAATGACCAGTGGTCCAATATCATCGGCGGCGTAGAACTGATCCGCAGAAAAGAGAATAAGCCGGCATACGGTCTGACCTTCAAGCTTCTGACCACCAGCGAGGGCATCAAGATGGGCAAGACCATGAAGGGCGCCGTGTGGCTTGATCCGGAGAAAACCTCTCCCTACGAGTTTTACCAGTACTGGAGAAACATCGAAGACGTGAAGGTAGAGGAGTGCCTGGGACTTCTGACCTTCCTGCCCATGGACGAGGTTCGTCGCCTGGGAGCTCTGGAGGGCGCGGAAATCAATCACGCAAAAGAGGTTCTGGCATACGAGATCACCAAGATTGTACACGGTGAGGAAGAAGCCAAGAAAGCACAGGAGGCTGCAAGAGCCCTGTTCGCCAACGGCGGCAAGACCGACGATATGCCCACCACAACCTACGCGAAGGCCGAGCTGGATGAGGGTAAGGATATCCTGACGCTTCTGGTGGAGACAAGGCTGGCTCCTACCCGTTCCGAGGCGAGACGTCTGGTACAGCAGGGCGGCGTGACGGTCAATGATGTAAAGGTAACAGATGTGTACCAGAAATTTACCACGGGTGATATGGACGCCGACGGAGCGCTGGTGCTTCGCAAGGGCAAGAAGGCATACCACAAGGTAAAGGCTGATTAATATGGAAGAAAGACAGTATCTTTCCCGCGTCCGCGCCTTTCTGGAGGAAAAGGGCTGGGAATATGAATATACGGAGGAGGACGGGCTTGGCAGCATTGACTTCTCCTACCGCGGCGTTCCCTATCACATCTGGGAGTTTGAGGAAAACAGAGAGCGCGGCGCAGAGACCAACCTCTACCACGGCGGCCGCCAGCAGGAGGTTCTGGGGGATTATGAGGCAGAGCTGATTCGGGAAATGAAGCAGTGGTAAACAGAAGAACGATTGACAAACCGCCCCCCAGAACCTATAATAAAAAAGATTATGGAATAGAGACAGCCCGCTAACGAATCTGGGCTTAGGAGGGAACAAATGAAACAGTATGGCGTAAATGAACTTCGAAGAATGTTCTTGGAATTTTTCGAGAGCAAGGGACATCTGGCAATGAAGAGTTTTTCTCTTGTACCTCACAACGATAACAGTCTTCTGCTGATCAACTCCGGTATGGCTCCGCTGAAGCCGTATTTTACCGGCGCGGAGATTCCGCCCCGCCGCAGAGTGACCACCTGTCAGAAATGTATCCGTACAGGCGATATTGAAAATGTAGGAAAGACCGCCCGTCACGGCACCTTCTTTGAGATGCTGGGCAACTTCTCCTTCGGCGATTACTTCAAGGACGAAGCGATTCACTGGACCTGGGAGTTCCTGACCGAGGTGGTGGGACTGGACAAGGATCGTCTGTATCCGTCCGTTTACCTGGAGGACGACGAGGCGTTCAACATCTGGAATAAGGAAATCGGGATTCCGGCAGACCGAATCTTCCGGTTTGGCAAGGAGGACAACTTCTGGGAGCACGGCGCAGGTCCCTGCGGCCCCTGCTCTGAGGTCTATTATGACAGAGGCGAGAAGTATGGCTGCGGCAAGCCGGGCTGTACTGTAGGCTGCGACTGCGACCGCTACATGGAGATCTGGAACAACGTATTTACCCAGTTTGACAACGACGGCCACAACAACTATACCGAGCTGAAGCAGAAGAACATTGATACCGGTATGGGTCTGGAGCGTCTGGCAAGCGTGGTGCAGGACGTGGATTCCATCTTTGACGTGGATACCGTAAGAGCGCTCCGGGATAAGGTCTGCGAGCTGGCTCACACCGAATACAAGAAGGACGAACAGAAGGACGTATCGATTCGTCTGATTACCGACCATATCCGTTCCGCTACCTTTATGATTTCCGACGGTATTATGCCCACCAATGAGGGACGGGGCTATGTACTGCGCCGTCTGATCCGCCGGGCAGCCCGCCACGGACGTCTTCTGGGTATCGAAGGCAAGTTCCTGGCAAAGCTTAGCGAGACTGTCATCGAGGGATCCAAGGACGGTTATCCGGAGCTGGACGAGAAGCGCGAGTTCATTTTCAAGGTTCTCGATCAGGAGGAAGAGAAATTCAACAAGACCATCGACCAGGGCTTAAGCATTCTGGCAGAGATGGAAGCAGAGATGGAAGCAAAGGGCGAGAAGGTGCTTTCCGGTGAGAATACCTTTAAGCTGTATGATACCTATGGCTTCCCGGTAGACCTGACAAAGGAAATCCTGGAGGAGAAGGGGCTGTCCGTAGACGAGGACGGCTTCAAGGCAGCCATGGAGGAGCAGCGTGTCAAGGCAAGAGAGGCCCGCGCGGTGACCAACTACATGGGAGCTGACGCTACCGTGTACGATCAGATCGATCCGAAGGTGACTTCTGCCTTTGTAGGCTATGACAGCCTGACCGCAGAGTCCGAGATTACCGTACTGACCACCGACAGCGAGCTGACAGAGGCGCTGACCGACGGCCAGAGCGGAACCATTTTTGTAAAAGAGACCCCGTTCTACGCTACCATGGGCGGTCAGCAGGGTGATGCCGGCGTGATCCGTTCCGAGAACGGCGAGTTCGAGGTACAGGATACCATCAAGCTCCGCGGCGGCAAGATTGGCCATGTGGGACGCGTAACAAAGGGTATGTTCAAGGTATCCGATCAGGTGACCCTGGAGGTGGCAGCCAAGAAGCACGCAGATACCTGTAAGAACCACAGTGCTACCCATCTGCTTCAGAAAGCTCTGAAGACTGTCCTTGGCAGCCATGTAGAGCAGAAGGGCTCCCTGGTAACCCCGGATCGTCTCCGTTTTGACTTCTCCCATTTTGAGGCTATGACGCCGGAGGAGATCGCGAAGGTAGAGGCGCTGGTAAATCAGGAGATTCAGGCGGCTCTCCCGGTTGTTACAGAGGTTATGGACATTGAAGAAGCGAAGAAGACCGGTGCAATGGCACTGTTCGGAGAGAAGTACGAAGAGAAGGTGCGCGTGGTATCCATGGGCGACTTCTCCAAGGAGCTCTGCGGCGGTACCCACGTAGCCAATACCTCCCAGATCATGGTATTCAAGATTGTATCCGAGGCAGGTATCGCGGCGGGCGTGCGTCGTATTGAGGCACTGACCGGTGACGGCGTATTTGCTTATTATAAGAACGTAGAGGCACAGCTTCAGGAGGCAGCCAAGACCGCCAAGACCACCCCGGCAGGCCTGAACGAGAAGATCGAGCACCTGCTGGCCGAGATCAAAGAGCTGCACAGTGAAAACGAAGCCCTGAAGAGCAAGGCGGCCAAAGACGCCCTGGGCGATGTCATGGACCAGGTAAAAGAGATTAACGGAGTCAAAGTTCTGGCAGCCAAGCTGGAGGGCGTAGATATGAACGGTCTCCGGGATCTGGGCGATCAGTTGAAGGAAAAGCTGGGTGAAGGCGTGGTCGTATTGGCCAGCGCCGTTTACGGCAAGGTAAGCCTCATGGCAACAGCTACCGACGGAGCCCAGAAGAAGGGCGCACACGCAGGCAACCTGATCAAAGCCATCGCAGGCCTCGTAGGAGGAGGCGGCGGCGGACGTCCCGGCATGGCCCAGGCCGGCGGCAAGAATGCCGATGGCATCGACGCAGCCATCGCCAAGGCAGCTGAGGTAGCAGCCGAGCAGATCAAATAAAACCAAATACTACCAAATACTACACACATGTGTACCCAGAAACCGGCAGGAGCGAACGCGACCTGCCGGTTTCAACATAAAATCGCACTCGCAAAAACCAGAAAAAGGGCGGGCGGGGGAAGAATTTCCCCCGCCCGCCCTTTTTCGTCCGTCTATAGTTCTTATTAGCCCCTGCCCTCACATATATTGTCTTAAGAGGTGAGAGGACATGCAGCCAACTAATTCACAACCCAAAACAGAATCATATCAGGTATCGCCGCCCCCACAGGAAGCAATTTCCGCTATCCTGTCCCTGCCGCTCCGCCAGCTTCTGAAAAAAGTCAATTTAGACTGGAAAGAGCTGCAGGAAATCCGCCTGTCTCAGGCGCGCCCATTGACTCTCTGGTATCGGGGACGGGAAACCTTCCTGACCGAGGATGGCTATGAAACGGGAAGCCCAAAATCCGCTCACCAGGTCACTGCACAGGAGCTCCGCGAAACCCTGGAATTTGCCGGAGCCTATTCCCTCTATGCTTATGAGGATGAAATCCGTCAGGGGTATCTTACCCTGCCCGGCGGTCACCGCATCGGCGTCACAGGAAAAGCAGTGACGGAAAACGGCCAGGTTAAAACCCTTCGCTATATCACCAGTCTGAACATTCGAGTCGCCCATGAGGTCAAAGGCTGCGCCGACGCCGTCCTGCCCTGGCTCTACAACTCGGAAGGCCTCTGCCATACGCTTCTGATCTCCCCGCCCCGCTGCGGTAAAACCACATTGCTGCGGGATCTAATCCGTCAGATCTCCAATGGCCGTACCGGTTTTCGGGGAATGCGGGTAGGCGTAGTGGATGAGCGAAGCGAAATTGGCGGAAGTCACTTAGGCGTTTCGGGCCTGGACGTGGGAGTGCGGACTGACATTCTGGACGGCTGTCCCAAAGCCGAGGGCATGATGATGCTGGTGCGTTCCATGTCCCCGGAGCTCATCGCCGTGGATGAGATAGGTGGAAATGCAGATATGGAAGCTATGGAAAACGCCATTTCCTGCGGCTGTCGCATCCTGGCCACCGTACACGGAAGCAGCCTGGAGGAGATTCGTCAAAAGCCCCTGGTTTCGGGACTTTTGCAGACGGGAATTTTCGAACGCTTCGTGGTGCTGGATGCGCGGCATGGACCGGGAACCGTGCGAGCCATCCTGGACGGAAAGGGGAAGATCCTATGCTCAAAATCACAGGCGCCTGCCTGATTTTATGTTCGGCGGCAGGCATTGGGGCAAGCTTCAGCGGTGATTTAAAACGGCGCGTACGGGAGCTCCGTATCCTGAAGCAGCTGGTCTACATGCTTCAGGGTGAGATCCGCTACGCCCGCCTGCCTCTTCCGGAGGCATTCTGTCATGTGTCTGTGCGGCTGCCAGTGCCCTTCGGTACTTTTTTGTCCGAAACTGCGGACGAGCTGAAAAAAGCGGATGGACGGACGCTAGGAGAGGTCTGGAAAATGGAGGAGGCAAAGCATCTGAAGGGACTGCATCTGGTGCGGGCTGACCTAGAGCAGCTGGAGAGTCTGGGCGAGGTGCTGGGGTATCTGGACGCGGAAATGCAGCTCGCAGCCATCCGGCTTTATCTGGAACAGCTGGAGAACAGTATCGCTGAGGCGCAGGAGCATATGGGCAGCAGGCAGAAGCTTTATCAGAGCCTGGGGATCGCAGGCGGTGTATTCCTGGTGATACTTTTGCTTTGATTTCACAGAGGGAGGAATTATGAGTGTGAATCTCATTTTTAAAATCGCGGCAGTGGGAATTCTGGTGTCAGTGATCTGTCAGGTCCTGAAGCACAGCGGACGGGAGGAGCAAGCCTTTCTCACCAGTCTGGCGGGACTGGTACTGGTGCTGTTCTGGATTCTGCCCTACATCTTTGAACTATTTGATACCATGAAGCAGCTGTTTGCACTCTAGCTTCATTTCAGGAGAGGGGGAAATGAGATGATCCAGGCAGTCATGATTGGAATTACCGGCGTTTTTCTGGCTCTGTTTCTGAAACAGACAAAACCGGAATATGCCGTCTGTGTCAGCGTCGGAACGGGTATTTTGCTGCTTTTTCTCGTGGCAGAGCGCTTAAGGCTGGTGATAGAAAATATCCGTCTGATTCAGAGCGCCATTTCTATCCAGAGCGCCTACATTCAGGTATTGCTGAAAATCATTGGTATCACCTACATCTCAGAATTTGCCGCCGATATCTGTCGGGACGCAGGCTGCGCTGCAGTGGCCGGGCAGATCGGCGTTTTCGCGAAGCTGTCCATTCTGGCGGTCAGCATGCCTATCGTGAGCGCGCTGCTTCAGACGATACAGAGCTTCCTGGGAGGGTGAGTATGGACACGTTTACACTGGAACAACTGGATTTTTCGGAGATTCAGAGGGCCATGGACGAGATCCTGAACCAGAGCTTTTCCTTTCGGGATACGGTGCTTTCCCTGCTGTCCGGGGAGCAGCCCTTTACGCTGGAGAGCTTTTTTCGGACGGCGCTTACGGAAGCGGGACGGAGCTTCACCCAGGATAAACAGATATTTGTGTCGATTCTGGTACTGGGGATTGCGGCGGCGCTCCTTAAGAATTTTACTGACGTATTTAAAAATGATCAGATCGGGGAAATCAGTTTTGAAATGACCTATCTGCTGCTGTTCCTTTTGCTGCTGCAGGTATTTTCCGGGGCGGCAAAGCTGGCTGGGCAGGTATTCGCTTCGGTGCAGGAGTTTATGAAGGCCCTGATTCCGGCCTGGTGCCTGGCGGTGACCCTGTCGGCGGGCGGTGCTACAGCGCTGGTGTTTTACCAGTTCCTGTTGGGCCTTATCTACGCGCTGGACTGGCTGATTGGCAAGGCGCTGCTGCCGGTATTGAACCTGTATATGCTTCTGGTTTTCATCAATCATCTGACAAAGGAGGAATACCTGTCCCAGATGACCGAGCTTACGGGAAAAGCGGTGGGCTGGGCGCTGAAAATTCTGCTAACGGTGGTGATGGGGTTCAACACGATTCAGGGGATGATTACCCCGGCCATTGATTCCCTGAAAAATACAGCTTTTACAAGGGCCGCCCGGATGCTGCCCGGCGTCGGTAACGCGGCAGGCGGCGTGGCCGATGTGCTGCTGGGCTCTGCGGTGCTTCTGAAAAATGGCGTGGGGGCGTCTGCGGTGCTGGTGCTGGCCCTGCTTTGCCTGGGACCGCTGGTGCAGCTTGGCGTGCTGACCCTGCTTTTAAAGGGAACCGCCGCCCTGATTCAGCCGGTTTGCGATAAGCGCTTTTCGGGCTGTGTGTCCGGGGCTGGAGAGGGCGTAAGACTTTTATTTCAGGCGGTTTTTACGGTGACCGTGCTCTTTGTGGTGACCATTGTGGTGGTGACCGTGTCGGTGCGTGGGTAGGAGGCAGGGATGAAAGAGTTTCTATATGGCTGGATTCGTGACATCGCGTTTTATGCTATCCTGATGACCGTAATTCTCCATCTTCTGCCGGAGGAAGGCCAGAAGAAATATGTCCGTTTTTTCATGGGGGTTGTGCTGATGCTGGTGGTGCTGTCGCCTCTGTTATCCGTGGCAGGCCTGTCTGGTACGCTGGACAGCATTTACGCAGAGCAGACCTATGACGAGGAGCTTCAGGATTTCACGCGGCGGCAGGCGGAACTGGAAGTGGACTATGCGCGGGAGATAGAACAGCGGAAGCAGGAGTTGACCGGGGACGGCACAGAAAATCCGGCGGACGGAGAGGAGGAGCAAGGTGGAAGCTCAGACATCAAAGTGGAAATCAGACTGGATGAGTAAGCTGAAGAAGCCGAAAAAGGAGCAGCTGGTGGTACTCCTGCTTTTTGGTGTTCTGCTGGTGGTAATTGCACTTCCGACTACGACGGGGACTACGGAGGCAGACAAAAAAGACGCGGCCATTTCCGGGACACAGGAGGCAGCAGAGACAGATACTGCCACATCAACCTATGAAGAACAGCTGGAAAAGCGTCTGTCTGCCATCCTAAGCCAGGTGGCGGGCGCAGGCCGGGTGGAGGTCATGGTGACTCTGGAATCCCGGGGAGAACGGATCGTGGAGAAGGATACGCCGGAATCCCGGAAAAGTGTGGAAGAAACGGACGGCAGTGGCGGAAGCCGCACCACCGACGAGCAGGACTGGGGCGAGGAGACGGTATATTATGAGGACGGCAGCGGCGGTAAAAGCCCCTATGTGGTGAAGGAGCTGGAGCCGAATATTGAAGGGGTGTTGGTGTTGGCGGAGGGCGGCGGCAGTGCCGTGGTGAAGCAGGAGCTTCTGGAGGCTGTGCAGGCATTATTTCCCATCGAGGCGCATAAAGTAAAAATAATGAAGTTGGAGGGTGCAAAGTGAAAAACATATTTAAAAAGAACCAGATGATCATCACCGCGCTTGCCATTATGATTGCGGTGGCCGGGTATTTAAACTATTCCGGCAGCAAGCTCAGTGGCGCGAAGCTGCAGACCGGAGGCGACGCATCTGCCGCGGACGACATTTCCGCGGAGGATCTCTATGCCCAGACCGGACTGGAGGAGCTGCAGTTTGCGGATGGCGATATCCAAAGCCTGGATTCAGACAGGGAGGAGACGGCAGAAGTGGAGGAGGGAGAAGAACCCGGCGAGGCGGTGCTGGCCAGTTCTTCGGCGGGAACCGGCTTCGCGGCGGAGGCGAAGCTTAGCCGGGAGCAGCTGCGTTCCAAAAACAAGGAAACCCTTCTGGAGGTTATCAACAATACCAATATCTCCGAAGCCCAGAAGCAGGAGGCAGTGGACAGCATGGTGGAGCTGACGGATATCGCCGAGAAGGAAGCAGCGGCGGAAATCCTGCTGGCAGCCAAGGGCTTCGAGGACGTGGTGGTCAGTATTACCGACGGCCAGGCCGATGTGGTGGTTAATATGGAAAATGTGGACGACGCGGGCAGAGCTCAGATCGAGGATATCGTAAAGCGGAAAACCGGGATCTCCGGAGAGAATATTGTGATTACGCCGGCGGCGCAGACGGAGTAGAGGTGGGTTTACAGAAAAGAAGATTTCTTGTATAATCAGACATGAAATGTTATAAAAAATGTTAGAAACAAACAGGAAAGAGCAGTTCCTGACAAAAGGGACTGCTCTGAAGCGATGCTACAGAAAAGAGAAGAGACTCATGGCGAACTTAAATACGAGACAGAAAAAATGTTTGGAGCTCTTATTAAATGAGAAGGAATTTCGCTCCGCCAAGTATCTGGCGGAAAAACTCCAGGTATCGGACAAAACAGTTTTACAGGATATCAAGGCGATTCAGGAATATCTGAATCCATTTCATGTGACCTTGATTCGCAAGACGGGAAGCGGTATTCTGCTTCCGGAGAAAGCCAGGGGAAATCAGAAACTGCTGAACGGCCTGCGCAGCAGCGCGGGTGAGGAAGGCCCTGTGCCTGCGGAATTCAGGCGGATGGAGATTATCAAACGTCTGCTTTTGATGGATGAGAGCTGCCTGTCGATACAGAAGCTTTCAGATGAATTCTATGTGAGCAGAGCCAGTATCGTCAATGATTTTAAGGCCATTGAGAACTGGGTGGCTGATTACGGGCTGACGCTGGTAACCAGCCGGAAGGGCAGAAGCCTGGAAGGGCCGGAAAAAGGAATTCGCCATGCGATTGCAGCCTGGGTACGGGAGAATAATCCGTCCAAGAATACGGAGATTACGCCGGGCGAGTATATGCAGTCCGGCGAAGAAGAAACACATTTTATTCATACGGGTTTTTTTACAGAGGAAGAAGTAGAACTGTCCGGCGAAGTTATGCGGTATCTGGAACAGCAATGCAGCCACACGATTACGGAGCCTTATTACAGCTATCTGCGGGATCATATACTGATCTGCGCGTCCCGAACCAGGAGAGGCCATTTTATCGAATGGGATGAGCATAAATTCCCGAAAATTCAGCCGGTGCTGCTGAATTTCGCAAAGGAACTCCTGGGAATAATCCGTAAACACTGGGAGGCGGCAGAGCAGGAGAGTTTTTATCTGTACCGCTATCTGGTATCCTCTGATATTGTGCCGGGAAAACAGGAGTATCCGAGAAAATCGGAGCAGAACTGTCTGGAGGAGACGGATTTTGCGCCGGTGCTGGTAAAGGAGTTGAGTCACTATATGCTGAAGGCTTTGCGGATCACAGTGGAGCCGGATTCTCAGCTGATGGAGGGACTGCTGGCCCATGTACGTCCGCTTCTGAACCGGGTGAAGTACGATATCCGGATTCAGAGCCGGATTCTGGAGGATATGGAGGCTAATTATGGAGAACTGCTGGGGCTGTGTCAGGCGGCGCTCTGGTGTATCTGCCGGAAATACGGCAGGAAGGAGATCAGCATCAAGGAAGTCTCTTACATTGCAATCTACTATCAGGCAATGCTGGAAGCCAAACGCATGGAAAAGAAGATTCTGGTGGTTACGAACAGCGGATTTGGGGCGACACAGCTGCTGGAAACCAAGCTGCGCCAGTATTTTCCGACTTATCGTATCCTGGACGTGGTATCCATGATTCAGCTGGAGAAGCTTGCATCCATGGAGCCTGTTGATTTTATTATTTCCACGGTGCCGCTGAAGAATATGGGAATTCCCTGTATCCAGGTGTCAGGCGTCATGTCGGACACGGATATCCGGAATATCCAGGATACCATCGCAGCCAGCTGGCTGGAGACGGATTTTTCGCTGGAGCGGCTGAGAAAGCAGTATGAAGAAGGAAATTTCGCATTGTATACGGTGGAGCAGGTAAAGGATAACTTTTTCCGCGGAACGATGCCTTATCAGGGAAAACGTCTGTCCTGGGGGCATTGTCTGCAGGTGGCTATCGGTATTAACGCAGACGAGAAAACCTATGTATACCGCAGAGAAAATGAGACGGAAGCCTGGCACCTGGTCAGCTATGCCCGTACCTACGACGGGCTGCTGGAACAGCTGGCGGAGTCCTATCAGATCCTCTGCAGCTCCAAAGGCAGAGAAATGATGGAGAGATGTTATTCGACGGAGGATTTGAAACAGCTCTTCCTGTAAATATTACAGCATGGTGCCGCCGGAACAGTCGATGACAGCGCCAATGATCTGCCGGGACAGAGGCGAACAGAGGAAAGCGGTGATGTTTCCCATATCTTCCGGTGTGGCCCAGCCGATGCGCAGATCCTTTTCTTTGGCTTTGCACTGGGGCGATTCCGGATCCCGGTAATAATTACTGAGAACATAACCGGGGACAATGGCGTTTACAAAAATGTCGTCTTCGATCAGATCATTTGCCATACGCTGGGTCAGGGTTGCGATAGCGCCCTTGGCCGTGGCGTATGGTATTTTATTGTGACTGGCGCTGTGGAAGGCTGCTTTTGCGGAAACATTGACGATATGTCCGCCATGGGCGGACTTTTTACATTCCCTTACAAAGGCCTGGGACATGGTGAAGACATGGGACAGACAGCCGTTCATGCAGGCCTGCCACTGGTCAAAGGAAAGCTCCTCCATCGGCGTATTTTCCGGCGTGCCGCCGGCTGCGTTGTTGATCAGGATATGGACGGTGGGAAAGAGGGCGAGTGCCTTTTGGTAGAAAGCCTCCACTTCTTCCGGAATGGTGACGTCGGCTTTGATGGCGTGGGCCTGTATGCCATATTGTTCCGTGAGCTCCCGGGTAAAGCGGAGCGCTCCTTCTGTATCGGAACGGTAGGCCAGCGCCAGATGGACGCCTTCGGCTGCGAGAACCCGGGCGATTCCTGCCCCGATTCCCCTGGTACCGCCTGTAATAATCGCGATTTTATCGGTCAGCTGTAAGTTCATTTAGAAAAACCTCCTTTATCTGAATCAGGCTTATTATAATACGATTCTTCGGTATGTTCAAGAATACTCCGTCAAAATATACAAAATATGAGATGCATATATGTGAAATGTAGTCAATACGTACAATACTTCTGTATCGATACGGAAGTGGTTTGGTATTTTATGACGGAAGGGAACATGCTATAGTCTAGATAAAGTCAGAGACAGCAATGGAAGGGCTTGAAGGTTTATCGGAATGTGTGAAAAATGTGCACAAGCATCAGAAAGGAGATAAAGAAATGAAAGTAGTAGCGATTACAGGTGAGCGCGAGGTTGAAGTTCGTGAAGTGAAGAAACCTGTGCTCGGTAAGAATCAGGTTATGATGAAGGTGAATGGCTGCGCGCTCTGTACCTGGGAGCAGCGTATGTACTCCGGAGTTATTAAGTATATTACACCCCCGTTTGTGGGCGGACATGAGGTGGCAGGTGAGATTGCGGAGATTGGCGAAAATGTTGATCCGAAGGCATATCCGATTGGAAAGAAAATCGTGGCAAACCTGATTAAGAAGCCCTGCGGAAAATGTTATTTCTGCCGTCACGGCATGGAAAATCTCTGCAAGATGGCAGATGATATCGATGATGGTTATGAGATTCCCGGAACAGCAGGACTTGGCGAGTATATTAAACTGAATCTGGATCAGGTATACTTCATGCCGGATGACATGCCCACAGAAAAGGCTGTGTTCGCAGAGCCGCTGGGCTGCGTTATCCAGAGCGTCAACCAGACCACCATCAACCTTGGCGATAATGTGGTCGTTATCGGCGGCGGTATCATGGGACAGCTCCATGTGATGTGCGCAAAGGCAAGAGGCGCTTACGTAATCATGAGCGAGATTGATCCGGAGAGAAGAAAGCTTGCCGAGGAGCTTGGCTGTGATCTGACCTTCAATCCGATGGAAGAGGATGCGGTTCAGTTTGTAAAGGATCACACTGACGGTATGGGTGCCGAAGCAGTATTTAATACCACAGCTGTGGCAGCTGTTGCAGAGCAGGCCATCAAGATGACAGCTCCCGGAGGAACTGTAGTGATGTACAGCTCCGTACATGCCGGCAAGGAGGTTCCGCTGGATGTAGGATATGTTCACAGCAAGGGCGTGAAGATTACAGGAACCAAGAGCCCGAGCGTTCGTTCCTTTACCGAGTCTGTAAACTGCCTGAGAAAGGGTATCATCGACCCGTCCAGACTGGTCAGCGGTGTATTTACTCCGGAGCAGTGCAAGGAAGCGTTTGAGACAGCACTTCGCCCGGATACCTTCCGCTGCATCATCGAGTATAAATAAGACAACCGAAGAACCGACAGAAAATAAGGAGGAAAACATCACATGTTAGCAAATATCAAAGACATTCTGACAAAAGCAAAAGCGGAAAACTACTGCGTTCCGGCACTTGGAATCGGTAATGAAATCAACTTCATGGCGTGCCTGCAGGCGGCAGAGGAGAAGCGTTCCCCGGTTATTATGCTGTTCATGTACGGCAAGAACGACATCATGCGTTTCGGAAAATGGGCGCGTGAGCAGGCTGCACAGGCCAGCGTTCCGGTATCCATTATCCTGGACCATGGCGCAGAGTACGAGCATGCTATCTGGGCTATCCACGCAGGCTTCACAGACATCATGGTAGACCGCTCCAAGCTTCCGTTTGAAGAAAATATGGCACAGGTAAAGGAACTGACCAAAATCGCGCATGCATGCGGTATGGGCGTAGAGGCAGAGCTGGGACATGTGGCCATGGGCGATGAGAGCGTATTTACCCGTCCGGATGAGGCGAAGAGATTCGTTGAGGAGACTGGCGTAGACGCGCTGGCTGTAGCCATCGGAACCGCGCACGGCGCGTATAAGGATACCCCGAAGCTTCAGTTTGAGCTGCTGGAGGAGCTTCGCGATACCGTTCCGGTACCCTTGGTACTGCACGGCGGATCCGGTACAGGTGATGAGAACCTGAAGAAGGCCTGCAGCATGGGAATCAATAAACTGAATGTTGCTTATGAGCTGTACACAGGAGCAATTGACAGCTATAAGAACTATAAGGAATCACTTCCGGAGAACTTCAGAAGCTGGGCACCGTACGATCTGTATGAGAAGCTGGGCGAAGGAGCAAAGGCTGTAGCGGCACATCACATGGACCTGTGCGGATCTACCGGAAAGGCATAAGGAAAGGAGGAAAAACATGAGAAACGTTGTCCTGGCAAGAATCGATGAGAGATTACTGCATGGACAAGTCTGTACCAAATGGATGCAGGCGACCCATGCGAATGTAATCGTTCTTGCAGATGATGATCTGGTAAATGATAAGTTTACCTGTAAGATCTTTATGGGAATGAAGCCGGCTGGAACGGAACTGCAGATTTTCACCGTGGATCAGGCGATTGAATATCTGAAAGAGGATTCCCCTGAAAATGAGAAAGTGATGCTTCTGACCAAATGTGCGCAGAGTTTTCTGTGCATGAATGAAGCGGGAGTCGTATATGACAAAATCATCTGCGGTTCCGCGGCAGTCAGTGGCAACAAATACGGAAAACGGAAGAAGTTAATCCGGGATCTGTTCGCAAGCGACAGTGAAAAGGACGCTATGCGGGCATTGATTGACAAGGGAGTAACCATGGTCTACCAGCTGGCGATTGACAATGCACCGGTTGACCTGGCGAAATTGTTAAAATGAGATAGGCAAGCAAAAGATATGTAATGTTACAAGGAGGGTACAGTTATGACACTATTTCAAGCATTTTTGTGCGGTGTAATTTACTGGATTGGTAACAATTCCTTCGCACGAGGCTATTTCGTATTCAGCAAACCTCTGGTTGCAGGCTTCCTGGTAGGCCTGGTATTCGGAAAACCGCTGGAGGGCGCGATGATTGGTGCGCAGATCAACATGATTTACCTGGGATGGATTGGAGCCGGCGGAGCTTCCCCGGCAGACCCCTGTGCGGCTGGCGTTCTGAGTACCGCTTTTGTTCTGGCCACCGGTCTTGATATGGACGCGGCTCTGGTTCTGGCAGTTCCGGTAGGTCTGGTAGCTATCGCGCTGTACACGATGCTGATGACAGTTCTGGCTGCATGCGGACATCTGGCACAGAAGCTTATTGATGACGGAAAAATCAATTCTCTGTGGATTCCGGCCTGGCTGCTTCCACTGATTATTACCTTTATCGGATACGGTATCCCCTGTATGCTCTGCGCGTACTTCGGTTCCGATCTGGTATACTCTCTGGCAGACATACTGAACGGCAAGATTCTGACCGTTGTATCTCTTATCGGCGGTATGCTTCCTGCAGTTGGTATTGCAATCAACCTTTCCTTCATCTTCAAGGACGAGGCGCGCATCTGGCTTCTGGTAGGCTTTATTGCAGCCGCTTACTTAAGCCTGGGCCTGATCCCGATTGCGATGATTGGTTTTGTAGGCGCGGTTCTGTATTTCTATCGTACGAAAGCGGAGGTGGCATAAATGGCTGAAGTAGTAAAGGTTTCCAAAAGCACACAGAAGAAATCTATTTTAAACTGGTTTTTATCCTGTGCCGTAGGCGGCAACTATGAGTTCATGCACGGCGTTGGATTTATGTACTCCATGGTTCCGGTTGTAAAGGAACTGTATCCGAACGATGTGGAGAAGCAGAAAGAGACCCTGACACGTCATCTGACCTTCCTGAATACCGAACCTGAGGTAGGTACGGTTATCCACGGCGTAACCATCGCCATGGAGGAGCAGGTGGCAGCAGGAGCGGACTGCGACGCAGACCAGATTGTAGGCTTGAAATCTGCGTTGATGGGACCGCTGGCAGGTATTGGTGATTCCCTGATTCAGGGTATTATTATTCCGATTGTCCTGGCCCTGTGTATTGACCTGACCAACAACGGACTGGTTCTTGGACCGATTATTTACGCGGTTGCAATGTACGCCATTATGGTTGGCTGCATGTGGGCATGCTTCAAGCTGGGTTATAATAAGGGCGGAGACGCCATCGTTGATGTGATGGCAGCAGGAACCCTGGATAAGATCATGAATGCAGCCGGTATCGTAGGATGCTGCGTTATGGGTGGTCTGATTGTAAATTACGTCAATCTGCAGTGCGCGCTGAATTTTACCATCAGCGGTACAGAGTTCAATATTCAGACAGCTCTGTTTGACGCCATCTGCCCGAAGATTCTTCCCCTTCTGCTGACTCTTGCATGTGTAAAGGCACTGCGCAGTGGAAAGAAGTCCATTCATATTATTCTGGCAATGGTAGTGTTTGCAATCATATTCGGTCTGCTTGGCATCTTCAGCGCGTAAGCGGAACGAAACAAATTTGACGGATTAGTTGAGACGGAGAGATGGCTGTCAGAGTGCAAGCACTCCGGCAGCCATTTTTGAAATCGGGATCTGACAGTACAAAGGGAAAGGAAGTTACGGATATGCGCTTTTGGAATAAACTGGAAAAAAGCTTTCTGCCCTCCCGTTCGGGCAAGCAACATGCGAAGACGGACACCCGGGAACGGTTCGACGCGGTGGACGAGGAGAAGCTTTCACACGATGGAGAGGCCATGCTGTCCTTTTACCGACAGCAGGGAATCCGCGGTCATATCCGGAGCTTTCAGATCATTTTGGACGGGGCGCCTGTTTCGAAAATTGAGATGGAGAAGCAGTGCAACATTTTGTGTGAGCCGGGCTTCCATAAGATTCACATTAAACTGGACACCATGAAAAGCCAGATCTTGAATTTGAAAGCAGAAGCGGGAGTCCGATACTTTTTTGAAATTGCATGCACCATGGAAGAAGGCCTGATTCTGAAACAGGTGGAAATGGAGCGCATAGAGGAGGAATAGAGATGGAGCTTCGTTCTGAAAATGAGCGCTGGAGCATTCCGGCGCCGGATATGGAGGCTTCTCCGCTGACTGCGGAGGGTATGCGGGAACTGGAAGCAGATTTTTCAAAGGTCAAGATTGTAAAATACATTCGGGATGTGGAATTTGCCAATATCGACGGCGTATCTCTGAAACTGCAGCTTTTGCTTCCTTCTACGGTCGGGGACGGTGAAAAGCGTCCGTTGGTGCTCTTTATCCGCGGTTCAGCCTGGCAGAAGCAGAGCGTGGTTCCGGGCATTCCGCAGCTGGTGGAAATGGCGCGGCGCGGTTTTATCGTGGCAAGCGTGGAATACCGGCCTGCTCCGGGATTTCATTTCCCAACTCAGTCGGACGACGGCTGGCTGGCGCTTGAGTTTCTGCGGGAGCATGCGGAGGAGCTTGGCTGGGATACCGATAAGCTGGCAGCCTGGGGCAGTTCCTCGGGCGCGCATACGGCGCTTCTGATGGCTATGATGCCGGAATATCGGGAGCGTAGCCTGCGGATTGGCGCAGTAGTGGACTATTACGGTCCTGCTTATCTTCCGGCTATGATTGATTATCATTCCACATCCACCGAACATCTGGATGAGCTTCTGGGCGTGCCGGTAAAGGAACATCTTGATCTGGCGGAAAAAGCGAGTCCGGTATCTTATCTTGAAGGCGAGACGCCGGCCGTATTGATTCTGCACGGGGATAAGGATAAGAGCTGCAGCTTCGAACAGAGCGTCATTCTCTATCGAAGGATGCGCGAGGCCGGAAAAGACGCAACCATGTACCGGATGCATAACGCTGCCCACGGAGGTTCTCCCTTCTGGACGCCGCAGGTTCTTGATATCGTGGAAGCCTTCCTGTGCGAAAAGCTGAACTGGAAAAAGGCCTGAGGAGAATTGTTATGGAAAAAGCAAAATTTCATCCATTTCAGATGATACGCGGCAGAAAAAAGAGCGATCAGGTGCTGGGATGGCAGTATGAGATGATTTATCTCGACGGAGATCCGCATAACCCGGAGCAGGCGATTGTTCATGTCCGGGTATTGGAAAAAGCTATTGTAATCCGGGCGAACGACGGAAAAGAAGAAACCTTCTGTTCCGTCATGATTCCCTATCCGCTGATAAAAGACGTGAAAATCGTGGAAATGGAAACGGGCCGGGAAATGGCGATGGGAGAAACGGGCAGGATGGGCGACGTCTATGACAAGGTGCTTTTAACCTATCAGGACGGCAACGAGCTCTGTACCCTGAAGCTGCAGATGTCTATGGCTGCAGATATGTATCAGAATTCAAAATTATGCAAAAATATGCAGGAATATATAAGGAGACATTTGTGATGGTGACAGTAATCTTGGTTTCCCATGGCGGAATGGCAAAGGGAATGGTAGAAAGTACGACAATGCTGATTGGAGATCAGCCGGATCTGGATTTTATCACGTTTGAGCCGGGCGAAGGACCGGACGATTTGACAGCAAAGGTAGAAAAAAGACTGAAAGAGGAGCTGAAAAAGGGAGACGTCATCATTATGACGGATATTCCCAACGGAACACCCTTTAACTGCGTAAGCAGACTGATGGAGCATTATAAGTTCCGTCACCTGACCGGTATGAATCTTCCGATGGTCATCGATGTGGTGAGCCAGCTGGGAGAGGATGCAGATGCGGACGCGCTCTGTGAAGGTACACTGGAGCCGTCTAAGGACGCAATCATTGATGTAAATGCATGGATGAAGGAACTGGGAATTCTGGAATAAAATTCCAGCCAGAGAATGAGGTGATTATTATGAATAATTTCTATGATTCACAGAAAACAAACGTAATTTTCGGAAAAGACACTCACAAAACCGTGGGAGAAGAAATAAAGAAATATGGTAACCGCTGCCTGATCGTGCACGACGGCGGAAGCTATCTGACCAAGATTCTGGAGGATGTTCGGGCGTCCCTGGATGCCAGCGGCATCTCTTATTATGAGCTGGGAGATGTAAAGCCGAATCCCCGTCTGAGCTACTGTAAGGAGTGTATCGAGAAGGTACATCAGGATCCGGTAGACTTTATTCTGGCTGTGGGCGGCGGCTCCGTTATGGATACCGCGAAATTTATCGCTGTACAGGCCAATATGAAGGAGAGCCTGTTTGTGAACCGCGATATTTTCACTCCGGATCCCGTTATTCCTCACGGTGTTATTTCTACACTGGGCGGAACCGGAAGCGAGCAGTCTCTGTGTGCGATGGTAGTAGATGACAGTCTGGAGGTTCCGGAGAAGGTTGGTCTTTACAACCTGGGCTTCTTCTTTGATTTCGCAATCATCAATCCGGAATTTGCCTATACCCTGCCGCCGAAGATGATGGCCTGCGGCGCTATGGATATCATGTCCCACTGCTGGGAAGTATACTTTGCCCCCATCAATGGAAATGAGATTATGGAGGGTTACTTCGAGGCTATCGTAAAGGCGGTTCTGAAGGAAGGTCTGGTGGCAAAAGAGGAACCGACTAACTACGATGCCCGTGCAAACCTGAATCTGGCCGCGATTATGGCCATGTCCAACACGAAGCCGGCAGCCGGAGAGATGGGAGACTGGGTATGCCATCATATGGAGAATCCGATTACTGTTACCTTCAAGAGAACTCACGGCGAGATTCTTTCCATTATCACAGATGCCTGGGTGAAATATGCATGGAAGAGCAATCCGGCCAAATTCGTACGTTGGGCTGTAAATTGCATGGGCGCGCGTCTCTATGATAACCAGGAGGATACCGTCATGGAAGGCCTTCGCAATTTGGAAGACTGGCAGAAGCGTATGGGTCTGCCCACCAGACTCAGCGACATTGGTATCAAGGCGGAGGACTGCAAGATCTGCGCAGAGAATGCCATGAAGATTTCCGGCACAGGAAAGGCGGGCGCATATTCAGGTTATGACGTGGATATGGTAATGGAGGTTTATAAGCTTGCAGAATAATTTCAATAAGACAATATCTAATCATCTGCCATGATTTATACAACTCACAGAGAAGCCGCGGCTTTCGAAAAATGTTTCGGAAACCGCGGTTTCTCTGTTTCAAGCGTGTTCATGGAGAAAATATTTTATGCGTTGACGAATGAAAAAAAGTTCGGTATGATAAACAGGATCATACGAAATATAAGATAAGAAGCGGAAGCTTTACGGAAGACCGCTATCAGAAGGGAAAGAGGAAAAAATGGCAGGATCGATTTATGGCAAGCATTTTGCAATCTCTACCTGGGGGGAATCCCATGGAAAAGGAGTAGGCGTAGTAATTGACGGCTGTCCGGCAGGACTGCCTTTATGCGAAGCGGATATTCAGGAATATCTTAACCGGAGAAAACCCGGACAATCTCAGTTTACAACCAGCAGAACCGAAGGAGATAAGGCGGAAATTCTTTCCGGTGTTTTTGAGGGACGGACAACAGGAACTCCAATTTCGATTCTGGTAGCCAATACTTCCCAGCGTTCACAGGATTACAGCGAAATCGCGTCTTATTATCGTCCGGGACATGCGGATTATACTTTTGATATGAAGTATGGTTTTCGGGATTACCGGGGCGGCGGACGTTCCTCGGGACGTGAGACCATCGGGCGCGTGGCCGCAGGAGCTGTGGCGGCGAAGATTCTGAAGGAACTGGGTATTACGGTCTGTGCCTATACCCGATCCATCGGACCTGTGGAAATAGATGAGAAGCAGTTCGACATGGAAGAAATTCAGAAGAATTCTTTCTATATGCCGGATAAAGAGGCAGCAGAAAAGGCGGGAGAATACACGGGACAGTGTATGGAAGAAAAGGATTCCGTCGGCGGCGTAGTGGAATGTATCGTAGACGGCATGCCCACAGGTGTCGGCGAGCCCTGCTTTGAAAAGCTGGACGCGAATCTGGCCAAGGCGGTTCTGTCGATTGGGGCAGTGAAAGGTTTTGAAATTGGAAGCGGCTTCGCGGCAGCGAAGGCCCGCGGAAAGCAGAACAACGATCCCTTTGTAAATCATGGAAATGGTATTGAAAAGGAATCTAACCATGCAGGCGGCACGCTGGGCGGTATCAGCGATGGAAGCCGAATTGTGCTTCGCGCTGCCGTGAAACCCACATCTTCCATTGCAGCGCAGCAGCATACCGTGAACCAGAAAGGGGAAAATATCGAAATCAGCGTGAAAGGTCGTCACGATCCGGTGATTGTGCCGCGCGCGGTAGTTGTGGTAGAGGCCATGACTGCACTGACAATTGTGGACGCGCTGATGGAGGGCATGAGCGCCCGTATGGATTTTATAGAGAAAATTTGGGGACGATAAGATGGGACAGAAAGCCGACGAGGCGGCACTTATACGGGTCAGGTGAAGCGGGATACCTTCCGGAGATTCATATATACAAGCCCCATGGCGACAGCGGGAGATGCCCATGTACCATAAGGTGATTGAAGAATTAAAAGCGAGAGGTTTGAAATAAGTATGTATAAAATATTAAAGAAAGACGGCCGCGCCAAGCGTGCCGAATTTACAACTGTACACGGTACGGTACAGACGCCGGTGTTCATGAATGTGGGAACCGTGGCGGCCATTAAGGGCGCGGTAGCCACCTCCGATCTGGAGCAGATCGGAACCCAGATCGAGCTTTCCAACACCTATCATCTCCATGTGAGACCGGGCGACGAGGTGGTGAAGAAGCTGGGCGGACTTCACAAATTTATGTCCTGGGACAAGCCGATTCTGACAGATTCCGGCGGATTTCAGGTATTTTCTCTGTCCTCCTTACGCAAAATAAAGGAAGAGGGCGTATATTTTAACTCCCATATTGACGGACGGAAGATTTTCATGGGACCGGAGGAGAGTATGCAGATTCAGTCCAATCTGGCCTCCACCATTGCCATGGCCTTCGACGAGTGCGCTCCGGCCCTGGCGGAGCGGGATTATGTAGAGAAATCCGTGGCCCGCACCACCCGCTGGCTTGCCCGCTGTAAGGCGGAAATGCAGAGGCTGAACAGCCTTCCGGACACCATCAACCAGAACCAGCTGCTGTTTGGAATCAACCAGGGAGCGATTTATGAGGATATCCGGATCGAGCACGCCAAGGAGATTTCTCAGATGGATCTGGACGGCTACGCCATCGGCGGACTGGCAGTAGGCGAGTCCCATGAGGATATGTACCGGATCATCGAGGCGGTGACGCCGTATCTTCCCGAGGACAAGCCCACCTATCTGATGGGCGTGGGAACGCCGGCCAATATCCTGGAGGCGGTAGACCGGGGCGTGGACTTCTTCGACTGCGTATATCCCAGCCGCAACGGACGCCATGGACATCTCTACACCAACCTGGGTAAGATCAATCTGTTCAACGCGAAGTACGAGCTGGATGACCGGCCCATCGAGGAGGGCTGCCAGTGTCCGGCCTGCCGCCGCTACAGCAGGGCCTATATCCGCCATCTGTTAAAGGCGAAGGAGATGCTGGGTATGCGTCTCTGCGTCCTTCATAACCTGTATTTCTACAATACCATGATGACTGAGATCCGGGACGCTATTGACCGGGGCGAGTACCAGGCCTACAAGAAGCGGAAGCTGGACGGCCTGATGAACGGCCAGTCATAAAATCAGCAGAAAACCGCAGAAAATACAGCCGGAATACTTGACCGGAGATCGGGAAGTATGCTAGTATAATAGAAGCGCCCGCAGATAAAAGATAAGAACGGGTATATTTCAGGAGGAATGAACATGAATTTACTTGCAACAGGCAATGCAGCAATGGGATGGGGAACCATCATTCTTTACGTAGTAGTAATCGGAGCATTTATGTATTTTGCAGCTATCCGTCCGCAGAAGAAGGAGCAGAAGCGTCTGAACGCTATGCTTTCTACGATGGAAGTAGGCGATGTAGTCGTAACCACAAGTGGATTTTACGGCGTTCTCATTGACATCACAGAGGACGACGTTATCGTAGAGTTCGGCAGCAACCGCAACTGCAGAATCCCGATGAAGAAAGCAGCGATCGCAGAGGTGGAGAAGAACAATGAGTAAGAAACCGACAGTACTGATGATTCTGGATGGCTACGGTCTGAATGAGAATCCGGAGGGCAATGCCATTGCGATGGCGAAGACTCCGGTTATGGACGGTCTGATGAAGGACTACCCCTTTGTAAAGGGCAATGCCAGCGGACTGGCAGTTGGTCTTCCGGACGGACAGATGGGCAACTCTGAGGTTGGTCATATGAACATGGGTGCGGGACGCATCGTATATCAGGAGTTGACCCGTATCACAAAGGAGATCCAGGATGGAGACTTCTTTGAAAATGAAGCGCTTGTAAAGGCTGTGGAGAACGCGAAAGCAAAGGACTCCGCACTGCACCTGTTCGGACTGGTATCCGACGGCGGCGTACACAGCCACAATACCCATATCTACGGACTGCTGGAGCTGGCAAAGCGCCACGGTCTTACGAAGGTCTATGTACACTGCTTCCTGGATGGCCGTGACACACCGCCCACCTCCGGAAAGGATTTTGTACAGGAGTTGACAGACAAGATGCAGGAGATCGGCGTCGGAGAAGTGGCTTCCGTTATGGGACGTTACTACGCCATGGACCGCGACAACCGCTGGGATCGGGTAGAAAAGGCTTACAACGCCCTGACAAAGGGAGAGGGCAACGAGGCGGCTGACGGCGTCAGTGCTATCGCAGCTTCCTACGCAGAGGGTGTGAACGATGAGTTTGTTCTTCCGGCAGTGGTAAAGAAGGACGGCAAGCCGGTGGCTGTCATTCAGGATGGCGACTCTGTGATCTTCTTCAACTTCCGGCCGGATCGCGCAAGAGAGATTTCCAGAGCGTTCTGCTGTGATGAGTTCGACGGCTTCCCCCGTGAGAAGCGCCTGAATCTGACCTATGTATGCTTTACCGAATATGACGCAACCATTCCGAACAAGCTGGTAGCTTTCCACAAGGTAGAGCTTCACAATACCTTTGGCGAGTATCTGGCAGCTCATAATATGACACAGGTTCGTATCGCCGAGACAGAGAAGTACGCACATGTAACCTTCTTCTTCAACGGTGGCGTTGAGGAGCCGAACAAGGGCGAGGATCGCATTCTTGTGAAGTCTCCGAAGGTAGCAACTTATGACCTGCAGCCCGAAATGAGCGCTCCGGCTGTCTGCGACAAGCTGGTAGAGGCCATTAAGTCTGATAAGTACGATGTAATTATCATCAACTTCGCGAACCCGGATATGGTAGGCCATACCGGTGTGATTCCGGCTGCAGTACAGGCTATTGAGACCGTAGACGGCTGCGTGGGACGCGCGGTTGAGGCAGTGAAAGAGGCAGGCGGTCAGATGTTTATCTGCGCGGATCACGGCAATGCCGAGATGATGATTGATTATAAGACAGGCGAGCCCTGGACAGCACATACCACCAATCCGGTTCCGTTTATTCTGGTAAACGCAGATCCGGCATACGGTCTGAGAGAGAATGGCTGTCTGGCAGATATCATTCCGACGCTCATCGAGCTGATGGGAATGGAGCAGCCGAAAGAGATGACCGGCAAATCTCTGCTGGTTAAGGAGGTTTAAGCATGGGAGTAATCCGAGCTATTTTAATGGTTCTTTTTGTACTGGTGTGTATCGCGCTGACGGTTGTGGTACTGATGCAGGAAGGCAAGTCCAACGGTCTGGGAGCGATTGCAGGCGGCAATTCTTTCTGGGAGCAGAATAAGAGCCGTTCCGCAGAGGGTAAGATTGTACTTGCGACCAAGATTCTGGCAATTGCCTTTATCGTACTGGCACTGGTACTGAATTTGAACATTTTTTAATGTAATAGATCTTTTATTACATTTTACGACAGATAAAGCACTCCCGGGATGACCGTGGGTGCTTTCTGCGTTATGGCAATGAGGCATGCCGGATTTACGTAATATGCCGGAGGAATTATGGCAGACAAAACATTTGAAGAGCGAAAGAAAATTATATATGATTTTATCAATGATCCGCGCTATGTGCCCATGAAGCAGAAGGAGCTGGCGATCATCCTGCAGGTGGAGAAGAGGGACCGGGAGGAATTGAATAAAGTTCTGGATGAACTTCTCTCCGAAGGAAAAATCTCGCTGTCCAAGCGGGGACGCTACGGAAAAGCGGAGATCAAAAAGGTGGTTGGCGTGTATACAAGCCATGCCAAAGGCTTCGGTTTTGTGTCGGTAGAAGGCGAGGAACAGGACATTTTCATCGGGGAAAATGACGCCGGAGACGCATTTCTGGGCGATACGGTGGAAGTAGTGATCAAGGGTCATGCGGGCAAACGGCCCGAGGGCGTCATTACGAAGGTTCTGTCCCACGGCGTGACGGAGGTCATAGGCACCTTTGAGCGCAGCAAGAACTTCGGCTTTGTGGTCCCGGATAATCAGCGGATCAACCACGATATCTTTATTCCTCTGGAGAAAATCGGCCCGGCAGTCAGCGGACAAAAAGTCGTGGCCGAGATCACTGATTACGGCAAGGGCCGGAAGAATCCCGAGGGTAAGATTACGCAGGTGCTGGGCGAGGCCGATGATCCGGCTACGGAAGTGCTGGCGATTATGCTGGCTTACGCTATCCCCACCGAGTTTCCGGAGCGGGTGCTGAACCAGGCGGAGCGGGTGGCAAAGCCGGTATCAGAGGCGGACCGGGCCGGACGGCTGGATCTGCGCGATGAGGTCTGCGTCACCATCGACGGCGAGGACGCAAAGGATCTGGACGATGCGGTTTCCCTGCGGAGGGATGGTGATAACTATGTACTGGGCGTGCATATCGCTGACGTGACCAACTATGTGCAGGAGAACAGCGCTCTGGATCACGAGGCCCTTGACCGGGGCACCAGCGTCTATCTGGCGGATCGGGTGGTTCCCATGCTGCCGCGCAATCTCTCCAACGGGATCTGTTCTCTGAATGCAGGGGAGGAGCGCCTGGCCTTGAGCTGCATCATGACCATGGATGAGAAAGGTAAGATTATCGGTCATACCATTGCGGAGACGGTGATCTGTGTGAATCGCAGACTCAGCTACACAGGGGTACAGAAGGTGCTGGACAATGATCCGGTGGAGACAGCGCTCTATCCGGAGCTGGTTCCCATGTTAAAGGAGATGGCGGAGGTATCGGCCCTCCTTCGAAAGCGGAGAAGAAAGCGGGGCTCCATTGATTTTGATTTCCCGGAGACCAAGGTGATTTTGGATGAAAAGGGATATCCCATTGATATTAAGCCTTACGAGCGAAATGCGGCCACAAGACTGATCGAGGACTTCATGTTGGCGGCCAATGAGACTGTGGCGGAGGACTATTACTGGCAGGCTCAGCCCTTTGTATACCGGATTCATGAGAAGCCGGACAGTGAAAAAATGAGCCGTCTGGGAACCTTTATCCGGAATTTCGGGTACGCGCTTCATACATCGGGCGATGAGATTCATCCGGGCGAGGTACAGAAGCTGCTGGATAAGATTGCAGGGACTCCGGAGGAGGCCATGATCAGCCGCCTGACCCTGCGCTCCATGAAGCAGGCCAAGTACGCCACCGACTGCACCGGACATTTCGGACTGGCAGCTACCCATTACTGTCATTTTACTTCGCCCATCCGGCGGTATCCGGATCTGCAGATTCACCGGATTATCAAGGAGAACCTGCGGGGGCGCTTAAACGGCGACCGGGTGGTACATTACGAGGCGATTCTGCCGGAGGTGGCCAAGCGCTCCAGCGAGCTGGAGCGGCGGGCCGAGGAGGCGGAGCGGGAGACCGTGAAGCTAAAGAAGGTGGAGTACATGGAGCAGCATATCGGCGAAGCGTTTGACGGCGTCATTTCTGGCGTGACAGCTTACGGTCTGTATGTGGAGCTGAACAATACAGTGGAGGGCCTGGTGCATGTGAATTCGCTGACAGACGATTTTTACGAGTATGATGAAGCCGGAAGCGAGCTTCGGGGCGCTCGGACCGGAAAGGTCTGGCGCATCGGTGAGCGGGTGCGTATTCGTGTGAAGGGGACGGATCGGCTGTGCAGGACCATTGATTACGAATTATTATCGACGAAAGATACAGAGTAACGGTTCAGTATGGCCGGAAGAATTGACTGCTGAAGACGTAGGAAAGTGATTTGAGAGTACGAAGCATCCGTGAGGAGCTGCCAGCGGCAAGCCCTTAGGTGTGAGCAGTTATGATACAGAACAGATAGATGAGGAGAACAAGATGGGGAAGGATAATTACAAGTTAGTTGCCAATAACAAGAAGGCATATCACGATTATTTCATCGACGAGACCTACGAGACCGGCATCGCCCTGGCCGGAACCGAGGTAAAGTCGATCCGCATGGGAAAATGCAGCGTCAAGGAGGCCTTTGTCAAGGTGGAAAAGGAGGAGGTATGGGTCTACGGCATGCACATCAGTCCCTACGAGAAGGGTAATATCTTCAACAAAGACCCCTTACGCCCCCGGAAGCTTCTGATGCACAAATACGAAATCCGGAAGATCGCGTCCAAGATGGCCGAAAAAGGCTACACCATGGTGCCCTTAAAGGTATATTTGAAAGGCAGTCTGGTTAAAGTCGAGGTAGGTCTGGCCCGCGGTAAAAAGCTCTACGACAAACGTCAGGACATTGCCAAAAAGGATCAGCGGCGCGAGGCAGAGAAGGAGTTTAAGGTGAAGAATCTCTATTAAAATTCATTGGACGGGAGGTTTTCGGATGCTGAAGATGTTGATTCGGATGGATGAAAAGAAGATTACGGAAGAGAAAACCTATAAGCTGGAGTCAGTCTATCAGACATTGGACCGTTTATTTGCCAAATATGGACTGCTTCGAATGGAAGATACCTCAGGCGCAAGGGTTTACCGGGACAGTGGGAATGAGAATGATTTCGCGTATTTTGGGATCGTTTCAAATATACTATCCGATCAGTCATGGTTTATGAATAATGCAGTGGAATGGATGTTCTATGAGAGTGACGGCTATTTGGATGCTCCAGAGCATTTTAACGAAGAAAATTTTCTGAGAAATTACAGACAGGCGATGAGGGCTTAGCATATTGGAAAGAAAATATGTGAAAGCATTGAATTTTGACCTGGATACATATCAATTAAAAAAGCATTATCCTGGAAATGATTACCATCATGCATATAGTGATCTGCGAAAATTTTTTAGAAAGCATGGATTTCGGCATAGACAGGGGTCCGGATATTTGTCTGTTAATAGAATTACAACCGTAGATATCTATCGGTTAATGAAAGAACTAAGCAGCCAATTGCCGTGGATGGGAGAATGTGTACATAAAATTGATGTTACGAATGTGGGAAACCAGCATGGACTGGTAGAGTTACTGAAGAAAAGTGAGCATTCAGGAAATGAAGCTCCTGAACTCTATACAGAAAAGTACTGACAGAAAAAATGGCGGAGGCTTCCCCTCTGCCATTTTGCGTTTCGTTATCAGTAAATCACAGTAGACAAAATGTTGGAAAAAGTACATAATGAGGAAAAGAGTTTATACGATTAGGAGAAAATTATGGGATTTTTAGATCGCATATTAGGACGTGCCAAAGATAAATTTGACGGAAAGGGCTCAGATTCTCATAAAGGAAATACAACGACAGAAATACGAAATGAAAATTGTAATAGAATACTGGTATTACAGGATACAATTGAAAAGCTTCTGGAGCGAACAGGGTATATAGCAAAAAGTGACTATGCAGATATATATTCTCAATATACGGAAGTAATAGATTTTTTTGGAGTTTTGCAAAAAGGCGGGGTGCTTTCTGATTTCTGCCGGGCAAACCGTGTAAAAGAAGCAGAAATAAGCTGTATATTAGAAAGATATACGCATTTGGAAACCTATGTGGAAGAGCATAACGAACATTATGTCTCAAAGATGTTGGCTCAGGAAAAAGATTATTTGGACAATATTTTGAAGGAAGTGGATCCGAATGTTATCCTGGATAAAGATCAAAGAAAAGTTGTTTTGACAGATGAAGACTATTCTCTTGTGATTGCTGGTGCAGGTGCTGGGAAAACAACCACAGTTGCAGCGAAAGTAAAATATTTGGTTGAAAAAGGAAAAATAGATCCCTCTCAGATTCTGGTTATTTCTTTTACCAATAAGGCTGTGAATGAACTGAAAGATAAAATTCAGAAAGGACTTCATATTGAGTGCCCGATCGCAACCTTTCATTCTACTGGAAATGCGATTATACATAAGCATTCCCCGGAGGAAACCATGACAATTGTGGATAATTCAAAAATGTATTTTGTACTCCGGGATTATTTTAGAAATTCTCTGCTGAAAAATGAAAGTATTGTCAATAAACTCATTATGTTTTTTGCAACTTATTTTGATGCGCCGTATGAGGGGAATGAACTGAATGGTTTTTTCAATCATATCGCCAAAGCAAATTACTCAACCTTGCGCAGTGATTTGGAAAACTTTAAAAGAGAGGTGATTGATGCAAGAACAAAAAAATCAGTCACGATTCAAAATGAGATTTTACGTTCGTATCAGGAAGTTGAAATCGCAAATTTCCTGTATCTGAATAACATTGATTATGAATACGAACCGACATATCCGTATTATATTGCATTTTCCAGGAAGCCTTATACACCGGATTTTGCAATTCTACAGGGAGATAATCAGGTTTATCTTGAACATTTCGGGATTTCAGAAGATGGTAAAAATGACAGATATAGTGATGAAGAATTGGAATGTTATAAAAAAGCGGTAAATGATAAGATTATGCTCCACAGAAAACATGGAACAAAGCTTATTTATACATTTTCAAGTTATAAGGATAATCGAAGTCTGATTGAGCATCTGAAAGAAAAATTAGAGGTGTGCGGGATAGAATTAAGGCCAAGGAATAACAAAGAAGTGATGGAACAGCTTGTTGCGGGGGAAGAAAACCGGTACATCCGTAAGCTTCTGAGCCTGATTTGCCGTTTTATATCCAATTTTAAGGTAAATGGATATGGAAGCGATGAATTTGCACGGATGTATCATTCGACAACAAATGTGAGAAGTAAGTTATTTCTGGATATTTGCCAGGAGTGTTATCTGGAATATGACAGATGGCTAAAGACAAACAAAGCAGTTGATTTCGAAGATATGATAAATGAATCTGCAAGGCTATTAAATGAAGTAAAGGAAATGAAGCAGAAGCTTGATTTTAAATATATAATTGTGGATGAATATCAGGATATTTCAAGACAGAGGTTTGATTTGACAAAAGCGCTGTCTGAAGTAACGGATGCTAAAATTATAGCGGTGGGTGATGACTGGCAGTCCATCTATGCCTTTAGTGGTTCTGATATTACACTGTTTACAAAATTTGCTGAGAAAATGGGATATGCTAAAATGCTTAAAATAGTAAGAACCTACCGAAATTCTCAGGAAGTAATAGATATCGCAGGCAATTTTATTCAAAAAAACAGTGCGCAAATAAAGAAGCAATTGATTTCGCCCAAAACGATTGAAGATCCGGTGATTATTTATACCTATGACAGCCGAAGAAAAGAGGTAAATGCGGACAGAAGAACAGGAGCAAACTACGCACTGGCAAATGCAGTTCAGACAGCCCTCGATCATATCGTAATAAGCAGAAAAAAAGAAGGAAAAAAGGCGGGAACAATTCTGCTGATTGGCAGATTCGGTTTTGACGGAGACCAATTGGAACGGACAGGACTATTTGAGTTTGTAAGGCGTGGGGATAAAGTAAAAAGTGTAAAATATCCGAATTTGAAAATCGTATTTATGACGGCACATTCATCAAAGGGGCTTGGTTATGATGATGTTATTATCATTAACGGAAAAAATGAAACCTATGGATTTCCTGCTAAAATAGAGGACGATCCGGTTCTTGGATTTGTAATCAAAGGGGATCATTCCATTGATTACGCAGAGGAAAGGCGGCTTTTTTATGTGGCAATGACAAGAACCAAGAATCGTGTATATTTTGTGGCACCAGAAAGCAATCCCTCGGAGTTTCTGCTTGAATTGAAGAGAGATTATAAAAATATTAAATTGGAAGGAGAATGGAACGAAGAAGCAGAGAGGCGAATAGATCGAAAGGTATGTCCGATATGTGGATATCCTTTACAACTGAAGTATAAAAGAGCATATGGGCTCCGACTGTATATTTGTACAAATGAACCTGAAGTGTGTGGTTTCATGACAAATGATTGTAATGGCGGAAAACTGTCCATTCAAAAATGTGACAAATGCAGAGATGGTTATCTGATTATAAAACCGGGAAAAGATGCGAGTCAGAAAAAAGATTATTTTTTGGGATGTACTAATTACAGAAAGGATGGAAGAGGATGCGACCGAACAATCAGTAAAAAAGCATTTTATGATCAAATGGGATATACTCCGGACGTAGAGGAAAAAAATGATAAAAACGATGAAATACTTGTGCAGAATAGAAAATGTACGGAGGTAAAAGTAAGAAAACAGATACAGGCAGATATAGCAGATGTGAAAATAGAAAAAGTAAATATGGAACCGGTTACGCTAAAAGGGCTAGATTTGAATGACGTGGTTTATACAGTATTGACAGCGGTACAGAATATGAGCCGTTCCAAATATTATGGAGTTACAATGCTTACGGATATTTTGAAAGGACACCAGTCGGAGCGTATACAACAGAACAATCTGAATGAAATACCGGAGTATGGAGCGTTGAAGGATATGACTCGAAATGAGATACAGGCAGTGGTGGAATGGCTGATTGAAATACATATGCTATTGAAGACAAAAGGGCAATATCCCGTACTTCATCTTACCTATGATGGCTTACACTACTCAGAAAAAATGACAGTAAAGAAACTGGAAGAACTAAAAAGCTATATGGAAGGAAAGAAAGTATGAAACCAACCGAAGTTTTAAAAAACTATTTCGGCTATGATACCTTCCGCCCCGGGCAGGAGGAGATTATTGAGGCGATCTTAAATGGCAGGGACGCGATGGCGATTATGCCGACGGGAGCGGGAAAGTCGGTGTGCTATCAGGTGCCGGCGCTGCTGCTGCCGGGGATTACCCTGGTGGTGTCGCCGTTGATTTCACTGATGCAGGATCAGGTGAAGGCGCTCAATGACGTCGGAGTACATGCGGCGTTTATCAATTCAGCGCTGACAGAAGGACAGATTCGAAAGGCCCTTTCCCTGGCGGCCCAGGGTGTATACAAGATTATCTATGTGGCCCCGGAACGGCTGGAAAGCTGGGAGTTTCTGGATTTTGCCACACATACGGAGATTTCCATGGTGACTGTGGACGAGGCCCACTGCATCTCCCAGTGGGGGCAGGATTTTCGGCCCAGCTATGTGAAAATCGTGGATTTTATCCGAAAGCTGGGAAGACGGCCGGTGGTCAGCGCCTTTACGGCCACAGCCACTGAAAACGTGCGGGATGATATCCTGCGAACCTTGCAACTGGCCAACCCGAACGTGGTTGTGACCGGCTTTGACCGGGAAAACCTCTATTACAGTGTAGAGCATATCCGGAAAAAGGACGATTTTATCCTGGACTACATAGAAAAGCACCCGTCGGACAGCGGCATTATTTACTGCGCCACCCGGAAAAATGTGGACAAGCTTTACGAAGAACTGTTCAAGCGGGGCGTGGCGGTGACGCGCTATCACGCGGGTCTTGGCGGCGCGGAACGGAAGAAAAATCAGGAGGATTTTATCTATGACCGGGCGCCAGTCGTCGTTGCCACTAACGCTTTCGGCATGGGCATCGACAAATCCAATGTGCGTTTTGTGATTCACTACAACATGCCTCAGAGCATGGAAAATTATTACCAGGAGGCGGGGCGCGCCGGACGGGACGGCGAACCGGCCCAGTGTATTCTCTTATTTTCACCACAGGACATGATGATCAATCGATTTTTACTGGAGCAGAAGGATTTTTCCGAGCTGACCGGAGAAGAGGCGCGGTTGATTCGCCAGCGGGATACCAGGAGACTTCAGACCATGGAGCAGTACTGCCGGGGAACGGGATGCCTGAGAAACTATATTTTACAGTATTTCGGAGAAGAGACGGAAGACCCCTGTGAAAACTGTGGCAACTGCCACCGGGAATACACGGAGATCGACCTGACCGAGGAAGCCAGGCAGGTGGTGAAATGCGTGACGGAGACCCGCGGACGTTACGGCATTCAGATTGTCATCGGCACATTGCTTGGAGCCAACCGGGTCAGACTGCGGGAGTTGGGAATGATGAACTATGAATCCTACGGAAGCCTGAAGGAGAAAAAAGAAGCGGATCTGCGCGCTCTGATTAGCCAGATGGTAAGCGAAGGGTATCTGCGCCAGACCGAGGAACAGTACAGTGTCCTGAAGCTGGGGGATACCGCGCCGCTTATGAAGGAGGATGCCCGGGTCATGCTGCGGACCTGGAAGGCGAAGGAGCCGGAGAAAAAGAAGAAGACGGCCAAAGTTAAGAGTACGGACGGCCTGACCAGTGCAGGAAGTGAGCTGTTCGAGGTTCTGCGAAAACTCCGCATGGAGATAGCCCGGGAAAATGGGGTGCCGCCCTATATCGTTTTCAACGATAAGACGCTGATCGATATGTGTGTGAAGCTGCCCGCCACGGAAGAGGAATTTCTGGAGGTCTCAGGCGTGGGAGAAAATAAGCGGAAGAAGTACGGAAGACAGTTTCTGGATGCGATTGCGGAGTTTCAACAGGAGAAAGAAGAAAAAGCAGAGGCATAGAGAGGATAGATCATAGCCTGAGCTTGCAAATCAGGCAAAGTTGTTAAAAACAAAAATGTTATAAAGTGTTATGATATGAAAATAATGATGTTATAAAAATGATATTTTCTGTTAAAAAAAGAAAATTACGGGTTGATTTTTGTGAGAAATGTATTAAAATAGAAATAGGTTCTTCGGGCAGAAGTGACTTTCAAAAAGGAAAGCCTCCCGTGGACAAACACCCGAATTTTAAGGAGAGGATATCATGATTATCACACAGAAAAAGCCCATCGATGAATTGATGGCGATGCTCGGAGACGCGCAGAAGATTGCGATTCTGGGCTGCGGAAGCTGCGCGACCGCATGCGCGACCGGCGGTGAGAAGGAAGTAGCAGAACTGAAAGCGTATCTGGAATCTAAGGGAAAGACCGTAGTAGCCACGAATATGGCAGATTACTGCTGTATGAATATGGGCGTGAAGACAGCCATGAAGAAGCTGAACGCGGCAGGACCGGACGCCGTAGTCTGTATGTCCTGCGGCGACGGCGTGCAGGTGGCGGCAGCCCACAGCCCGTCCGCACCGGTTTATCCGTCCAATAATACCATGTTCTTAGGCGAGGCTGTTCGTTTCGGTCTCTTTGAGGAAGCCTGTCATCTGTGCGGAGACTGTGTGCTGGGAACCACCGGCGGCATCTGCCCCATTTCCCGTTGCGCCAAGTCTCTGGTAAACGGTCCCTGCGGCGGACAGAAGAACGGCAAGTGCGAGGTGAATCCGGACAATGACTGCGCATGGATTATGATTTACAAACGTCTGGAGTCTCTGGGAAGACTGGATCTCCTGACAAAGAGAAGACCGGACAAGGGATACGCAAAGGTATCTTATCCGAGAACAATTAATATCAGGGGGAATAAATAATGGGAATGTTAGAGAAAGCGCTGGAAGGCGGTAAATTCGGTGTAACCGTTGAGATGGCTCCCCCGAAGGGATATGATTTTACAGAGCAGCTTGCAGTAGCAGAGCTTCTGAAGGGCAAGGTTCACGGCGTGAACGTAACCGATATGCAGTCAGCCTGTCTGAAGGCTTCCTCCCTTGGTCTTTGTATCAAGCTGAAGGAAGCAGGGCTGGAGCCCATCGTACAGGTTACCGGACGTGACAGAAGCCGTATGGGTATCATGGGCGATATGCTCTCCACAGCGGCATTCGGTATCGATACCATGCTGGCTCTGACCGGAGACCATCCGACCGTAGGCGACTGCAAGGAGTCCAAGCCGGTCTACGATCTGGATTCCGTAGGTATCCTGCATATGCTGACTTATATGGAAGCTACCGGAAAGGACTGCGGCGGCAATGATCTGGATAATGCGCCCACCTTCTATAAGGGGGCTGCGGTAACTCCGGTTTATGATCCGCTTCCGCTGCAGATTAACAAGCTGCGCCAGAAGGTAGACGCAGGCGCACAGTACATCCAGACCCAGGGTATCTTTGATATCGAAGGCCTGAAGCGTTTCATGGACGAGGTGGATAAGGCAAACATCCATACCCACATCATGGCAGGTATCATCCCGCTGAAGGCAGCTGGTATGGCGAAATACATGAATGAGAACGTACCGGGTATCGCAGTACCCCAGGATATGATCGACCGTCTCTCCGCTGCGGCAGCAGAGGGCAAGGAGAAGGGCGTTAAGGGACTGCCCACACAGCTTGGTATCGAGATGGCTGCCGAGATGATCGCGAAGATCAAGGACGAGGGCATCTGCGACGGCGTACATATCATGGCTATCGGCGCAGAGAAGAATGTGCCGAAGATTCTGGAGAAGGCCGGAATTACCATTGAGTAAGCATCCGGATAAGATTTAAGGGGAAAAGAGAAGGTATGAGATAAAAAGGGCTGAGGCGGTTTAAAACTGCCTCAGCCCTTTCGGCTGCGCGAAATAAGAAAGGTTACGTAAAAGTAAGCTTACAAAAAGAACTCCGTCACAAATACTACGGCGCAGCAGATGACTGCTACGGGCAGCAGTCCCGCGCCCATCCAGGCGGCGGCAATGCCGATGACGAGGGCCAGCGCTCCGGCGATGGGAGACTGGGTGGCGTGGATGATGGCCGGAAAGGTCATGACGGCCAGAGTTACGTAGGGCACATAGTAGAGAAAGGACTGGAGAAACTGATTTTCCAGCGGCTTTCGAATCAGGGTCAGCGGCAGCACGCGGATTGCGTAGGATACGGCGGCCATAATCAGGATGTAGATGTAAATATTATGGGTCATGAGTGGGAAACTCCTTTCTCGGCAGTTTTTTCAGCAGTGTTTTCTTTGGAAAGCGGGAACAAAAGCGCGGCTCCGGCGGAAATCACGACCGTCAGGATAATGGTGCGGGTACCGTCCGACAGGGTGCTGATCCACGGCAGAACCGAGCAGGCGAAGCTTGCGGCGAAGGACAGGGCCACCAGAACAGCCACCACCTTATTTTTCCGGGCAGGCGGGATGATCACAGCCAGGAACATGCCGAAGAGGGCCACGCTTAAGGCGCTGACCACGCGCTCCGGTAAAATGTTGCCTGCAATGATGCCAAGGGATGTGCCGATGGACCAGCCGGGCATTGCCATGAGCATGGCGCCGTAGGTATAATAGGGATTCAGATATCCGGTGCGTGCAATGGCGATGCCAAAAAGCTCGTCTGTGATATCAAAGCCCATCAAAAGGCGGTGTCCCAGAGAAAGTCCGGGCTCCAGCCGCTGGCTCATGGCGCAGCTCATCAGAAGATAGCGGGCGTTGGTAATCAGAGTCACAATGGCGATTTCCGCGTAAGCGGCATTGGCAGCGATGACCGTGATGCCGGCGTATTCACCCGCGGACGCGTTATTTAAAATGCTAATCAGAAATCCCTGAAAGGCATTGAGACCTGCGTTCCGCGCGGTTATGCCAAGCGAAAATGCCACAGCCAGATAGCCGAGGCCGATGGGAATGCCGTCCCGCATGCCGAGCCGGAATCCCTGGGCTTTACTTTCTTTCATAAGATAATTCCTCCCTTTTGTAGCTTGCTTTATTTTATCAGTTCTCTTTACATAAGTAAAATGAATGATTATAATAAAAACATAAGTTAAACTGATGGAGAGAACCATATGATATCGCGATACGGAATTTTCTGTAAAATCATAGAAACGGGGAGCTTTACGAAGACGGCGGAGCTTTTGGGTTATTCCCAGAGCGCGGTGAGCCAGACGATCAAGGCGCTGGAGCAGGAGACGGGGACAACGCTCATTAACCGGCGAAAGGACGGAACGCTGCTGACGGTGGACGGCGCGGCTTATCTGCCTTATTTTCAGCAGATTTACCAGGCGGAGGAGGCGCTTGAGCGGAAGGAACGGGAAATGCGGGGGCTGGAAAACAGTGTTATCCAAATCGGAACCTTTACCAGTGTCAGCCGAAATCTGCTGCCGGAGCTTATGAGGAAGTTTAAAAAAAAGTACCCGGGTACGCGCTTTGTGCTGCAGCAGGGGGAGTACACGAATATTGCAGGCTGGGTGCGGGATGGAAGCATTGACTTTGGCTTCGTGAATGCCGAGGCGGTGCCGGACATGGAGGTCAGCGTCCTGTACCGGGACGAGATGGTGGCGGTACTGCCGGAGGGACATCCGCTGGCCGGGCAGAAAGATGTGTCGCTTGCGGAGCTTGGCAGAGAACCCTTTATCCTGTTGGATGAGGGCGAATACAGTGTGCCGGAGCGGGCATTCGCGAAGCTTCAGATCGAGCCGCGGATCGAATACAAGGTATACGATGACTATTCGATTCTGGCCATGATCCGTCAGGGTCTGGGCGTGTCGATTCTGTATCGGCTGGTGCTGGAGGGCTTCGAGGATGGGCTGGAGCTGCGCCCAATCCGGGAACGGCTGGAGCGGCCGGTGGCGCTTTTGTGGCGAAACTGGGAAACCATGCCTTTTGCGGCCAGGCGCTTCGCTTCTTTTGTAAAAGAGGCTTGTGTGGAGCACGGAAAACCGTTATAATAAGCCCCATACAAGAGACCTGTGCAGGGACGGACAGAGGAGGAAAATGGTATGGACATGACGGGATACGAGCTTTTGTGGCTCTTTTTTACATACAGCTTTGCGGGCTGGGTGACTGGCACGGCCGGAGCGGCGGCGCGGCAGAGAAAATTTGTGGATGTGGGCTTTCTCTATGGTCTCTGGTGTCCTGCTTACGGCGTGGGCGGACTGTTATTTGCCATTTTCCTGACAGAGCTTCGTGACAGCCTGTTTTTCCTGTTTGTGGGCGGCGTGATTCTTTCTTTTATTGTGACCTACACGACCGGCTTCGTGCTGGAGCGGATTTTCCATCGGAAATGGTGGGATTTCTCCCGGAAACGCTTCCAGTTCGGCGGCTATGTGAGCCTGCCCTGGTCGGTGGTGTGGGGTCTGCTTGGAGTACTCTGCATCCGTTTTGTGAATCCGTTTTTACGGGATGTGCTGAAGCTTTTACCCCATGGGGTCGGAAAAATCATTCTACTTGTGCTTGGTATCATTTTCATTATGGATTTTTTCGGCACACTGGTGGGAATCCTGAAGGTGAGATCCAGCGTGAAAAAGGCGTCTCTGCTGTATGGCGTGGCGGAGAATCTGCAGAAAACCTCTGATGAGATGGGCGGAAAGCTGACAGCCTTTGTGCTGCGCCGTATGGAGCGGGCCTATCCGAGGCTGGCGGCTGAAGAGCTTCTTAGAGCCAGACGGGAGCAGGAAAAGGAAGCGGACGCGGCGCGGGCGAAGGCAGGCGTCTTTGCGGTGGGCTGCTGCTTTTATAAGCTGGTGTGTCTGTTTTTGCTGGGCGCGTTCCTGGGCGATATCACCGAAACCATTTTCTGCTATGTGACGGCTGGCAAGCTCATGAGCCGCAGCAGTGTGGTGTACGGACCCTTCAGTATCGTCTGGGGACTGGGCTGTGCCCTTCTGACGGCGGTGCTGTACCGGTATAAGGATCGGAGCGACAGCTATATTTTCTGCTTCGGCACGGTTCTGGGCGGCGCTTATGAGTATATCTGCAGCGTCTTTACGGAGCTGGTATTCGGCACAGTGTTCTGGGATTACAGTAAGATTCCGTTCAATCTGGGCGGCAGAATTAACCTCTTGTACTGCTTCTTCTGGGGCATCGCAGCGGTGGTCTGGATGAAGGTACTGTATCCGCTGTTTTCCGGCTGGATCGAGAAGATTCCGAAGAAATTCGGAACCTGGATGACCTGGATTCTGCTGGTATTTATGATTTATGATGTCTGCCTGTCGGGTCTGGCCCTGAACCGCTATACGGTGCGGCAGACTGGCGAGGGCATCGAGACCTTCGCGGACGGGTGGCTGGATACGCATTTTCCGGATGAACGGATGGACCGGATCTATCCGAACGCGATTCTGGTGGAATAAGAGTTTAAATTTAAGAAAAGGGCTTGATTTTTCAGGGGTTTCGGTCTATACTGGGAGAACAGATTACCCGAAGAGGGCAAAACGGCTGCCGTTCACAGCGTTTCAGGCAGTCCCAGCCAGGGCTTGTACTGGTTTCGACGGGGGTCTCGCAGCTGGTGAAGCTATCCGCAGGCGATGCGTCAAATCGCAAAATTAAAAATAAACGCTGAAGATAATTTAGCATACGCTGCCTAATGGCAGCTGTCGGCCTTAGAGCACCCGCACTTTAAGAATCCGGCATCGACTATGTGGGAAACGACATGCGTTAAGCTTTGCGCGCATGGGCGTATCATGAAGCTACTGAAGCCCGCAGGGTGTTAGTTCCCGGCGGACGGAGGGAATGTCAAAGAACTGACTACGATAGTAGAAGAACAGGGAACAGGCTTTCGGACAGGGGTTCGATTCCCCTCAGGTCCACCAAATAGTGCAAATCCAAACTCATTCTTTTTCGTGAAGCACTGTGTCGGATTTGTTTTCATAGTAGAGGACGTAGGTTAAACTGCGTCCTCTTTTTTAGGTGTCTCGTAAGTAAGAGCCTGTTTGGAATCTCCAATGCCAGCAGTGGTCGGGTCAGTCACGATACCGAGAATCGTGAGGACTGCGAACAGAGCATTGACAACAGCCAACAGCTTGTCCCCCAGCTCACCCAAATCGAGGGTGTAACCGAAGACAGCGGCAATCACCTGTACCAGCAGAAGCACCGCCGGAATCAGAGCAATCCAAAAGCTCTTGTTTTTTACACGCACTTTCCAGTTAATCATGTTGATTTCCTCCTTAAATTTGATATTTGAAGTAGTTAAAGTAGCTGTTCTTGGCTTTTTTCGTATAACTTCCTCTATATACACGCATATATAGCAAAAGTTTACGCAAAAACCGATTTTCAACTACTTTTACTACTTGGGTTAAAACAGCTTATTGACCTCGGACTGTACTTCGCTCGGGTCATAACCAGCCTGTTTCAGACGATTTACACGGTCTGCGCCGTTGCCCCACGAAGACCAGCGAGCGTCAGAGCAAGTACCATTGTAGATTTCCTTGGCAATTTCAGCCGCAGATTTCTTCGCAGTACCAGCCGCAGTGCCGGACTTGGTAGTGATAAAAGCGTCATAGCCAGCGGCTTTCAGCTTCGCCATCATGTTCTCGGCATTGGACTTCTGACTGTAAGCACCGACCTGTACCTTGTACAGATTATCCATCTGTACGATGTAGGTATCGAAGCCAGCGACTTTCAGTTTTGCCGCCCATGCGTCAGCGTTGGAACGCTTCGAGAACGCCCCTGTCTGCACCCTGTACAGCGTTTTACCGTCAGAGGGTACATCTACCTTACCAGTGTCGGTAGAGCCGCCTGTGAGACGCTTAGTGACCTCTGCGGCAAGGTTGCCGAGACGGTTGTACAGCCAGTCTCCCGGGCAAGACTTATTAGCGAACCATCTATGTACCGTCAGTACCATTTCATCGGACTTCGGCGCATAGGCAAGGGTCTTATTCTTATCGCCCAGCCACAAGAGCTTGCTCTTGCCGTTACGCTGACAAATATCAACGCACAGGTTCACGAGGGACGCATACACAGCGTTATTGAACGCATACGGAGCTGTCTTGTCAGACGCACACTCGATAGTGACTGCTCGCTGGTCGTTCTCACGACTGGAAGAACACCACGAACGATTTTTCTCCTCAACGCTCATGGAGATACGACCGTCAGTGCCGATACCGTAGTTGCAACTCGCCTGTCGAGAGGTGCTGATAAAACAGCCACAGATACTCTCTGCGGAGAGCTGACCTACTACACAATGCGGCGTGATACGGTCAATGGAATGGGTTCTCTGCCCGGAATGGTTCGGGGAGAGCTTGGTGTAGACCACTAAAGGACTGTTGCTCATTTTTGTTTCCTCCTTCTTGTCATAATCGGTTAAATGCCATGTCTCAATAACACGCATGAGGTTGTCCACATACTTGTGAGACGTAGCATAGCCATCGGCTTTGATATTCTCAAGGTATTTCCGAGGGTCGGTAACGCCTTTGAGATTTTTATAGTTCGGAATGTTGATGAAATCGAAGTAGCCGATAACTCCGTTTTCCATATCCTTGAACTTACACCACTGCATAGCAGAACAGGTGTAACTGCCGTCTGCGTTCTGCTCACTTCCTACCATGTGATAGATACCAATACAGGTCTTGCAACGACCTTTCCGGTATTTCAGACCAAAATAGTTATGAGCGTTTACAGCCAGCTCGGAAGTGCCGTAGCCACTTTCCAACACCGCTTGAGCGATGATAGGTGACACGACCTCGATTCCGTACACCGGGGCGTACTTCTTGATATACGCCGCAACGGTTTTGACAAAATCTGAATGGTTCATCGGGTATCACCCCTTTCATACCCACCATCGTTTTCTTGGCTTACCGTGGTAGATTTCTTCTTCCTCGTATCGGTCAAGTCGGTGGTGTGCGGATTTCGTAGACTGCTCAACCATCATGACACGCTCGGACAGGTCGTTGACCTTTACCTTAACGTCTGTGATTTCCTTGCGGATTTCTTTCGTATCATCACTGATAGAATCCAGCTTTTGAGACAGAATAGCGTCAACCTGTGCTTTCTTACTCACCTCGTCATTATTGGCTCGACTATTGCTCTTGAAAGCAAAGTACACGGCGGCAACAACGGAGACGAAGGTAAGAATCTGATTGAACTCAATGCTCACATTTCTTGTCCTCCTCTTTTAGAATGTGAGGGAGAGCCGGGAGTGACCCTCCCTCATGCCGCCTTATTCCGTGATAAGGTCTTCCAGCTCAAGGTCAATGAGCATTTCCTTAACCTGTTCCTTGAGAACAGCCGGAACGCTTGCGTAAGTACGCTTACCCTTGACAATGAGTGCTACATAGATAACAGCCATGTTTTTCACCTCCTTCCTGTTGAGCCATAGCAAAATGCGCCACAGCATGATTATTCCTCCAACAGCTTCTTGACTTCCTCTCGGAGCTGTTCGGGTACATCGTTAATGGTCTTGAGACCTTTGCGAATCAGTGCAACGTAAATCTTAGCCATAGTTAGTTACCTCCTAAAACCATTTCGTATACTTCCGCAAGTGCCACCTGTACATCGGTGATACTATTAGAGGTTGCGTTGAGAGCGGCTACCAGCTTCTCCTCCTTGGTCTTCTCACGGAACGCAAGATAGAAAGTGCCGTCAGCCCATTCCATCTGCTGAATGAAGACCATATCAGTGTAGGTAGTCTCGGTCTCTCCATCGGAGACCTTCATGGTAGAGAGATTATCCTTGAAGATAGTCTCGTCCACCTTTTCTTTGCTGACATAGTTCGTGCCGTTCATATCCAGCCCGGTCAGCTTTGTGCCATTGGCAAGGGTGATAGTGTACATTTCGTTACCTCCTTTAATTGATTGAATAGGGTGTCCATGTTACTTCGTTGTTTCTTACTCATTATTTTGTAATGATTCTTAAACCAACTCTTATAGAAGTCCGTAAACTCCTTTTCTGTTAGCTTCGGAGCGAGTTTCTTCATTTTCCGTCTCATTGCAGTAAGCCGTTTTGGATTGATTTTCTGAATCACCCTCCCGGTGTCCGTTAGAGAGTATTGAACTTGAAGAAATCGCCAATGCTCGGAGAGCTTACAGATTCTCGTCTTCCGGGTATTGACCGTGATTCCGAGTTCGTTCGCTATCTCGATAATGTCCTCAAGAAGCTCCTGTAAGAACTCTTTGCTCTCGTGGATAGCATAACTATCGTCCATGTAGCCAGCGTAGAATTTCACACCACGAACGATTTTGACATAGTTATCAATTCGTATTCGGTAAGAGATTCCAGCGGTCTGTGCCACTTGGTCTCCGATATTGAGGTGCTTTCCCATGAACTTTTCGCCTGTGAACAGCTTCGGGTTCATATACTGATAGAGGAGAGAATCAAACAACTTGTCGAGACAGTGTTCATATTCTTCATCACTCATGTACGATACATCAACCCTTGAGCGTTCTACGGTCTTCCGCAGAAGCCATAGGGCGTGTTCATCATCGACATACTGCTCAAACAACTTCAACAACACATCATGTCTGATATTGTCGTAGTATTTCGAGAAGTCTATCAGAAGAATGTACCCTTCGTTGCTACCATGCTGTGCATAATATTTCCGAAGGTGGGTGAGCAACCTCTTACGAGTGAAAGCGATACCTTTTCCGACAACGCTTGCTCCATTGTCATAAATGAGGTGTGGTTCAATCAGAGGATTCAAAACCTCGTCACAGAGAGCATGTTTCACGATTCTGTCTTGAACCTGTTCGCCTGTAATACGCCGGAGCTTTCCTCGTTCATGCAAGGTGAAGTTTGTAGTTGGTAAGAACTCATACTCCATGTACTCAAGGTCTCGTTGCATTTTCGATAACTCCAACAGATAGGTCATGTTAAACCTCTGTACCTGTGGTTTCCAATCACTACCTTTCATTGCTTTAGCTTTACTTTCGTAAAGAACATTTCCATCAAATATCTTGCGCTGATAACCTCGGCTATCGTAATAGGAGGTGTCGCATTTAGTATTTACCATACGGAAGGATAATCTCTCCTTTCTCTGTCTGTGAAACGCTCGATAGGCTACTCAATCACAGAATCGAAATCCGGGCGAACGCCATTAGAATTGGAAGCGTTGTTGTAGTTCGCATTACCGTTGTTGTTGACATTGGCGAAATTGGAAGCGGAATCAGAGATTACCCTCTTGGAGAGCCGACTTGAACTTGTTGTCAGACTTTCTCCAACCTTTAAGAAGGTTTATTTCGGTCTGTATCATTTCAGCGAAACGAAGGTACTTGTTCACATCGACAGGAAGGGTCTCGATAGCATACTGCAATTCCTGTGTGAGCCTATAACACTGTCCGACTGCTCGGTTTTGGTGAACTCTACGCTCAATCAGTTCTTCCCGGTAGGTTGGGTAAATGCTGTTTGCAACATATACCTCCTCGGTGATATTACGCAGACAATCAACAATCACTTTTCGCTCGTCTGCGATGAACCATTCTGCAAACGCAGTGTTCTTTTCCATGAGCTTTTCATATCGGACTTTTTCATCGGGTGATAACTCCTCATACGGTCTGCCGCCGAAGGTTGTTTCAACTTTCTTCACGGCTTTGTCGAGGTCGTACCCGAAATCACGGAGCAGTAAATCCGTGACCTCCTTACGCATTTTGTTGAGGTGGTGAAATACCTCAAACTGTGACGGTTTTCGTTTCGATTTCAATACAGACACTTGTTAATAAACCTCCTTGTGCGCCCCACAAGGGGGCGCAGATTTAAGATATACAGAAAGCCGGGCGAACGCCATGAGAATTGGAAGCGTTGTAGTAGTTCGCACTACCGTCGTCGTTGACACTGGCGAAATCGGAAGCGGTAATAACGTCTCTCAACCACCATGTCGCACGATTGCAAATACGGCTCGGCTCGTGCTGGAACAGCGGCAACTGGGATTTCTCGACACGGTAGTTAGCCGGGACATTGCTACCGTCAGAAACAGGGGAGAAAATACCACTGCCGTAGACCATCTGCTCGCACATAAGGTCAACTTCGGAATCGCACCATGCGCCGCCGGAAGCACGACCATTCGCAACAGCGTTCGTCAGATAGATTCTGTGTTTCAGAACATGACCGCTGAACGCACTCTTGATAGTGGTCTTAGCCTGTTCGAGATTGCTCTTGTACATATCCGAGCCGACATAGCCGCCAGCCGTAGTATTTGCCGCACCGCTTTCCCAACCGCCGGAGCTGGTGTTGTGCATTTGTGCGTTGTACAGGCAAGTGTCCGGCACGATAACTACATGGTGGGTAGTACAGTTCGTATCACCACTGTTGAGGTAGTAATCGAACGCCGCAATACGGTAGTTGACACCGCCGATAGTCCAGTAGTCACCGATGTATAAATCATCGAATGTACCAGCCTTGATAGCGGCATACTGGGCGGTAGTCACGGTGCTACCCAGCGACTTACCACGGTAAATTGCATTGTGCGCCCCGGCGTTGTTAAAGAGCAGAGGAGCGATTTTCGCTTCCGTACCCTCAACCGCCTTGGCTCTGAAATTGGCAAAGGTGATTTTCTTCAAGCCTGTGCCATCGTGAATCGGAATCAGACACGAATCGGTCGGTGCGGTGAACGCCGTGAGTTCCGTCACTTTCTTGGTTTCAATACTGATTGCACTCATTTTTATTCCTCCTTATATTTCCAATCTGCCACGATTGCATTACCCAAATCGTCAGCAAGAAGCGTAGTACCAGTGTTGTCAATCGCAACAGGTACAGTGAAAAGGTTCTTCAAGGTCATGTGTTCCAGTGCCGCCAAACGCTCGTCTACTTCGGTAATCTGATTTTGCAGACTTCCGGCAATATCCTCGTTCAGCTTACCTTTGATACCAGCAAACCATGTGTTAAATGCCGCAGTCTGCTCGCCCTCGTAGGTAGTCATGTGTTCCTCATAGGTCTTTTCGATTTGTGCCAAAGACGAATCGCCTTGTGCCTTGAGGTTGACGAAATACTGGGTCAGCTCTTGATAAGAACTATCACCCGAGCTTTTGAAAAGCTCCTTCTGCGTGGTGAAGTAGGTCTGAAACTCCTCATACAAGTTCGTGCCGTTTTCCAGCATAGACATGATGTAGTTCAGAGCTTCGTTCATACGGTTAGCGTCTTTCGCACCGAAGAAGGATTTCTCCTTATTGGTGTAGGTCGTAACATCGTTGAACGATACCGTACCATCGGAGTTATCGACCTGTGTGTATCTTTTCAGACCACTCCAAACAGCGTCCGTATAATCAGTAGGAAGTAATTTCCACGCCATTTATAACCCTCCCTTCATACCAAAATTCCATGTGAATGTCCTCCTTCCCTCACTCTCATTGGTGAGCCTGTCGTAAAGGTCAAGGATTGCTCTCTCCAAACGATTGAGTTCTTTGAAATCCATCGTATTACCATTGGCGGCATAGGTAGGAGCAGTGCCGTAAGACCTCTTGAGACTGTGGGTATTTATGGTAACGAGGTTCGCTTCCAGTGCATTGATTTCATCAGCATAGAAGTAGTCCTTTACGGTCTTATCGCTTCCGACAGACTGAATAGCGAACTCGTCATACATCTTGATAGCCAACTCACGGAGGTATTCGAGGTTGTTCTTAATTCGATTGAAGTCCACGGCGTTGAATCTGTCCCCGGTGTAAACACCATCGACAGTCTCACCGTTCCAATCGGTTTTCGGTGTAGACCACGACATTTTAACCTCCAATCCTTCGGGCGGTTACTCGACCCGAAAATGCTTGCTTGAAATTGACAGTGTGACGGTAGATATTTACCCTCATACCATCGTGAAACTCGTTTTCTTGATACACAATGTCGGTAGCGTCCAGCTCGGGATTTCCTCGAGTATCGTATTCGTACTCGATTCCGGCTGTGTAGTAATCAGCCAGCCATGCGGCAAGCTCATTCGCCATCGTGGTATTACTTATCAGAGGATTCTTCCACTTGACTGTCTTACCACGAGCATTGAGAGACACCGTAGCGTACTTCTCAACGATTTTGTACCGATAACCCTGTACCTCGAGCTTAAACGAGCCAGTGACATTGAATTTGATGGTAACGAAGTAGTTACTCCATGCCACTACGGTTGCCTTACCTTCGACTTCATCGAGCTTCACCTTATAACCATAGGAAGGGTCTTGAATGTAATAAGTCTCGACCTCACCAGCGACTACATCTATGTCCTCATAGACAAGGTTTTCTTCTCGATTATTCTCTTGGTAGGTGTAACATGGGACGATAACCTCTTTGATAAGCTCCTGTTTGATAGCTTTCGGGGAGGAGGTCATGTCCCGGCGATTCATGGTGAAATCCACAACATCGCTCAAACTGAAATAATTCAGTACGATACGGTTGTACGGCTCTGCGGTTTTTGTGAACTCAATCTTCATCACATCGAAATCATCGAAATCTCGAAGAATAATCGAAGTGGTGTTGATTTCGTCTTTCTCAACCGGGTATTCATTTACAGGCTCGCCACCCTTGTACGTTCTGATTGTGAACGCCGCCGGGAGAGCTGTACCGAAGACCAGCTTCAAACCGTAATAAGCTCGAATCGTTTCCATCGTGATAGTAACGACAGGATTCTTTGTGAATGTTCCGTTTGCCCCGGAGATTTCCTTCGAGACATACCCGGTTGTCAGAGCCGCCTTGCCGTTTCTCGGAAGGAAGAACATCGTCCCATCGGTAGGGGTATAATTCCCGGCGAGGGTTGCATATTCGACCTTCGGTGTGTCCGTCAGCACGTTTGCGGCATTGGAGTAGGTCTCCTCGCCGTTGGTTGCGATGGAAGCACTCGGCATGAAATTCGACTTGATTTGAACCTTGCCGTCTCGAGACTGGGTGAGAACACATCGACAGGCATTTGCGATAATCTGCAATGCTTCTTTGTATTTCACTCTCGGAATCGGGTTGTTAGAGTAGAGCTTCTTCAAACGTGGGTCGATATAATACTCGGAAATCCCAGCGTCCTTCAAAATCTCCTCTGCCAGTGCGTAGTAGCTTTTACCAGCGGCACTATACAGACCCTTCACATACTCGCTGTCCATGTTGCGGAAAATGTCTTGGCAACGGATTGTAGCCGTGTTATCGTCACTTTCCCATTCGGAACACCACAGGTGGTTTCCTTGAATCCACTCGATAGTGTCAGAACCCGGGGTCTGATAACCGTACATAATATCCATTTCCTGTCCTGTCTCGAGGTAGTTGATAGCCGAGTTCGGGTTATCCACATTGAAGTAGTGGTCGTAGTTTTTCAGCGTTACCGAAAAATCGAACTGCGGAACATCAGCCCCGATAGGGGAAACGTAACTGTCAAGAGCAGAACTCATAACAGAATCGTTGTAATACACAAGTCCGTAACCGAACATGATAGAGTAGATACGCAAACGGCTTTGAGGATTCTTCATCTTGTAGAACACCAGCTTGATATAGGTTGTATTTTCCAATACTTCCTCGGTACTCCACTTTGATTTTGTATTCCCTCTAAACTCAATGGTCTGCCCGGTACTTCCGACAATATCGAAATCAACCGGGTAATTCTCACCGAAGTTAATCGTGAGACCCTTGAAATCCGTTGCGATTGTGTTCAAGCTGATAATCACTTCACATCGAGCTTCGGAAATCAGCTTGTCCGAGACAATCCCGGTATCATAGTATCTCCCTCCCTCGGTAGCCCGAGGGAGAAAGAACATAGAGCCATCTACTTTCGTGAACTCCTCCTCGAGAGTGGCATAGACCGTATCGTCAATATGCTCTCCGAAGATATTGTCCTTGTTCGAGTAGTAGGCATAACTGCCATTATCGACCGTAGCTTTCGCCTGTACTTCTTGGTTCACAAGTCCGAAAGAAATCATAATGTATGCTCTCTCACGGAGAGAGGACTTCATGCTTTCTTTGTATGCTTTCGATACTTTCTGCATAAGACCCCTCCTTTACTCGCCAGTGTCGATAAGATTTACCTTGCAATTCCGATAATGCGTTGGAGTACCGTCTTCTGTCACCCAGTAGGGTTCTCCTGTACGGTCTCCGCAGTACATTCTTACGGTTTTGCGTTTGTTTGTTACTGGGTCATTAAATTCGACATAGACGAAGAAATTGCTCAAGATAGAGAGAATCCGTTCCCATTGAGCCGCAGTGAGCCACGCCCACTCAAGCCCATCTATCTTGTACTGGTCTCGTCCAACTCTTTGACCCACAACAGCACCGTTAGCGTCACGTCCGCTGTCAACCACGGTGGTTACGACCACGCTCACACCTCGTTTACAAGGTGGTAGCTCATAACCATTTATCGCTAAATATGCCATCGCTACACACCTCCTTTACTCGGTGAAGCTGAAACCGTTCGCTTCCTTCTGCGTGGTAACAGCGTCATTGATTGTACGGTTGCCGACCTTTACGATGGTCTGTTCCTTCTTGTCTGCCTGTCTCTTGGTATCGGTAGCGATTTCCTTGAGTGTAGGCTCGACATACTCGTGGTAGAACTCACGCATATTGCGAGACCACGAATCATCGGAATATGCACCGTCATAGGATTTCTTGGAATCTTCGTACACCGTCTGTGCCAGCGAGTTATAAGGGTCATAACCGCTTGCCGAAGCCAGCACGAGGTTTTCGTTGATTCCGGCGGTACTTACGACAACGGCATTGATGATACCGTTCGCACAAGTCACAATGTCTCGAGACATGGACTGCCAGTACCCGGAGAACTGTGCCATACCGCTTACGATGGAGCTGTGCATGACAGAAGCAAGCTGGAATCGGTTCAGCACCTCGGTAGTGCCATTTACATGACCTACCAACTCTGCACCGCTCTCACCAGCAACGAACATAGAGCCATGCGCTCGGTTCGTGCCGCCAGCATATTTCGGCATTGCTTTCCACATATTCTGAGTGATGATACCGCCGGAAGCGAACATCTTCACGCCGCCGTTTGCACCAACGATACCGCCGTTCGCCAGTCCGAAGAACTTCTTAATAGAAGTCCAGCCGGATTTGAAAAGCGAGATACCGACAGATACCGAAGTACCAACGAAGCTCGAGATAGAACGCCAACCGTTTTTCCATAGAGAGATACCGACACCTACGGTGTGGCTACCAATCCAGTTCTGAATCGTTGTCCACCCGGACTTGAAAAGCGAAATACCTTGAGCGATAACAGGAAGACTACCAATCCAGTTCTTTACGGTAGACCAGCCGGATTTCAGCAACGAGATTCCTTGCGAAAGCGTAGGAATGTTACCAATCCAGTTTTTAACCGTAGTCCAACCCGACTTGAGTAAGCTGATACCTTGAGAAAGAACCGGGATATTTCCAATCCAATTCTTAACCGTAGTCCAACCACTCTTGATAAGGCTGATTGCTTGGGACAGAGTAGGAATGTTACCAATCCAACCCTTTACTGTCTGCCAACCGCTCTTAATGAGATTGATTGCTTGGGACAGGGTAGGCATATTGCCGACCCAGTTTTTAACCGTTGTCCAGCCGGATTTCAGCAACGAGATTCCTTGACTGACAACCGGGATATTACCGACCCACTCTCTTACAGAGTTCCAGCCGGATTTCGCAAGACTTACTGCTTGCGATACTCCCGGGATATTGCCAATCCAGCCCTTGACCGTCTGCCAGCCGCTCTTTGCGAGTGCGACAGCTTGGTCTACGGTAGGAATGTTGCCTATCCAGTTTTTCACGGTAGACCAGCCGGATTTCAGAAGCCCGACACCCTGTTTCACAGCCGGAATGTTACCAATCCAGTTCTTCACAGAAGACCAGCCATCTTTTACGAGCTTTACGCCAGTTTCAAGAGAGAGACCGTCTTTCGTCTTATCAGACCACCAACCCTTTACGTTGTCCCACCATTCCGAAGCATTGTTCTTTACTTCGGCAAGGAATTGAACAGGCTTGCTGTTCTTAACCTTCTTTTTGAATTTGTTCCACTCGTCAGATATATTTCCGAGAGCTTCCTTGATTCCGCTCACCATCGAATCCCAGCTAACAGGTTTTCCAGTAGCGAAGTCTTTGACCCCATCTGCAATGAGAGCAAGACCGAGAGGAATACCAACACCTGTCAGACACAACATGAGACCGATAGCAAGTTTACCGAGAGAACCAGCCATTGATTTAATCTTGGTAAAAACTCCCTTGATTTTTTCTTTGATGGTTTCCCAGTTAATAGCTACTGCTGTACCGAGAGCCGCCGCACCCGATAATATCAATCCAACACCGAGAGGAATACCAACCCCGGTGAAGCACAGGATAATACCGATTGCAAGAGCCGCCGCCCCAGCGATAGCAAGTATTTTAGTAGTTACGCCCTTTAGCTTGTTTGTCAAAGTGTCCCAGTTAAGAGCCACAGCCGTACCGAGAGCCGCCGCACCAGCAAGGATAAGACCTACGCCGAGAGGAGTTGCAACTCCTGTGAAAGCGAGAATCATACCTATGGCAATGGAAGCCGCCCCAGCAATAAGAAGAATCTTCGTAGTAACCTTTCTGATATTGTCCGGCATACTATTCCAATTCAAACCGACCGTTGCGGCAAGACCGACAGCACCAGCGGCAATCATCGCAATACCCAGCCCGGTTGCAACTCCTGTCAGAGCGAGGATTGCACCGACACCGATTAAAGCACCGCTCACGATAGCCACAATGCTTAGTACGGATTCTTGAACATCACCTGTTAAGGAGTTCCAATTCAAAGCTACTGCCGAAGCGACAGAAACCGCACCAGCGGCAATCATCGCAACACCGAGAGGAACGTTTACACCAGTCAGAGCGAGAATTGCACCGAATGTCAGTAATGCACCTCCAACAATGGTTTCGAGCATACCGATTGTCCTACGGAGAGGGTCAGACATCGAATCCCAGTTAAGACCGATTGCTGTAACCATGCCGACAGCACCAGCCGCCATCAATGCGATACCGAGAGGAACATCAACGCCAGTAAAGGCGAACAATGCACCCATAGCCAGCAACGCACCGCTCACGATTGCCGTGAGAATGGACAGAGCGTTCGACAGGTCTCCGTTGAGGAACTTCCAGTTAATTACAGCCGCAGTACCGAGAGCCGCCGCACCAGCCACCATGAGACCAGCACCGAGCGGTACATTGACACCCGAAAATACAAGGAAAGCACCGATAGCCAACAGGAAGCCGCCCAGCACCCCAGTAACGAGGGTAAGTACCTTCGCCAACCGTTCCGACATTCCGTTCCAGTTCGCCATTACCGAAGCCGCCAAACCGACAGCACCAACAGCCATGAGACCGAGACCGAGAGGAATGTTTGCACCTGTGACAACAAGGATAGTACCGATTGCCAGTAAGAATCCGCTGATAACAGCCGTGATTTCCCACATAGCGTCCTTAATCATCTGAACGATTTCGTCAACCTTGGAAGTGATTGCGTCACCGAGGAAATCGTAGGTAGGAAGGTCAATGCCTAAATCCCCACCACCGATACCAGCACCCGAGCCACTACCGCTTCCGCTGGAACTATCGTCTTTAGACAGGACGTTCAGCTCGTCAATACCGAGCAGAGCATTTTTCAGCTTCTTAGCCGCTTTCCCGGCTTTACCCAGTCCATCGGAAGCGTTCCCGGCATTGTCAGCCAAATCGCCAACCGCAGAAGCACCAGCAGAAATGCCGGAATAATCTACCTCCGGGAGTTTGAATCCGAACAGACTTGCGATAGAGTTTGCCAGCATACGGACAATCTTCGCCAAAGCGATTGCATACGGTAATACTGCGTTCAGAGCCGGGATAAAGATATTACCCAAAGCTCTTGCACACTGCGTAACCTGTGCTTGTAAAACACGAAGCTGGTTCGCCGGAGCGTTCAGAGTACGAGCCATATCGCCTTGAGCGGTAGTTACCTGTGTCATAATTGCGTAGTAACGCAACTGCGACTTTTCAGCCTGTGTCATAGCAGAGACCTTTTTCTCGATACCGAGAGCAAGAGCTTCCTCTTGCAGTCTTGCAACAGACAGGTCGTAACCCAGTCTACGAAGCGGCTCAAGTTCACCCGAGATACCCGACTGTAACTTCTGCATTGCGTCCTCAAACGAAATGTTGAAGAACGAAGAAATGTCGTAGCCGAGCTGTGTGAGGTTCTTGGACATGAGGTACGCTTTATCGCTCGCCACGCCGAAACCGCTAATGATGGTGTTGAACACACCTTGATTTCGCATGAACTCGCCCGGGTCGATACCGAGAGCTTCGCTGACTGCTTCTGCGTAGTTCTGTGCTTCCTCTGCGTATTTACCCATAGAAGCGGTAAACAGGTTCAAATCCTCAATGTACTGGTTGGACTGTGTTATCCACGAAGCGATTACTCTCGCACCAGTACGAACAACACCCATAGCCATTTTGATTTTGGCATACAGATTCATGTAACTATTTGCCGCCTTATTGTTCTCTTGCGAAATTCTGTTCGTGACGGTAATAGCTCTCTGAATGTTCGTAGGAAGACGATTGAACGCCGCAGTCACAGCATTGAGCTGATTTGTCAGCGGAGCAAGAGCCGTAGACAACTGCTGAATTTGACTGGTGAACTTAGTCATATCCATGTTGTCGAGGGTGCCTGCCAGCTTCGGTAACTTATTGAGCGCATTGATAGTGGACTTTAGCCCGGAAGCGTTCAGATTGTTCAACGGTTGAAGTGCTGTCCCCAGCTTCTCCATGGCACTGAAATCTACACCAGTGAGGGAAGCGGCGGCACTGCCAATATTTTGAAGCTGATTTCCGATGGAAGACGAAATTTTGAGACTGCCGAGACCTTTCAGCTTTTCCAAACTGGAAGCGAGCTTGTCAATCTTATCTGCCCCGGAACTATCCATGCTTTTAAGGGCGGTATCGAGATTGCGTACTTGATTTGCAACGCTTGTTAATCCGACACCGCCCCTAACTGCATTTTTGAGTTTGGACAAAGAAGCGGAAAGAGCGTCTATACCAGCGACAGCCGAGGTGGAACTCGACTGAACTTCCAATTCGAGTTGTTCGATTGTAGTAGGCATAAAACTCACTTCCTTTCTTGTAACTGCTTATTTGCCTGTACCATATACGCTTGCATATAGCGCAGACCCTTTTCAGACTTAGCCTTTTCCTTCTTGAGTTCTGCTTCCTCCACCGTCTTTTTATTGATGGGGTATGCTTCCTCAACATAAGGTTGGGCTTTCGTTCCCTTTTTGGCGAAAGCACGAAGAATCGGAGACAGACGAGAAATTGCGTCATAGATATACATACCCTGTAACCACATTTCTTGATTGACCCTCTCTTTGCGAAGCTTCTCCGCTTTGCGGTAGGACTTCACGAGAGTGGAATCTCTATCCCAGTATTGTTCTTCCGTCATGCCTATTGATAAGTAATAGGGGAACTTTGCGAGAAAAATCTCCGAATAAGAAGGGGGAGCAGAGCGATTCTCACGCTCGCTCCCCTTGTTAGCGGATTCATCTGTCAACAGCGAATCACTTACCAACTCGCTGTCCAGCTTACGTTTCCCTCGGATTCCTCGGGTTCTTCGACCAGTGCCATAATCGGCTCGTTGTACATTTCTGCCAGCTTACCGATAAGCTCCTCCTTGTTCGTCATGTGGGAGAAGATTTCGTTGATAACTTCCTTCTTCTCGAAACGATGATGTGCGAGGAACGCACCTTCAAACAGTGCCGGGAGAGTAGACATAGGCTTGTTCTCGACCTCTGCCGCAACGAAGCCCTTCTTCTCCATTTCCGTAACCGTTCTGCGAGTGAACTCAAGGACATATTCTTTATCCTTGAAAGTGAATTTCAACTGCTTTGCCATGATGATTTATCCTCCTTATTTTTCCTTACTCTGCGTCCATGCTAATAACAGTGGACGGAGCGATAGTGATAGTCATTTCGACAACCTCATTCGTGCCGCCGCCGTTAGCATAAACAGACAGAGAGCCTTTGAACTTGAACTTACCGCTGTCACCAGTAGGAGTGACGGTATCGCCAGCTTCCGTACCACCGAACCAAACGGCGAACTCCTTCTCTGTACCTTCCAGTGCTTTCAGCTTCTTGTACTCCTCGAGAGTATAGTTCGCAGTGAACTCAAGAGAATCGAGGGACTGAATACCCGGAATGTAAGTCTGCATTTTGTCAGACAGAGTAGTAGTTTCCAGCATTTCCGGCGCACCGCCGAGGTCGGGAAACTCCTTAATGTCAATCAGCTTCTCCCATGCGGAAGTGTTCTTCTGCATGAGAAAAATCTTGTAAGTGCTAATAGCCATGCTTGTTTACCTCCTATAAATAGTTTTGTTTTTAGAGACGATAGCCCTGTATCGAGCCACCATTCTGTAAACCGTTGCGTCTTCCTCGTTGGGAACAGGGTTCATAAGGGTTCGTGTGAAACCGAGTGCTTCCATCTTGGAATCAATGAGAGCGATGATTGCTTTACATTCAGTCTTCTTGCCACTCGTTTTGTTAGAGTAGACATTGACCTCGTAAAGCACCTGTGCGTGGTTTTCGATACACCCGGAATCTCGAGTGTTTCGATAAACTTGATTGTCTGTCTCAATGAGAGAGACACAAGGGAAGGAAGGTGGAGACTTGACATATTCGCCAGTCATATAGATTTTCGGGTATTTCTTTCGCACCTCTGCGGACACGATACTGAATACCTCTGTCTCAATGTCAATCACCCGAACACCTCCTTTGCGATAGACTGAATATCATTGCAAACGGTGGTGATTGCAAGAGCCATCGGCATACGAGCCGGAGTACCACGAGACAGCTTCAATTCGCCATTTTCGTAGAATCCCCAAACTTCTTTCTTGCCGTTACCCTTACCGAATCCACCGATTGTCATTCCCAGTTCCGCACCGTGAGGGTGAGGGGACGAACCGGGAGAGCCATTATGATAGACACCAGCACCAAACTCAACCCATACAGCGTCTTCACCACTTGCGACAACGACAGTAACCGACCCTCGATTGTCAACCGACACATCGACTTGTGCGTATCGTGGAGAAGTTTGCCCTCCTTTGAGAATAAGCTCGTCAACGATTGCACCGCTGAATCCGCTTTTCGCTTCATCAGCCAGCCGCTCGGCTACTTTCTCTCGGAGGAGTTCTGTTTTTCTAAGGATTTCTTGTTTGTAATCAGCCAGCTCTTTCATAGCTCGGTTGATTTCACTCGTTGACAATCCGAATGAGATAACTTTTCTACCCACTGACAGTCACCTTGCTTATCGCAACCGATACGCTGTTCAAGCTCTTGGCTACCTTCTTGACGATATAATCGTGAGGAGTAATGACCTCACCATCATCGTTCGTAACCAAAGCCCCGGTTTCATCAACCTGTGGCGTTTTATCGACCCATAGCACTGTGTACTCGTCAATAGGGGGAGCGTCCGTCCCCATGACAATTACCTTGTCATAGCTCTCGCTTTCTCCAAACTGTCGGGTGCTTGTTTCACCCTTGGCGGCAGAGATATTAGCGGAGAACTCTACCGGGTTGTCTCGAATGATTTCATATTCCCCTGTAACATTTCCGTATTCGTCCGTCTTAGGGACTTTCTCTTTGTACAGAGCGTAGAAGAATTTGCTCTTGTTTCGTTCCATCATTCTCATTTAATCACCCCCACATGAGGAGTAACCACCTTGAGCATTGAGGAAGGAATATCAGCATTTTCATAGCTTCGGGAGATACCGTTCTCGGAATGAGAGGTCTGACCCTCCGCACCACGCTTGTTCAGCATATAAGCGGCAATCTCGCATTGGAGAGTGTCATACTGTGCCGGAACTTCCGTTACGCTGGAATCATACGGATATGCTCGATTGATGATTTTACGACCAGCCAGTTTAAGATAGGTGGACAGCACTTCGTCACTGTCCGAACCACCGACCATCGCTTTGAGAGCAATCAGCTTTTCTTCCTCGGTCATGTTGTCCACCTCCTTTACTTAGGCAAAAGTAATCTCGTAAAAACCTTCGGTCTTAGGGTCAGACTTAGGAGTACCAACGATGTATCCGTTGTCGGTCTTAGCGTAGTAGACCTTTTCCTTCTGTACGGTAGTGTCGGTAGTGACCTTAGCCGTACCCTTGCAAACCTTGACAGCCTTAGTAGCGTCAGTCAGAGCGGCAAGATAATACTTACGAGAGTAAATATCATTCTTACGATGGTCTGCGTCACGCTCCTGTTCGATTTCAACACCCTTCTTGTTGAAAATCGTTACAGCCTGTCGAGTAGCAACTACGACAGTACCCTTAGTAGCGTCCTTCTTGGTGTAAATGTTCACACCAGCGACAGTACCTACATAGCCGGAACGTGCGTATGCTTCCACATACTTGAGGTCTTCTGCGAGATTCTTACGAAGCTCGGCAGTGTCAGCACCATTGATGAAAGCGAACGTCTGCGGAGCGACCTTCTCCGGCTGATTGTCAGTGCTTTCGATGTTCAGACTTGCAACAGCGTCCACGAAAGCGGCGAAGTTGAACTTCTCTACAAGAACAACCATGGTAGCCTTCTTGAACTCACCGTAAATGTCACCATTCACAGTGTTGAACAGGTCAGTACCCATGTGACGAGTGCCGACAGGAACGAGCATAGGGTCGGTCATTTCCTGTTCGTCATAATACTCGAACTTGTTCTGTGCCATGAGAATCTTGTACTCCTCCGGAGTGTAAGAAACCTCGATGGACTTGGTATTACCTTCGCCCATACCGAGCTTTTCAGTGCCGTTGGTAGCCTTGTAGACGTTAATCTTGCGAATCATACCAGCAGTACCCACAAGAGAGTTATCAACAGTACAGAACTGCTGTAAATCGAGGTGGGAATTGAACTGGTCTTCAACCTCATTGGAGAGGAAGAAGTTGTCATAAATCTTATGAGCCATTACTCATTACCTCCTGTATCGTTATTGGTGTAGAGGGCTTTGTAGTCCTCGGGATTCTTCACAGAATAATCATATTTCTCCTGTGGAGACAGCTTACGGAACTTCTCAAGGGTCATAATCTTGGAATCTCCGTCCGGGGTCGGTTTCGGTGTATCTTTAAGGGCTTCCGCACGAACCTTCTTCTCGACATTCTCAAGATGTTTCTTCTGATTGGCGAAGACCTTCTCGGTATCACCATCAGCCATTGCTTCTGCGGTAGCGTCAGCCAGCTTCTCCTCGTAACCCATGCCGAGCAACTTTGCCTTGAACTTGGAAACTTCGCTTTCACGGAGCAGTTTGTCGTACTTGGACTGTAACTCCTCACGTTCCTCCTGTTCCTTCTGCTTTTTCTGCTCGTCCTCGGTGAGCTTTTCATTCAGCTCCTTCTTCTTAGCCGCAAGCTCGGAAGCTGTCTTATCGAAAATATCCTTCTTTACATATCCGCTGTAATCGGGGTCTTCTGTCTCGAACGCTTCAAGAGCGGCAATTTTCTGTTCCGGGGTCATGTCGGCATAGCCGTCAATCTTGCTAATGTCAATTTTTGCCATGTTGAAATCCTCCTGTCTTTTAATGTCTTCTGTGACAATGTTTGCGGTTTAAGTCTTCTCTGACTATTGCGATTTAAGGCTTCTCTGCCTATATTCACAGCGGCTTACCGCTTAAATATCGTTATTGTCCGGGTCATTATCATCGTCCCCGGAATCATCGAGAGTGGTCTTCTTAGCCAGTTCAGCGGCTTTCTCCTGTTGCTCCTCGTAATACTTCATGCTCATGGTGTAAGCAGATTCAGCGTCAGAGAACATTCCACTATGCTGGAACGCCAACTGTGGGTGAATCTTAGGCTCTTGGAGCATGGAGATAAGGACTTGAGATTTACTCTGAATGGCTTCGTAGTTACGGCGAGTAAACTTCATATCAATATCACTCAACTTGAGCGTGAGACCGCCGAGGTCTCGACAGATACGAAGAACCAGCTTGAGCATTTTCTTTTCTGCTCGCTTGAAGACATTCTCGCTGTCCTTTGCTCGAGCTTCTGCGTCAGACCAACCATCACGGAGCAACACGGCAGAACCAGTATCACTCGTGGAAGAACCGCCGTTACGGTTCGGCATACCGCAGATAGTGAGCATTGCGTTGTAGTAATCGTCCTTGAGGGTCTGCGATTGTGTCTGATTCAGCTCTGTGGTGACTACACCAACATCAGCGGCTTGTCCGTCCACGGACTTCACCTTGATTGCGCCGAGCTGTAAGAACTCCTCGTATTCCTCCTTGGTAATGTCGCAGTTAATGAACTTAATAAAAGCCTGTACCAACTGCTCCATACCGTCCATACGGTTACTTTCCACATTGTTGATTGCGTCCAGTAGAGGAAGCACAATCTCAAAAGAACCGAGACGAGCATTGTTTCCCGGGTACTCGATAATCGGAATCATGTCGAGGGCATGAGGTTTGGATTCCACCAAAATGTCTCCGTCCACGAGGTAATAGCGATTCTCGGTGTAAATCGAGTAGTGGAAAATCTCGTTATCGTCCTTGCTGTACTTAACCGCCATCAGCGGCTTGTTACCGATTTCGTTTGAATACACAACGAAGGTGTCTCTCGGGTCGAGAGTGTAAAGCTCAAAAGGAGCTTCGTCTTCCTCACCCGGTTCATCGGGAAGGACAAGACGGAACGCCGTACCACAAATCATCTGCCACTCAACAAGCTCTTGGTCTTGAGCGGCTTTGTCCTCTGCGAACATATACTCGTTGAGGGTGTTAATCTGCTTTACGATTTCCTCGCCACCATTACGGCTGACATACTGAATCGGCTCGCCACACAGATACCCAACCTTGAAGGACACGATTTCGTTTGCACGATTTTCGGTAATCTTATTGCAGATTTCGGGGCGAACGTCTTTGACACGGTTTCTGATTGGCTGGTCTCCACGGTAATACTTCCACAGGTAGTCAATCTCACTGCGGTTCAAATCGTGAGTAGCAAGAGCCTTACGGAGAACATCGACCACGTTTTCGTCCGTGATTTCTGTCACGCTGGTCTTGATAATGCGCCGACCGCTCATAAATCGTGTCTGACTTAGATACTTCGGCTTGCTCTCGTCAATTTGATGTTCCACGTTCCTTCCTCCTTTCTGCATACAAAAAATGGGTGCATGACTGCTTGAGGTCTAAATTACCTCGTGCAATCATGCACCCATTCAAACTCGTTCTTTTTACCATATCATAATACCACAAGATATAGTAGAAGTCAATACGCTAACACACTATATGTTGATAATTATGTGGAAAGTGTGGATAACTCATACGACCTGTGTTACCACGGTCTCTGAAATACCTCAACCCTTGCGCCGGACAGACTTTGTGCGAACTCTGCCAGCATAGCCATACCATCGGGAACATCATCGTGCTTGTTTTTACCAGCCACAGTGTAAGAGCCGAGCATATCCATCATGCGACCATAATCACTCTGACGTTTATACAGGCTATCGTCTTTGAACAGACAGTGTTCCTTGACCCATGCACTGTTGACGATGATTTTTGTCTCCTTATTGGCAGTAGTGAACTTGGTCGTAATGCGAGTGATACCGCCACGCTTCTTGACCTCATTCTGCACCTTTTCGGCAACACGACCACCAGCGGAATTGCTCTCGAAACGGCACATTTTGACCTTACAGCGGAGCAGTATATCCACCAATCGAGCGTCAACTATGTTCGGCAAACTGTTATCGCAGACACAATCGTCAATGTAGTAGTCATTACCGTACACATACGCCGCCGGAAGGAAAGCGTAGTCAGAACCCTTGTCCTTGGTATCGCAAATACCGATAATAGCGTCCGGGTCTTCTGCCGGAAGCTCGAAGTAGCGGCGCAGTTCGTCCACATCGTAGAGCAGACCCTCACGCTCGATAGGTTGATTCATAAACAGAGCCTTGAAAGACGCTTCATCAAGGTTGTTCCTCATATCCTCGAAATAGTGGCGGCTGAATCCGACACCGTAGGTGTAATTGAAATTACTTTCACCGTCTGCGTCCAGTGCCGGAAGAACAATGAACTTCGCTCGGGAATCACCGCCATACTGATTCTCCAATCGACCGATAACATCATGGACAGACCATCGGGTAGCGATATGGATTTCCTTCGCACCTTCCTTTTTTCGAGATTTAAGGTCATTGGTGTAGGCACTCCATAGCTTATCCAATCGCTCCTTGCTCATAGCTTCCTCAATGCCGGAACACAAGTCATCGGCGTAGAGGATTTTGTCACATCGGGTAGCACCAGTCAGTGAAGCATTGATTGCTCGACAGGTGAGTGTAGAGAATCGGTGCTTCTTGTGAAGGTCAATGGTTTCCTCCTTGGAGTTCGTTGCCGCCATCTTTACTCCCGGGAACACATCAGCCCACAGGTATTCGCTGTCAGTGATAATCTGATACACACCGTCATAGAAGGAGCGTGTCAGCATACCCGAGTGAGCGGACGCAAGGGACTGCGAATCCGGGAATCGACCCATGACCCACGACAGGAAGAAGATACCGAGAGTGGACTTACCAGTACCGGGCGGCATGGAAATCGTAAGTAAGTCCAGCCTATCGTCAATCAAATCTTGCATTGCCTGTACGACAGGGTGCATGACCTCACGGCGAGGGACATAGAACTTCTTGTCCGGCTCACGTTCCCATTCGACATAGAGCAGATAGCTTTCAAAATCAAACGGAGCGGCGGCAAGCAGAACCTTCTTGTGAAGCATGAACAGGGAGCGAAGCTCCTTGTCCGTTTCAGACTGCGGAATCCGATTCTCGATAATGTCCGACAGCTTTTTCAAATACTCCACAGATAGGGGAATGTCTGTCTTCTGTGTCTCGAGACAGATATGGTATAAATCCTCATAGGCTCTGACCCCTTCCGGGGTCTTTTTGATTTGCCCGAGAATTTTTTCAAGTAACTCTTTCATAAATACCTCCAAACAAAAAGAGAGTGCGTCACCGTTCAGAGAATTAAATCTCTGTGCGATAACGCACCCTCGTCATTAAAATCTTTTTCTTCGTTTTCGTTTCCCTCTGTGGTGAGACTGCTCATTCATTTTCACAATCTCATAGAGTACCGCAAAGGGAAATATCAATATTGCCAGCACCCACATAGGCTTATTCCTCTGTCAATGAGATTTCGACCTTCTCGCCGCCGGACAGCTCCACCGATACGGTAGAATCATCGTCAAGCTCGAACAGCCACACCACATCAGCGGTCGTGCCGCTCTGTACGTTGGAATCGCACTGCACATAGCCGTTGGTTCTGTCACCTGTCGGGACAAGCGGTGACAATTCGACACCGTTCTGAAACGCCTTGACCGACACTTCATCAGCCGGGACAGCAGTTTCGGAGCTGTTGTTGGTGTACTGCGTATAGACAGCCACACAATCGTACTGTTCGAGAACAGTGAGCTTTTCTCCGCTGACATACGAGACCTTGTGTTGTGGTTCAGCTCCACACCCGGAGACCGCCAGCATAAGCATTCCGGCAAGCATAATAGATAGCATTTTCTTCATATCTACACCTCCAATGGGAGAATCGGTGAGTGTACGCCCTGTACCCAGCCCATGTCTCCATATTTGTACTTACCCTCATAGAAGGGGCGATTAGATAGGATTCCTCGAATGGTGGACGGCTGAAATCTCTTGCCTTTTCGGGTTCGATACCCACCATCATATAGAATCTCGCAAATGTCCAGCAAAGAGGTGTGGTTCTCGTCATGCTCTCGGAATACCGTCTCCACGATAGGGCGTTCTTCCGGGTTCTGCATGAGCATACCGTCTACGCAGTAATAACCATACGGCTTGTTGCCGCCGGAGTACCCACCACATTGAGCCTTGAGAGACCGTCCACGACCGGTACGCAGAGCGATGTTCTTTCGCTCCTGTTCCGCAACGAACATCAGCAGAGAGCGGTAGATGTTGGCGAAATCGTCACCTTCCGAGAAATGCTCCTCGGTAGAGAGCAGTTTCACATTCCGCTTCTCGAGCGTGTAGAAGTAATAGAAATACAATTTTGTGTCACGAGCAACACGGTCATTCTTGAACACAATCACGGCTTCATGTGCCGGGAGCTGGTCTGCATTGTAGAGAATCTTGTCCAGTTCCGGGCGATTGTCCTTCGCACCGCTGATTGTATCGGTCAGCCAGCACACGATTTCAAAATCATTTCTGTTGGCATAATCTGAAATAGCCTGTTTCTGTACCTCGATACCGTATTTATCGTCCGCAGACTGTTCCTCAGTAGATACACGGATATAACCAATCGCTTTCACGAGATATTCACCTCCTCAAGTAGTAAAAGTAGTAGAAAATCAAAAATTGCGGTAACTTTTGCTATATATGCGTGTACTAAGAGGAAGTTACACGCAAAATGCTGTTTTCAACTACTTTAGCTACTTCAATCCTTCTTTTCGTAGGTGAGAACGATGTTATAACCGAGAGCGTCCATCATTTTCACGAAGGTATCGTTCACGATTCCACCATTCTTCTTGAGAACTCGGTTGATGTACTGTCCAGTAGTGCCGATTTCTTCACCCAACTGCTGTTGTGTCTTCCCAGCTTCGAGGAGCTTCACCTTTACATCAACTTCAATGTTATTCTTAACCATGTTTTGACCTCCTATATGTTGTTTGTGATACGAGTATAGCACGAGAAAGGGAGATTGTCAACACTGATAGGATAAGAAATTATCTTTTATAGGGTCTTTTTATTTTTTGAGAATATTCAGCGTACTCCCTCGCCCGGTTTCGCCCCTTGTCAATCCCCCTCCGGGGGTGTACCCACAAGCCCCGAAAACGCCGCCACAAGCCCGGGAAACGGTAAACCCATATAAACATACACCCACGAACAAAAGCCCCGGGAAACGCCCCACAACGCAAGCCGGACACAACGACACGAACAACCAAACAACCCACGCCGCCGGACACGATGAACGCCGGACACAATGCACCCACGCCCACGAACGACACAAGCCCGGGACACGTTCACAAGCGTTCAAGGCTTGCCACGCATACCCGGGCGGCTATTCTTGATTATGTTTTACGTTTACCGGGTGGAGGTACACGCACAAAAAAAGCCCCGGCATATAACCGGGGCTGTAAAATCATTTATTCATTTTTAATAAATCAGCTAACACAACGAACGGAAAAATTAAAATACATAAAATTATCAAATGTTTATACCTCCATTCCGAATTTTTCAATATTTACCGGGTTTTCTAAATTGATAAACTGAATATCATACCAACGCCGCCCGAATTGCTCATAATAACCACAATAGAAATTATTATTTTTCAGTATGTTTAATACTGATTTATACATTGTTTGAAACGTGCGTTTTTCGTATGGGTGTTTTACGCTTGTTTCATCGTATGCAACCAACGAAATTAAAACCCCTTTATGATTGACCGTTAAATTATAAAGCGTATTATCTTTATAAATAACCGTTGCGGACACTTTACGCATAATAAAACCCCCTTTACAGAACGCAAAAGCGTTTATAACTTGTTTCCCGGCTGTATTCGGTGAACAAATCCGGGTATTTTTTCTTGAATCCGCTTGAATCAAAACGACTTGAAACAACCGTTTTATTAGTGGCTTTTGCCGCCCCTTCAACGTGCATTTCATCGTTTCCCATAATTGCAAGAATATCTGATTTTATAGAATCGTTCATAGCTTGCAATTCTTCAATTAAACGTTTGTTTTCCCGGTACTCATTGCATAAACTTTCAAATCTTTTCATTTTTCAACCCTCCATAACGCTATAATCATATTGTTTGACCGTTCCCAACGTGTACGCCGTGGGCGTTTCCCCGGTGAATCTGTCAACCGTTACAACCGGGATATAAAACGCCGTATAACGCCCTGTTTCGTTGTCGGTGCAATTATAAATTTCAAAAGCGTTCACGGCTTTTTCAAAAGAAACACCGTTATAACCTTCAAAATTTTTGTTTACGTCAATTTCTAAATGCCACGGCGTAAAGGGGCGCATATTCACCGGGCAAAACAGAACGGTTAAACCGTTGTTATAAGCCGCCCGGGCTTGCTTTTTCGTGATACGTTCCCACGTTTTGCCGTTGTTCGTAAAGCTGTATTTATTCATAAATAACGCCCCCGTTCAATTTACAAAATTCTTTCAAAAGGTTTTCAACGGCTATTTGCTTTTCTTCAAATGGGCGTTTGTCTTCCCAACTCAAAATAGCCCGGGCTTTTTCCTCGTATTCACTAATTTTTTGAAGCCTTGCACCCGGCATATTTCTATAACCTGTGCAAATCGTAACGCCGTAAACCTCATAAACGTCAAAATTCCAACCATACACGCCGCAAGTGTACGCAATGGGTGAATGATTGTTTAACAAGTGGGACAAATCGCAATACCCGGCGCATTTAACATTATAAGAACCGTTTACAATAGCTTTTCTTGTGGTTTTAACTTTCATTTTCTTTTCTCCGTTCTTTTATCTGTAAAGTGTACCGTTATACGCCGCCGCTTTTTCTTGTGGCGTTGGTTCGTGTTCAAGCCCCATAAACCCGGCTTTATTCAAACCGCAAAACGCTTTTATATGTTTCCCGGTGGTGTTACTCCAACCGTCCCACAACCTAACAAGTGAACCATTTACAAGCCGCTTTATAATAGGGGTGTTATAGCTGTAAAGCGTTTCATTCCCGGCGTTGTCAATTTCAACAACGGCTTTTCCATAGAAACTTTTTTGTGTTCCGTTCGGTGCTAATTCATATCTTCTCATTTTGAATACCTCCATATAATCTTATTTGTGTTGTTTCTTGTCTTGCCTTGACTATACAATAACACTTTCAAGATTGTTTGTCAATACTTTTCAGATAAAAATTTATCTTTTTCGTGTTGGCTGTTTATCTTGTTTGTGTTGTTATTGTTATTCTAATTCTTATTATACGAATTGTCAATATCTAAATTCTAAATTTACGAATTGCACCGGGCGAAAAATTCGCATTATATAGAAGAAACGCCGCCCGGGGTGCATTTTGCTTCAATACACTAAAGAGGTAAAGAGGTGAGTGCCGTGTCCGGCTGATTTTCTGAAAATTTCCGTGAATTTTTGCATAGAAAAAGCCCCGGGAAATCCCGGAGCAATTTCATAGTCGAAAGTCGATAGTCGATAGTCGCTCGGCTAATAGTCGGAAAGTCGGAGCGTGAGCGAAAGTCGCTTAGTCGCTCGTGTCCTCGTCAGAGTTGCTTGCTGAAAGTCGCTTCTGCTGGTCGCTTGCAATGTAGCGTTCTCTGATTTCATCAGCGGAATAGTCGTTGTCGTTCTGCTGGTTCGGTGTGAGAACGTACTCGGTCTTGTCTTGGTAGCCATAGTTGTTCTTGCCGAGGAAGATACCAGCTACCGGGTTGACCTTGCCGGAGTTCATGTAGGATTCCCACAAATTTTCGAGCAAAAAGTACGCCTTTTTAATGGTGTCAGTCACGCTCGGCGGCAACGTGCTATAATTTCCACGCCCACCCAACGGAGCGTCATGTGTGATAGCCCACAACGTCTGTCTGCTCATGCCATTCAACGCCATTGCCATACCAGCAACAGTCGGTTTCATATCAGCGTTCGCATACAACGCAAAATAGTCGGAAAGTCGTTGCTGAACCTCCGATTCACTTTCCATATCAATGTTTGGCATATTGAACAGTGTCATGTTGACGCTCAAAAACTTCGCATTATCCCCAGCGTCAAGGTTGAACCCATTCGTACCAATCACAGGAGAGTTGCCACCCCTCGGCTTACCTTTCTTCTTAGACTTCATTTCTTTCTTTCCAGTAGTCGCAACGGCTTTCGTTCCGACATTCTCCTCGCTGGAAACAGTCTCCTTAGTCGCAACAGTCTCCTCGGAACTGTCTGCTAACAGTTTATCTATATCCATTTCGGTCTCCTTTCTTCTTATTCTTATTGCAGTAGTAGAAGTAGTTGAAAATCGGTTTTTGCGTATAACTTCTATATATAGGGATTTTTCTATATAGAGGAAGTTACACGCAATACCTTGAGAACAGCTACTTTAACTACTGTAATAATAAGAATAACTCGTTCTTATGAAAAGATTGTTTTTCAATCCTTTTCAGATAGTTTGGTAAATGTCATTTTTGATAAATACTTATCCGCTTTGTGTTAAATGAAGTTTTTGCTCTCGTAGTAGTCAATCACTCGCTTAACCTCAACAGATTTCAGCACAACGATTCTGTAATTTTTACCGCACTTCCTCTTAACCCAAAAGTCGTGTGCGGCTTCTGCGATAGAGCTGTAAGTGAGCATTTTCGTCTTGCTGGTACGCTGGTGAGGAGGGCGGTATCGGTAGTCTGTGCCATACAAAAACTTCCCGGTCTTAATGTTCTGAATCGCAAACATCGTCTACCTCCTTATCAGTACCTCCGAACGCTTCTTTGATACATCTGCCGAACTCTTTGAGAGCTACACCAGCGGAGTAGGCGGCAAAGTCGAAGGTCTTCTCAATCTCGGGGTAACGACTGCGGACATATTCAGCAAGTATGTCATTTCGTGTCTTCATTTCCCAACTCCTCCTCGAGAATCTTCTCAAGCTCCCTCGTGCCGACAGCTTTCATGTAGGTGTGCGGAGCTTTGACGGTAGATACCTTGATTGCACTCTCCTCGATACGAGCCTTGAGACGTTCCAACAGAGAAGCGTTCTCTACCTTGACACCGTGATTGAAAAGTCGTATCTCGTCCTTCTTGAGCCATTTCTGCCACTTACCGCAAGCGGAGCAGTAAAGTCCTGTCTGATTGCCGTGTTCCTCGGTGAAGAACTCCTTGCCACCGCATTTGCAAACCATATTCATAGTTATACCTCCCACCATGATTTGATACCCTTGCCGAGTTCGACAGAGAGTTTCGTGCTGATAATTCGGGCGTGTTCATACTGTGCTTTCACGCCGGGAACAAAATACTCGGTTCTGCCGTTCTCAATATTCTTCTGATTCTGATTGAGAAGGTCAGCTTGGTATAGGTTCAAGAGCCGTACCAGCTCTGATTTTTCCTGTAAAGTCATTACAGCACCTCCTTCAATTTCAAACCACAGTAAGTTGCATAGCCGCTCGAGGTCGATTTCCTGTCGAACCATTCCGGGTGACGCTCCATTTCAGAATTGAACTTACGAGCCGACAGGATATAAGCACCCTCGGACTTCGCCCAAATCTTGAAAGAGTTGTACAGGTCTTTCGCCTTGATAACGGTTGGCGAGCTTTCCTCCGGGACACGCTCACAGCGGTTCTCGAGGAACTGCAATACGAGGTCGTTATCACGCTCGTACTTGGTGACAACCGATTTCAGACTACCGCTCATTGCAAGTCCACGCTCCTTGTAGTGGATATACCCACGCACCAGCCACATGAAAATGCCGCTCATGCTGGACTGTTCACACAGCTCGTCCTTTAGGTGAGTGTCCTGTTCCTCCGGGGAGAAGTGGCGGTTGAACTCTACCACCTTGATACGCTCGGAAGCGAACAGAGACTTGTCCGTTACCATCGGAAGGTCGTTACAGGAAAGCCATAACGTAAATTGCGGCTTGAATGTGATTGCCGACTGATACAGCGCACGAGCGGAGATTTCCTCACCACCTGTAAGCTGTTTGATTTTCTCCTCGTCCAGTTTGCCGTATTCGTTGCTCTCGGACATTGTGACAAAGCGTTTGCCCTTCAATCCGGCAAGTGTAGGACTGGCGGCTTCTGCGTCCTTCTGACGGTCTCCACGGCAAATCATACCGACCGGGGCAACCTTGGCATAGTCACCGAGCATGGTCTCGATGGTGTTGAGCAGAGTAGACTTACCGTTACGAGTGGTCTTACCGTGGAGAATGAACATACACTCCTCGTTGCTCATACCCAGCATGGAATAACCCAAAGCTCTTTGAAGGAAGTCTGCCTTGTCCTCGTCATTCTGTGTGACCTCTTTAATGAACTTCTCCCAGCGTTTACACTTAACCGTCTTGGAGATAGTGTGGCTAAATGCTGTCTGCATGGTGAGAAAATCGTCCCAGCTATGTTCCCGGAAGGAGAAGTCTCGAAGGTCGTATGTACCATTGAGACAGTTAATGAGATAAGGGTCTGCGTCAAACTGCACAGCAGAGATACGAAGCTCACCTGTTGCGTCCTTGAGGATTCTATCTCGCATACGCCTGTCACCCATCTTATTGACGAACCCGGTGTAGGACTTTCGGGTATCATCGTCCTCGATTTCTCCGCAGTAGAGAATCATCAAACGAACGAAATCTTTAATCTTCTCGGACACGAGAATTGCTCCCTCGTCCTTACGCCATGCCCCCTCGTGATAGGTGTACCAGCTCTTGTGTTCCGGGCAGTAGCGAGCTTCGTGAGAATAGAGCAAGCCAAACAGGTTTGCCATACCCATTTCAGACCACTCAAACCCGGAGCTGGTCTCGTCTGCTTTCTCGGGGTGATACTGCTTAATCAGATACATCTTCGAGGATAAGTCCTCGTCCATAATGACACGACCGTTGCGTGTCTCGAAAAGCTCTTGCATTACTTATCACCTCCCAGCAGAGTAATCGTCAAATCAATAAGGTCTGACAGGCGGCAACGGATTTCATAGAATCCGAAAGAGTGTCCGTCCTCATGAGCACGATTCCAAATGGCTTCCGCTTTCTTGCGAGAGAGCCTGTGACCCACCTCATACTGAATCTTTTCGATAATCAGATTGTAGACGGAATCTCGAGCCTTGTTCTTCTCGGTGTTGAGCCGAGCGACTTCACTCTGATACTTCTTGTTATTCAATTCGACCTGTTCTCTGTTCCATTTCACAGACTGGTCTTCATCGAAAATATGATTGCCGGGGACTTTTTGCAACCCAACCGGGCGGCACGACATTCGGTTCATAATGTCGAACTCATTCTGAATGTCTTCCCAGCTCATATCAGCTCCTTTACCCATATCCATCACCTCGCCATTACCTTATTGAGAAGGTCTTCGTAAAGGTGCTTGTAAAGATTCCTCTCGACCGTTACAGAGTTGTCAACAGGCTCACCATCGACCACAGGAGCGGCGATACCGAGTGAGCAGAGGATTCCAGCATTGACACCCTCCATTTCCTTATCGGTACAGGTACGGACGAAATCGCCCAGCCTGTCCTTATTGACCGTGTAGATGGTCTCACACAGAGCGGTTGAAGGAATCTTGCACAGCACCTCTGCATGAGTAGGCATGAGACGCTTTTCCTTGGTGGTGAGATAGACCACCTCGACAACATCTGCGTGTTCATTCAATTTATCAGAGGAGACAACGATTGCTGGTCTTCCCTCTGTATTACTCGGGTCTGTGGCGTAGCACTTGGAGTTGGAAATGTAGAAAATATCTCCTCGCTTCGCCGGGACGCTCTTATTCATGTAATATGCCATTATTTCTTACCTCCCATAACTGCGATTGCACATTTCTGTTTGTCCTCCAACCACCACGAACACTGCTCGGTTACGCAGAAAACAGGCTGTGTGCCAATTTTCACGGTGTTATTCTCGTCTACGACAGTGTTAGTCGTGAGGAGAGGACAGATTTTGTTCTGTTCCATTTTCTGATAACCTCCTATATTTTCCGCAGTAACACTTTGAGGATTTGCACCTCAAAGCGTAGCGGCATTGATTATGTAGAGGGCAAGCGTGGCAGACACATCTTTTCTTACAGTTTTCACATCTTGTCTGCACGACATTTACCTCCGTTCTTTATTGAACTCGCCCCACAAGGGGGCGAGATTTTAGGATAAGAGAAAGACCGGGCGAACGCCAAGAGAATTGGAAGCGTCGTCGCAGGACGCACTACCGTTGTAGCCGACATAGGCGAAATCGGAAGCGGAATCCTCAACCTTATTCTGCAACCAGTACCATTCCCATGTACCTGTCTCCGAGCCTTGGAAAGCGATACGCTCACGGCGGTTCTCCATGCCGTAGAAGCGTCTAACAGATACAGGCTCGTCCTTACCGTAAGAGTTCTCTCCGAAGATTTCACGCTCGGTAGGAATACGGAGCATATCAAAGCAGTTTGTCTGACCTACTCGCATACCAACCATGCGACCCTTGATTTCCTCCGGGAAGCTCTCGAAGATTTCTCCGTTCAACTTCTTGCGAAGGTCGGAATGTTCGTAGTCAACCTTTTCGGCTCTGCCGGGATTCTCGAACATTTTCTGCTCGTCCTTGAGACAGTCAACGGTGATGAAAAGCATACCGTTCGGGGTCTCACGAATGGCTTTCGCCTTAACCTTTTCCCCTGTGGTGAGTGTGAAGGAGATAATGTCTCCCAGTTCAAACAGTTCAGTGTCAATAGTCATGTTTCTCATAACTTCCATGATAAAATCCTCCTTAATCTTTATTAGATAAGTTTTTGTCTTGCTGTGATTATAAGATAACACATACAAGATTGAATGTCAATACCTAAAAGATAAATTTTTATCTTTTCTGTGCAAGTTATCGTCTTCTGTGTTTTAATGCTTTTCGCACACCCTCGGAGCGTTGCTCGTATAGCTCACTGAATCGCCTATGTTCCTCACGAATGACTTTCTTTTCTTCCTCCCACAGTGCCTTTTCGTATAGATACTCGGGACATACACCGTGACAGCCGGGGTGTCGCTTCGGAGCAACGCAGTCCTTACAGCATTTAATCTTCATCGCTTGTACCTCGTGACGCTGTTGCAGATAGTTCGCAACTCGTTTCGGTCGAGAGGTGGGTCACAGGCAACCGTATTGGCGTACAACAGCTCCTCGTAAATCTGTGACTTGGAGTAGCCTTGATTGTGGAGCATACCAGCGAGGGAGGTGAGACAGATATTGCGGCTTCCGTCCGGGATTCTTGGATATACTGGACGGAGCTTTACACGCCCATTCACGACAGGTTCTTCCCATACCGGGGCGTATATCTTGTCTCGCCCAACAACCACCTTATCGGAGGTCTTTCGAGCTTCCGGGAAGTATTTCTCTACAACATAATCAATCGCTTCTTGGTTCTCGATGATTTCTCGGTAGAGAAGGGTGTTCCCGGTCATAATGAAGTAGCGAGCCGCCTTGTAAATCTCCACGCCAGCAAGATTGTTCTTGCCCTTGAAGGGGAGAGTTCCACGGAGTAGGATATGGAATCCACGCCCACTCCGGGATTTCTCCGTATAGCTGTGGCACTTACCGACAATATCAGCCCCGAGGACGCCCATAAGACCGTCTTCATCGTACCCCTCGTCAATATCAATCCCGACATACCCATTGTCCGCAAACACGAAACCGCAGTAGTCGTAATAGTGCTGGTTGTACGATTCGAGAGCAGTCTCGAAATCAGACCATGTTTCCGGGTTGGTTGAGGAAGCGGCTTCGTTCTCCCATGCTTTCATAGGGACTTTGCTTCCATCATTCGCACACACCCACTGGTCGAGTTTCTTTAATTCCTCGGGAATATTGTCATAGTAAACCACGCCGCTTTGCCACCTTTCTTTCCAGCTCATTTACGAGCTTCCAAATGCTGTCCTGTGAGATACCTTTGGACTTCGCCAACTGATAGATATTGTCCGGGACGGTATCGCCCTCACGATAGATATACAGGAGCATTGCTCGGTCATTATCGGAGAACGACTTGAGTGCGCTGTCACACGCCGCCCAGTTATGCTTGTCTGCTTCCGAGTGGAACTTCGGTCTGTCGTGTCGAGCATAGAATCGCAGACAATGATTCACATACTCGGAGTAGAAAGTTCGGCTCATTTACTTGTCCTCCTTCATTTCCCCATACATGGAACTCAACTGGGCTTTCTTTGCTGTCTTCTTGACCTCAACGCCCTCGAAATACCACTGGTCATCAATGCAGATAGGGTAGTCCGGGTTGTCAGATTCCACCAGCTTACCAGTATCAATGATATGCTGTGCCGCAGACACGGAGAGGTTGTTCTTTACGAAGTCCTTCCCGGTGCGGAGCAGAGCGTTCACTCTGCCGTTGACGTTCTTCAACTTATACATTGTGTATAACCTCCTTAAATTCATTATTCAGAGCTTCCACATCGACATTGCAAAGCTCCTTGAGTTTGTAGCGTTCCGGGTAGGTATCGTCCATTTCGTAGACCTCCCTCATGTGAATGTGTTCCTTCAACATATCCCGGTAGAATCTCTCGAGACGCTTCTTACCGAACCCGAGGTAAACATGAAGCGTCCACAGCACCATTGCGTCAATGTCGAGAGAATAGGCTTCGTCATGCTCAAGAATCTGTCGGTCGATTTCGTGGATTGCCGCCGCTGTCGCTCTTTCCTTGGCTGACTTCTCCGCATGAGAGACCATGTGGTCGAAATCACTGACTTTCAGATTCAGAGTGGGTTCTTTCTGCACCTTTATTCCGGCTTTCTTCTGCCTACGCCGTTCAGCTCTGTTCATTACCCACACCTTCCTTCAAGAGCGAACCATGAGGGAGGGTGAGAATCCAATCGCAGAACATACGCCACTCGTCCAGCTTGTGACCTCTGCGATATTCCAGCATATTCAGAAGGTTTTCGTAGGTCATAGTGACCGTTCGCTTCTGATTGAAAGAGGAGGGCAAAAGCTGAATCATGTTCCACCAAAACTGCTTACGCTCAACATCGGTGAAATCACCCTCACTCACGAGCCTGTTGTAATCGTTGTACCAGCCACGATTGTTGTTAAGCTCGTTAATCACAACACCGAGAATCGCCTTGCTCGGCTCGTCCAAATGCTCACAGGAGAAGTCCTCGAAGGTGAACTCCTTTGCCTGTATCTTGTGCATGGTGGAACAGCTATTAGCTGTCGTGCCGACCTTGTATGTATCGAACTCCTTCCACCAATAGAGAGGAGCGGTAATATCCACCGATACGAAAATCTGACGAAGGAACTTACGGTGAGGTGCGCCGCCACGAATGAGCCGGGTCATAAGGTCTTTATCATTGTCACCGATTGCATAGCACTCATACGGAGTACAGTCATGCTCCTTCGGGTGACAGATACCTTCTCGGTCGATGATTCCACACTTGCCGCAGTCAACCGCCGGGTAGCTGTCGGAGCGTTCCCAGCTATTGAGGGGATTTCTCATTCCTCGGATAGCGTGTTCCCAGCCCCATACATCGGGTTTCTCAAATTTAATCATCGCTCACTCCTCCTTAATAGCGGTTCTTGGCTCGAGACAGGCTTGCCATCTGACGCTTCATCATGTCCTCGTAAAACTCGTTGCTCGGGTTATCCACCTTGTAGCAAGGGCGGTCTCCGAAGAACACACAGTAGGTATCTGTGGTCTTCTCATGTACGATGGTGGTGTATTCCTCGGTCATAGCCGAACCAGCCATAACAGGCTCACCAGCTTCGGTCACATCGAACCCGGTACAGGTGCTACCCCAAATCTGTGAGAAACACTCAACACTGAAATCGAGGTAGACTTTCTTGCGGCTATCATTCTCCTTAATCTCGGCAATCTTCTGAACGAAGTCCGGGTCATGGGCGAGAGCCTGTTGTGCCTTATAGAGCAGAAGCTCCAAATTCGGGATTCTTGCCACCATACCTCACACCCCCTCTATATGAGAAGCGAGCATATCGGCTTGGTGTGTCCACAGAACATTTGTATATTTATGCACTGCTCGTGTATAATCGTTCCATTCGGACTTATCGCAGAAAGCTCCCATGTGATAGCGAATACACATGATTTCCTCCTCGGTGAGCTTGAAATACTGTGCCAGCACCATAACCGACTTATCACCGTGACCCTTGAGCAGAGTGTCCGTAGCGTATTCCCACTTGAAATCGTCTCTGATTTCCTCGCCGCCGAGAGTTTCAGCAATGACCGGGTGCTGGTAGTTGTCCATCTTACAGAGGTCGTGGAACATACCAACCAGCAGAGGTGAGCGAGGGTTCTGCCAGTCAAGACGGCACTCCTCCGTGAGCTTCTTGAGGTAGTGAGCTACCATGTAGCTGTGGTCGAACAAACCACCCTCATAATTACCGTGATACTTAGTGCTTGCCGGAGCGGTGAAGAATCCCTTCTCCAACAGGTCTTTCTTGACCTCCGGGGGAACAATGTCACCCATGAGGTTATTGAACTTCTCAATACGTTCTGCCAGTGTCATACGTCACCCTCCTGTCTGTGAAGACTGCGCTCTTTCTCGAACCCATTCGGGTAACGGTTGCGGAGCTTGTCTACGTTCATCTGCAACACCGTCTCGAGGTCGTAGCCGATAGCGTGGGCGGTAACTGCGAGATACCACGCCACATCGCCCAGCTCTTTTGCGAGGTGAGCTTTGTCCAGCTCGTGACCTTGGAAGCGGTACTTCTTAACCATGTCCACACACTCGCCGGATTCACCACAGAGACCCATAACGCCGTTGAGAAGAATCTCGTCATTGTTCGGGTGGTTCATGCCAGCCGCAGTGCGGAGAGCTTCGGTCTGATACTCATTGATTGTCATTTCTTTTCACCTCCGATAAACAGAAACTTGGTATCTACCTCCACAGTGAGTGCGGTAGTAACAGGGTGATTGTCAGCTTCAATCAGAGCGGACAGGTCGAACCCCAGCTTCTCAAGATACTCAACCGCCGTCTTTGCGTTCTTCATGGATTCCACATTCGCAATCACATTGATATAATTCTTCTCAATTTCACGAAGGGTTTCGGAACGCTTTGCTTTCAACTGACGGAGAGCGTCAGTACCGTCCGTGAAATCCTTCATAATGTACATACGAATGTTCTCTTTATCAGACAAATCAGAGAGCTTCGTTGTCAAAGAGGTGTACCAACCACAGGTAGTATCAATCCCTTCAACCTTCTCGAGAGCTTCTTTCCAGCGGTTCGCCACCGTATCAGCTTCCGAAATCAAACGGAACACCTCGTCCACAGTTTCATTGATTTTCAGAGCTTCGTCTCTCTGTGCAAAATAGGCTTTTTCAGCCGTTGCGTACTGGATTTCGACCTCTGCCTTTGCGTCACTCTGTTTGGCTTCCAGCCATTTCACCAACTGTCGTTTCGTCATAGTTATGACCCTCCTTCAATTCGATATATTTGTTCAGATACCAAACGGCTTTCTTCATGTCCTCGAGACCATTCTTCCGCTTGGCACGATACAGATACTTGAAAGCATTGCACTGACAAAAATTCAGAACAGCTTCCACGCCCTGTGTCTCGAGCATTACCTCAATGCACTCGAATTTCCCGGTCTCATAATGTGCCGGGTGATTGACATTATCTGTCATGCGACACCTCCTATTAAAAATCCGGGAGAGGAACTTGCCCCTCCCGGCTGATTGCTTAACCCAACAGTGCGTCAATATCCAGTCCAGTCTTAGCCGGAGCGGAAGCAGTCTGTGTCTTAGGTGCGGCTTTCGGAGCGGCATTGTTACCACTGCCGAGAGTGAGCGCACGAGCGACAGGCTCGGTGTCGAAACCATCTGCCGGAGACTTGTCCCCGAGGTTTGCGAAAGTGACTTCCTTGTTTGGGTCTTTGTTGCTCGGAACTTTGGTGTGAACAACCTCTGCACGAATGTAGTGATTGATAAGCTGTTCCGGGTCAATGTCCTCCATCGTGTAGTCATTCATAGCCGTCTTAGCGAAGTAGGAGAAAGCGTTCAGAGCCTTTTCGTTGTACTCGTCATTCTTATCCTTGATAGAAAAACGCTCGGTGTGGGTTGCGCCCTGTGCGTTTACCAGCTTGATTTCGATACGACCGAAATCCTCGTCATAGGTTGCGTCATAAATGCGGAAAACGTATTCTCCCTCCGGGATAATTACAAAACCGCTCGTCATAGGGATTCTTGCCATTGTAGTGTCCTCCTTAAAAAAATCCTTTTTTCGTACTGTTGGCGAAGACGATTTCCGTCAACTTCCATGCCTGTTCCTCGGTGAAACCAGCCTTGATATAGCTGTTGTACATATTGTGAAGCTCAACAGCGGCTTCATCGTACTTCTCAACCTTGAGAGCTTCCTCACGTTGTTCTTCGAGAGCTTTCATTTCCTCGGTCTGCTTCTTATGCAGTTCCATGACCTGTTCGGTCAGTTCCTTACTGTTTGCCATGAATTTGTCCTCCTTATTTAACCGTCATACGGTAGGTTTCAGATTTCTTGCTGTACTTATCCAGCAATCCGTCAGCTTTCAGAGCGTCCTTATCAACGCTGGTAGTCTCGGAACGAGAGATAGTCCACACATAGGTAGAACCCTTGACCTCGACCTTCTTATCATCATCACGGAACTGCCCCATAGCGTGTTCCTTGATAATGTCATTGATGGTCTTGAGACGCTTCTCCTTGTCTGCGGTAGAAGCGGAAATCTTGTCCAGCTCCTTCTTGAGACCTTCGGCTTCTGCAATCAGAGCTTCAATGTCAGTCTCGGGAGACAGGGTGTTGGTGCGGAGTGCCGCAAGGATTTCAGCGTCCTTCTTCTCGTCATACTCCGGGGAGATACCAGTATCGACATAATCAACCCACCACTGCTCAACGGCGGCTACCTTGTCTGCGAAGTCCGGGTAACGCTCGGAGACCTTGAACTCAACAGTGATGGTGTTGCTTGCGGTCGGCTGATACGCCGCCGGGTCTTTGTAGTCCTTCTCGTCAAGGAAGGAAGCGACCATAATCACATCGTCCACACCGTACAGGTAAGCGTATAATGCCGCCTGTAATGCGTAATACTCGGGAACATCGTTCTGCCAGTCCTCCGCACGTTTGGTGGTCTTCATTTCGAGAACAGCTTCGATGGTCTTGCCGTCTTCACCCTTCATCAGATAGTCCCACATACCGCCGAGGTGTTTGCTCTCCGAGAAGAAATCTCCCCATGTCTTATTGAAGTAGTCCTCACCCCACACATCGGAAGGGCGAACAATGTCCATACCGTAGGACTGCTCCATGTAGCGAGCCTGTTTCGGCTCGATGGTCTTACCAGCAACCGTGTAGATAGTGTCCTCGAAGGGCTTCTCATAGGTCTTGGTAATCGCACACCACATTTCAAATGCGGTACTCCACGGATTCAGACCGAGGATAGTAGCGAAGCGAGTACCTGTGATTTTCTTGGTTCTCTTGGGAGGGGCAATCTGAATACGATTGCCCTCGAGCCACTTAATGTCTGCCATTACTTAGCCCCTCCTTCCAGCATTGCGGTAATCTTCTGAATCAGCGTCTCGCAATCGGACTTGGAAATCTCCGTGAATCCCTTGGTCTGTACTGCGATGTTCGCAATCAGTTCCTCCTTGCTCGGGTCAGCGTCCTTGAGCTTCTTGAGAACAGCTTTCAGACCCTTAATCTGTAAAGCAGAAGCATTGTCAGCCGGAGCAGTCAGATTCTCCTTCACTTCCTGTCTCTGCTCGGGAGTAGCCGGGGCTTTCTTCTCTGCCGCCGGAGCGGAAGCAGTCTCGCCATTGCCGAGATTTGCGTCAATGGAATCGCTCTCGCAAATGTCCAGCGCAATCATATACAGGTAACGGCGCATATAGGTGATGGAAGAACCGAGAGCTTGCATTTCGTTTGTAGCCTGTTTGCCAGCGTTGCTCACGATAGGAGCAATCTGATTGAACGGAGCAACGAACGGTACGGATTCCTCCGGGTTGTCGGTGTTGATGATGTTCATGGTTGCAACATCAGCGGTGAAGTTCACCACAGGGATAAGACCAACCTCATTGAAAATGCGGATAGCGGTCGGTACAATGTCCTCAAGCTCGAAGTATTTGAAGGACAGGTGCATATTCTTTCCTGTCTTCTCCACGTTCGCTTCAAGGAACTTTGCCCTTGCAGTAAGGAGCTTCTGATATACATTTGTGGTCTTGGTAGTAGTTGCCATTTTCTTTGTCCTCCTTGGCTTTTTAGTTTTTTCGGGTTTGATACCCTTGAAATCGTCAACTCGCTTTTTCGCCATTGCAATGTAGAAACTTCTGTCTACCTCGTCAATGGACAGCTCGTTATCGTTGTCGATGATACAGTGTTCCGGGAGAGAATCTATTTTCGCTTCGGAATCGTCCTCGGCTTTCACCTTGAAGATTTTTCCGTATCTCTCGTCCGCTGTGGCGTACACTCGGTTCACCTTCTGAACGGACTGCTTTTCACCGTCCACCACATGATAGGCTTCCCGGTACTTCGCCCCGGCTTTGGCGATAATCTGAAACTGGAAAATATCATCGCAACTATTGATGGTGTCTTCGACAGGCGTTCCGTTTACAAAGAACTCCTTGAGGGCGGTAGCCACAATCACACAGGAGTTATTGATATTGAAAGCACCAGCCGGAGCGATACCCTTCACGAGATAGCCGCCTTTGGCTTTTGCTTTGCCGCCCGGCTGAACCTCAACGTAGTTGTTTACGTCTTTCTGCGCTATCTTGACAACGGTATCTTCCTCGAGGTCAAAGCCTGTACGAGACTGCCATTCAGCACAGATAGCGGTCAGTGTGTCGTAGTCCTTCTTATCGCACTCGACCATGATACCGTCCGTGTTGAGCTGGACAATTCGCAGTCCTTCAATCTCTTGGTAACAATGCTCTGCAAGTTCCAGTAGATATAACTGCCCGGAAATGCAGACCGACCTACCCATGAGAGGGTCGTAGAGGTCGTTGTACTGATTCAGCAAGCAACCGTAGGTGGTGTTGCAAACCAGTTTCAGAGCGTTCGCCGTGTGCTTATCGCCAGCGGCTTTCGCTTTCATACGGCGGTCGAGAATGTCCTCGTAAATCTGCGGAGACGGAATGTTTCTGCTTGTGTACCCATTGATGGTACAGAGGTGTGGGTAGTAGCTTCCTACGTCCTCATTCCAAATTCCTCTATCCTTGGTTTCCTCCCAAAAGAAGTTTGGGATTGCACCATGAATACCGCCATACCCGAGTGTCACAGGACACTCACCGATGTTCAGATTGAACTTGCCTTTGAAAAGCTCACTGTCTGAAATGGAGAGGTCATACATTCTATCGAAGAAAGCGAAAACCTCGGGTGGTATGTACTCTTTTCGCAGATTGTCCGGGTAGACATACTTGCGTTCATCATCGTGTGGCTTCTTGGTTGCTTTCAGCATTGCCGCAGTCAGTTTGGCGTTCGTCATACCCATTGCCTTGACTTCATCAAGACCAGCCAGCCGACCGAGGTTGATTTTGTTCTTCAAGTAGTCTTTACGAATGTCAATCAGTCTCTCGGCGGTATCAACGTCATGTTTACAGTAGAACTCCGTCTCGGCTTTTTCCTCCGGGGTCAGAGGACGGTCAATGTCAAACGGTACGCTGGATTCTTTAACCGACATACCGAGGTGTCCTTCAATGGCTTTAAGGGATAACCCCTGTTGCGTATCGTCTCGAATATCCACATTACTGAAACGGAAGTAGATACCATCGAGAAGCGGACACTGCCAGCCTTGCCCTCCGGCAATAATGAAATCGTTGACCTTTTTAATTTCCTCCGTGGCAAACCCGGCGGCAATCGCTTTGATGATGTACTGGTCGTAGTGTTTCGAGTTGAAACCGACATAGATACAATCATCGGACAATGCCATTTTCAGAGCTTCGTTGTCGTTCCAAATACAGGTGTAAACGCCTGTTTCCTTATCCTTGAGGGTTACGAGCCAGTCATAGGCGAAGACCTCACAGTCATAAGAAATCAATCGCATGGGCTTGTCCCTCCTTCCTTTACGAAGTAACAGCCGTTCTTTCGATAGGTCGTACATCGCTTCTTATAGGACTTCACGAGGTAAGCTATATCGTCCACGAAATCGTAGGCGATAGGGTCTGACTTTCCATCGAAGGTACGAGCGATACGCCCGATACTCTGTGTCACCACAGCGTAGTCCTTCTGTGGGGTGGTGAGGTACAGACGCTCCAACCGTGGTACGTCCAGCCCTTCCTTCGCCAGTGAGTATGTAGCAAAGAGGTATTTCTTCTTGCCTCTCCTCATGTCCTCAAGAGCCTGTTCTCGTTCAGCCTTGCCCTTTTTAGTTGTCATTTTGCCGCTTATCATCACAGCGTCCTTCCGCATATCAGCCGGGAGAAGACTTATCAGCACCTCGAGGTGATTCAGCCTGTCCGACAGAATCAGAGAAGGTCTCTGCTCAATGGAATCTGCAATGAGCTGATTCCGGGCGGCGTTTTCGGTAAGATAGGTAATGAGCTTTGTGTAGTTCAGCGTTCCGTCCGTGTTAAGGGCTTCCCGGCTTATCTGCACCCCTGTACCCACAGGGTAGATACCTACCTTCATAATCTTGTCAGCCACAGCTTCGTTCGGGACTTTGTAGGCAACCTCACCAACGAGGGCGTAGGTAGCTTTAATCATTCCATCTGACCTGTGTACCGTTGCTGACAGACCGTATTTGTGTCGTGCCGATAAACTGTTCAGCACTTTTTGATACTGTGTCACGGCGGTAGGACTGCCGCTGACCCTGTGTACCTCGTCTGTGATTATGCAATCCCAGTAGTCCCGGTACTGTGCGAGGTCGAGCTTGCACATGGTCTGAATCGTGGCGAAGGTGATTCCCTCACCGAGATTGACTTTTCCTTCCGTGATAGTACCCATGAGGTCTTCGCTCATATAGAGCTTGGCTCGTTCCTTACTCTGTTTAATAAGGTCGAGTGTGTGGCAGAGCCATAATGTACGCCGTCCCAGCCTTGCGGCGAGGGCAATACCCATCTGCGTTTTACCGCTTCCGGCGGCACTCTGTAATATCCCATACTTGGCGGCTACCATCGCTTGTACGGCGATTTCTTGGTAGTCATAAAGTGGAACATCGGCGTTATAATTTACCTCCACAGGGGCGGCAAATTCGCTCAAGAACAGTGCCTTATCGGATATGTCCTTCGGTAGTAGTCGGAGTGTTCCAAACGGAAGCACCAGCGTTGTTCCTCGGGTCTCATAGAGTGACAGGACTTTCGGCGTGTTACCGAGCCACAGGTTCATGCGAGATTTCTTCGCATATTCCGGGTTTGGTATGGTGAGGTTTCTCTTGCACCACAGCACCATTTCCGGGGTAGGGTTCTCGACTGTCAGTGTGTTTGAGACTTCAATCAGCATTTCTTCAACCACCTTTCCAGTGGCGTTCCATACTCTCGAATGTCCGTCAGATTCAGAGTTGACTTCTCATAGGAGAGAGCCACCATTGAAAAGTGAGGAATCATAATGATTTCGTCCTCGACCTTGAGTGCGAACCAGCCCTCGCCATTTCCACAGGCTTTCCATGTTTCCATAGCAAAGTGCTGATTTTCTTCCACTCTCGAGAGAGGGAATCGGTTGTTTGAACACACCTTACAGTCAATGAGGTACGCCGTTTTGTTTTTAACAGCGATAACATCTGCTGGTTGCCCGGCGGCGTTCTGCGCCATGTTGTGACACCAAAATCCATGCTGGAACAGTAGCTCACAGAACTCGGTCTCAAAACTGTTACCGATTTTTCGGTTAGTAGCCATGTTCTTTCAGCACCTCCTTGACGGTCGAGTGAACGTCTTTATCGTCCACATAACTGTCAAGGTCTCGAATGAGTTCTGAAAGCTGTTCTATCTGATTCTGATAGTAATTCGCACAGTCCATACCCATGTGCTTATCAATCAAATCCTCAAAATCCTTCGGGGATAGGATTGTTTCGGGTCTGCCGTTACTTAGCGTCAGCATTTGTGGCATTTACATTCACCTCCTGTTCATACTTTTGCATGAGAGCAAGAACGCTCTCACTGTATGAGGTGGATTTGATACCGTTTTCCCATGCTTTCTTAGCACCGTAGTCACCCATGTTGTATGCCATCAGAGCTAAACCGTAGTCATTGTAGTTCTGAATGTACGAACCAATGACCTTAATTCCACAGAAAACATTCTGATATGGGTCAAGCATATCCGCTGTTCTGTATTCCTCTGCCAGCCATTCGTGATTGATGGTGTTAATCTGCATGAGACCGTAATCCCCGGTCTTACTAACCACTTCCGGGTTGAACTTGCTCTCTTGGTCTATCATTGCGATAATGAGTGACACTGGAACATTTTCGTCCGCACACACCTCGTAGATGTATCTCTGCAAGCTGTGTGAAAGTGGTACATCGAAATATGTAACTTCTTCGGCAACCGGGAGGGAATCGGCTTCGTAGGAAGGAACTTCAGCCGTCTCCGTTACGGTAACTTGTTTCTTCGGAGCGGTAGCTCGTCCTACGACAAGACCACCGATAAAGCCAATCAGTACCAGCGTACCGATGATGATATATGCTTGAATCACAGCGAGCTTATGTCTGTTGATTCTTTTTGTTTTTGTTCCTCTACATTGCGTAGCCATTTCTGAAAATCCTCCTCATTCTTAGGGTCTGCGTAAAACTTTGTGATGATACCCACTAAGGGTCTTGCGAGGTCATTTACCTGTACTTCTGACAGGCTCATTCATTCTCACGTTCCTTGAGAATTTCCTTGCAAACAGCGAGAATCTGCTTTGCCTTGGGATAGGTATAAACCCCTCGGAGAATACTTGACATCATAGGCGGCTGAACTGCATAACCTCGCTTCTGCAATTCCAGTATCATGTCTACCTGTGTCATTCCCACATTTGTCATTCTCTCTTTAATGTCCACGAATCTCTTACCTCCTTCACGATATAAATTCTTGAAATCAGAATTGCCATTGACAAATAGGCGAATTATTGTTATTATTCTTATAAGACCATCAATAACTATAACTTCCCGAAAACTGCCATTTTCGAGAGGTCGCTTTCTTATTGCCAATTCGCATTTTCCGAACTTCATGTTCTTATTCTAATTCTTATTATGCGAATTGTCAATAGGAAAATTCGGTTTTTACGAATTTATTTTTTGCAGAGGAGGAATCACTATGACATTCGCAGAGAATATCAATCGTATCTGTGCTGAAAAAGGCACGAATCTGACCGCCATTGTCAAAGCTGTTAAGGGTTCAAGTTCTTTCGCAACAGCCATCAACACTAAAGGGTCATTACCGAAGGAATCCGAAATGCTGGAAATGGCAAAATTGCTTGAGTGTTCCGTCATGGACTTCTTCGCAGACGAGGAAGACTTACCCGAGACCAAACCAGCCAACGAAGACGAGGAAGACATTCTTCGTATCTACCGAGGACTGTCCCGGCGAGCGAAGCATGAGTTCATGTCTATGGCTTATGAATTTGAGAACCGTGAGGAGCTTGAGGGGGATAAGGGAACAACTGCGGCAATGTGATAAGGTCATTCCCTTCGCTTTGATATATAGAAAGAAGATATTGGAGGTGAGACTATCAAAGCGGTAATATATGCTCGTTACTCGAGCCACAACCAACGAGAAGAATCAATCGAGGGACAGCTTCGTGAATGTCACGAATTTGCTCTCAAGAACGACTTTATTGTCGTAGACGAATATATCGACCGGGCTATCTCCGGCAAGACAGACAACAGACCGAGCTTCCAGCGGCTTATCAAAGACAGCGAGAAGGGGCATTTTGACGCTGTGATTATGTACACCCTCGACCGCTTCGCCCGAAACAGGTACGACAGTGCCATTTACAAAGCAAAGCTCAAACGTAATGGTGTGAAGATTTTCTACGCCAAACAACCAATGCCGGACACCCCGGAAGGAATCATTCTTGAATCCGTCCTCGAGGGCTATGCGGAGTATTACAGCGAGAACCTTGCCCGGAGTATCAAGCGAGGTATGAAAGAGAACGCTCTCCACGGTATCGCTATGGGAAGTCCTGTGCTTGGTTATAAGATAGGAAATGACCGTCAGTATGAGATTGACCCAGTAGGTGCAAAAGCCGTCAGAACTATCTTCACGATGTACGCAGAGGGCAAGTCCAAAACGCAGATTGTAAACTGGTTGAATGAGCATGGGTTCAAGACCTCCCGAGGAAATGCTTTCAATAAGAACAGCTTGTCCCGGATTCTGCGAAATGATAAATACATTGGAGTGTACCGATACGATGATGTAGTCTTGGAGGACGCAGTACCTCCTATCATCGACAAGACCTTGTTCGATAAGGTGCAAGCAACCTTCCGGCACAACTACACAGCCCGGGCAAAATCCAAAGCCATAGAGGACTATCTACTCACTACAAAGGTCTTCTGCGGTCACTGTGGCGAGCCTATGGTGGGTGAGAGTGGCACTTCAAAGACCGGGAAGGTTCACCATTACTACAAGTGCGTAAATCGTAAGAGGAAGCATAACTGTGAGAAGAAAGTCGAGAAAAAAGAATGGCTCGAGCGGACTGTCGTTGAGTTCACGGTGCAACAGGTACTCACCGATGAAAACATAGAAAAAATATCCACTCGAGCTATGGAGCTGATTGAGAAGGAGCTTCAAGACACCTCCATTCTCATAGGTTTACAGGAACGATTGAAGGAGACCAATAAGAGAATCAAGAACCTCATGTCTGCAATAGAGCAAGGCATTATCACACCAACAACGAAGGAACGTCTTGAGGAGCTGGAAGAAGAACGCAGAGACCTCGAAGGGCAGATTGCCCGGGAGGAAATGAAAAAGCCCCTCTTGACGAAGGAGCGAATTATGTATTGGCTCGAATCGTTCAAGAGGGGTGATATAGAAGATGTTGAGTATCAGCGGCGTATCATCGACACGCTTGTCAACTCGGTTTATGTGTACGATGATGGGGACAAAGGACGCAAGCTCGTGTTGACTTTCAACATTTCGGGGAACAATACGCTCACTATCTCGAGTTCGGATATTGAGCGCACAGCTCCATAAAAAATACCACTTGTCATTTGACAGGTGGTATTTTCTTTCTATATCGCTGACTAATACATAATTACAGCCCGCACCGGACACACCGGGCTGCAGTACCCGCAGGTCAGGCATTTGTCATGGTTGACCTCAGCCAGGCCGTTGTCGTTGTAAAAGATGGCCCCGGCGGGACAGGCGGCCTTGCAGGAGCCGCAGCCCTCGCAGTCCTCCTGGTTGATGTAGACCCTCTTTTTGGAGACGTCCGGGTTGTAGGTCTTTGGCATGGAGCCGTCGAGATAGGCGATGAGATCGTCCACCTCCGCGTTTTTTCCAAAGCCGATCATGACCGAATCGATTTCCTCTTTGGAGAATACATAGTCAAGCGCTTCCTGATAATGGGACGTGAGACTTCCGCCGCCGAAGGCTTTCATGGAAAAGACGCCCTTGCCAGCCCGGTGGCAGCGGCGGATGGCCGCGAGCATTTCCTCTTTCGAACCGAAGGCATCCCCTTTTCGAATCCCCAGTCCAGCGTAATTGATCAGCGGAAAGACCACATCCAGCTCCGGCATGGAAGCGGCGGCCTCCGTGACATCAATGTGATGGGTAGAGAGTCCGATGGCCCGCACCAGCCCCTTTGCCCGGGCGTCCTGTAACGCGTCCCAAGCCCCGGCCCGCTCCTCAAGCTGTCCCGAACGTACCTCATGCATGAGAAAAATATCAATGACGTCGCGCCCCAGCTCCTCCCGGGCCTCCAGCACCGCTTCCATCATCCCGTCATAATCGGTACAGAGGGATTTGGAGGAAATGACCACATCGTCAAAGCCCTCATGTTCCAGTGCCTTTTTGATATACGGATAGGTTCGGTAGTACTGCGCCGTATCCAGAAAATTAAATCCTCTTTTCAGCGCGTAGCGGATCACCGCTGCACCCTGCTCCACCGGCAGAGCCAGCTGGCTTGGACCCATGGGAAGCACCCCGAAGCCCGCGACGCTGACTTTGATGTCTGTATTTCCTAAAGCTTTTTTCTGCATAAAGATTCCTCTGAAATTCTTATATTATGTAAAATATGTTGTCAAAATTGTTGTATTTATTGTAATTATACATGGATCAGCGAAAAAATCAAACCCAAAAGAAACTGTTGATTTCTCATTTGATATTTAGTATTATGATAAAGGATCTGCATACATAGGATCAGGAGATCAGGAGGAAGGATTTATGCAGGATATGATCAGAGTTGCGGTGGACGCAATGGGCGGCGACAATGCGCCGGACGAGATTATCAAGGGCGCCATGGAAGCCGTAGCGCTGCGGGAGGACATTCAGGTTCTGCTCGTGGGCAAAGAAGAACTGATTCGGGAGAAGCTAAAGGGATATTCATACAGAGAGCAGCAGGTAGAGGTCGTGAACGCGACAGAGGTGATCGAGACGGCGGAGCCGCCGGTGGCAGCTATCCGGACGAAGAAGGACTCTTCCATTGTAGTCGGACTGAAGCTGGTAAAAGAGGAGAAGGCGGACGCCTTCGTATCGGCAGGCAGCTCGGGAGCCGTACTGGCAGGAGGCCAGCTTCTGGTGGGACGCATCAAGGGCGTGGAGAGACCGCCCCTGGCGCCGTTAATTCCGACGGAAAAAGGCGTGTCTCTGCTGATTGACTGCGGAGCCAACGTGGATGCCAGACCGTCTCATCTGGTACAGTTTGCCAAGATGGGTTCCATCTACATGGAGCACGTCATGGGCGTGAAGAATCCCCGGGTGGCTATCGTGAATATCGGAGCCGAGGAGGAGAAGGGCAACGCCTTGGTGAAAGAGACTTATCCGCTTCTGAAGGAGTGTGAGGGTATCAATTTCGTGGGCAATATTGAGGCAAGAGAGATTCCCCACGGACAGGCGGACGTTATCGTTTGTGAGGCCTTTGTAGGAAATGTCATCCTGAAGCTTTATGAGGGCGTGGGAGCCGTGCTGGTCAGCAAGATCAAGGCCGGTATGATGAGCACTCTCCGAAGCAAAATCGGCGCGCTGCTGGTGAAGCCGGCGCTGAAGGAGACGCTGAAGTCCTTTGATGCTACCGAATACGGCGGAGCGCCGCTTCTGGGTCTTAAGGGCCTGGTGGTGAAGACCCACGGAAGCTCCAAAGCAAAAGAAGTAAAGAACTCCATTATCCAGTGCGTAACATTTAAAGAGCAGCGGATTAATGATAAGATTAAAGAGAATATCGTAAGAGAGGAAGGATGAAACAATGGAATTTGAAAAACTGAAAGGAATTATTGCGGATGTTCTGAATGTGGATGAGGATGAGATCACCATGGACACCACATTTGTAGACGATTTGGGAGCAGATTCTCTGGACGTATTTCAGATTATCATGGGAATCGAAGAAGAATTCGACATCGAGATCGCCCAGGAGGAAGCTGAGAAAATCGTGTCCGTCGGCGACGCGGTGGAAGCCATTCGCAATCTGAAGAAGGACTAAGAAGAATATGAAACTTGTCTCAGAAAGGCTGCGGCTTTTCTGAGACATTTTTACGTTATTGTTTGTGAGGAGAACAAATGAAGCTGGAAGAATTAGAAAACAAACTGGGTTACCATTTTCACGACCGGAGGCTTTTGGAGCACGCCCTGTGCCACAGCTCCTATGCCAACGAGCGCCACTGGGACCGCCTGCAGAACAACGAGCGCCTGGAGTTCTTAGGAGATGCGGTACTGGAGCTTGCCACCAGTGAGTTCCTGTATCAGAATTATCCGACCATGCCGGAGGGTGAGGCCACCCGTACCCGCGCGAGCATCGTCTGTGAGCAGACCCTGGCGCTGTGCGCGAGAGACCTGGGGTTAGGCGAATGGCTGAGGCTGGGAAAAGGCGAGGAGCTGACCGGCGGACGTGACAGGGATTCCATTACCTCAGATGCCATGGAGGCATTGCTTGGCGCGATTTATCTGGACGGTGGTTTTGCTAATGCAAAAGAATTCGTACATCATTTTATTTTAAATGACATTGAGCATAAAAAACTCTTTTATGATAGCAAGACTATCCTTCAGGAGCAGATTCAGAGTGAAACCGAGGAACCGATTCACTATGAACTGGTGAAGGAAGAGGGACCGGATCACAATAAGCGGTTCACGGTAAATGTGGTATTGGGCGAGAAGGTGCTTGGAAGCGGCAGCGGCCGGACTAAGAAGGCGGCGGAGCAGGAAGCGGCGTACCGGGCACTTCTGGCCAGAAAAGTCCGCGGATAACGGGGTAAGGAATGTATTTAAAAAGTATAGAGGTACAGGGCTTTAAGTCCTTTGCAAATAAGATTGTATTCGATTTTCACAACGGGATCACCGGCATTGTAGGACCCAACGGCAGCGGCAAGAGCAATGTGGCGGACGCGGTGCGCTGGGTTCTGGGCGAGCAGCGGGTGAAGCAGCTGCGAGGCGGCAGTATGCAGGACGTCATCTTCGCGGGAACCGAAAACCGGCGGCCCTTAAGCTATGCCTATGTGGCGATTACGCTGGATAATTCCGATCATCAGCTGTCCATAGATTATGAAGAGGTGACGGTGTCAAGACGTCTCTACCGTTCCGGCGAGAGCGAGTACCTGATCAATGGCGCAGCCTGTCGGCTCAAGGATATCAACGAGCTGTTTTACGATACCGGTATTGGTAAAGAGGGCTATTCCATCATCGGACAGGGCCAGATTGACCGGATTCTAAGCAGTAAGCCGGAGGAGTCCAGGGAGCTTTTCGACGAGGCCACCGGAATCGTGAAATTCAAACGCAGGAAGAACACGGCCCAGAAGAAGCTGGAGGACGAGAAGCAGAACATCGTCCGCATTAACGACATTCTGGCGGAGCTGGAAAAGCAGCTGGGACCGCTGGAAAAGCAGTCAGCGGCAGCCAGAGAATATCTGAAGAAAAAAGAAGCATTAAAGCTCTGCGATGTGAATATGTTCCTTTTGGAGACGGAGCGTGTCCAGGGGGCGCTGACGGAGCTGGAGCAGAAAATCAGCGATACGGATCGGGAGTTAAAAGAGACTACCGGACAGTATGAGAATATCAAAAAGGAACACGCCCGCATCGAAGAAGAGTTAGAGGAGCTGAACCGACGTCTGGATGAGACGAAGGAAGCGGCGTCCAGGGCGGGTCTGGGCCGTCAGCAGCTGGAAGGCCAGATTGAAGTCCTGAAGGAGCAGATCAACTCCGTCCGACAGGGCGGCGAGCAGCTGGAAGGACGTCTGAAAAATATCGCGGCGGATGTGAAGGAGCGGCAGGAGGCCAGAGAAAAACTGGCGGCAGAGCAGGCGGAGCTTGCAAAGCAGCTGGAGGCAGCTGCCTCCGTTTCCGGCGAGGCCGACGCGCGCTTACAGGAGCTGCGGGAGCAGATCGAGGCGGAAAATACAGCCGCTGAGATCTGCAAGAACACCATCATCAGTTTGTTAAATGAGCGGGCCTCCACCAAGGGCCGCCTGCAGCGCTACGACGCCATGCAGGAGCAGGCCCAGATTCGGAGAACGGAGCTGAATCAGAAGCTGCTGCTGGCGAAAAGCAGTGAGGAAGAGCAGCGGGTACAGTACGAAGGACATCTGAAGAAACTGGAAGAAATTTCCGGAAGAATTATTACACTGTCGGAAGCTCAGCGGGAGAAGGAGGCGGAAGCCGAAGGCCTGCGCCGGGAGTTGGGAAAAAAGAACGAGGAGTTGGAGATTGGCCAGAGCGCTTTTCACCGGGAATCCTCCCGCCTGGAATCCCTGCGGAACATGGCCGAGCGCTACGATGGCTACGGCAACAGCATCCGCAAGGTCATGGAGCAGAAAAAGAACGTGCCGGGCATCGAGGGCGTGGTAGCGGACCTCATCAAAGTGGATCAGCGGTATGAGACCGCCATCGAGACAGCTCTGGGCGGCAGCATCCAGAATATTGTCACGGAAAATGAGGATACTGCCAAGGAGCTGATTGAATATCTGAAAAAGAACCGGTTTGGCCGGGCCACCTTCCTGCCCCTGACCAGCGTGGGTGGACGGGGCGGCTTCGCGAAGCCGGAGGCCCTGAAGGAAAAGGGCGCCATCGGCCTTGCCAGTACTCTGATACGGGCGGACAAAAAGTATGATCGGGTAGTACAGCATCTGCTGGGCCGGGTACTGGTGGCAGAGCACATTGACGACGCTATCCGCATTGCCCGGAAATACAAGCATTCTATCTTTATCGTCACGTTGGAGGGCGAGTCCTTAAGCCCCGGCGGCTCCATGACCGGCGGAGCCTTCCGCAATTCCAGCAATTTGCTTGGCCGAAAGCGGGAACTGACGGAGCTGGAAGAGAATGTACAGAAGCTGGAGGCTGATATCCGGGAAGCCCGTCTTCAGATCGAAACTTTGCGGGAGCAGCGCCGGGAGCGGCGCGCGGAGGCAGAGTCCTTAAGTACAGAGCTACAGCGGCTGTATCTGCAGCAGAATACGGCGAAGATGAATTCCGATCAGGCGAAAGCAAGACTGGATGAGATTATTGAGGGCTATTCCGGACTTCGAAAGGAACTCTCGGAAATCGAGAAGCAGTTTGCGGATATTCATGACAGCCGCGAAGCTATTTTCCGGGAAATACGGGAGTCTGAGGAGCAGGAGAAGCAGAACGAGGCCAGAATCGAGACGGCGCAGGCAAGATTGGCTGAGCTGAAGCAGAGCGAGGCTGAGAGCATCGGCGACAACGAAAAGGCGCACCTGAAGCTGGCGGCTCTGACCCAGAAGGCGGGCTTTGTGGATGAAAACGCGGCCCGTATTGAGCGGGAGCTTGTGAGACTTCATACGGAAGAGCAGGAGATTCACGAGGGTATGCAGAAGGGCAATGCCGACATTGAAGCCAAAGAGGAAGGCATCGGCGCTTTGCGGAAGCAGATAGAGGACATGATCGCCAGGAGCGAGCGCTTAAACGGTGAGACCGCAGAGCTTGGCGGCAAGCGGGAAGCACTGCTGACCGGCCAGAAGGATTTCTTTACGAAGCGTGAGGAGCTGTCCGATAAGCAGACCCGGCTGGATAAAGAGGTTTTCCGCCTGAACAGTCAGAGGGAAAAACTGGAAGAAACGGCGGATTCTCTGACCGATTACATGTGGGAGGAGTACGAGCTGACCTACAACACAGCCCTTCCCATGAAACAGGAAGAGAATATGGATTTGGCGGCACTGAAGAAGCAGACCAGTGTGCTGAAGGATGAGATACGGAAGCTGGGTGATGTCAATGTGAATGCCATTGAGGATTATAAAAATATCTCAGAGCGGTATGAATTTATGAACACCCAGCGGAACGACTTGGTAAAGGCCGAGGAGACCCTGATGGGCATTATTTCGGAACTGGATACAGGCATGCGCCGCCAGTTCGAAGAACAGTTTGCCCGGATTCGGGTAGAGTTTGACAAGGCTTTCAAAGAATTGTTCGGTGGCGGAAAGGGAACCCTGGAGCTGGATCCGGATGCGGACATGCTGGAGGCAGGCGTGCGGATTATCGCCCAGCCGCCCGGCAAAAAGCTGCAGAACATGATGCAGCTTTCCGGCGGAGAAAAGGCCCTGACGGCCATTTCACTCCTGTTCGCCATTCAGAACCTGAAACCCTCGCCCTTCTGTCTGCTGGATGAGATTGAGGCAGCTTTGGATGATTCCAACGTAAACCGCTTTGCAAAATATCTTCATAAGTTGACAAAGAATACACAGTTTATTATTATTACACATAGGAAGGGAACCATGGAGTCCGCAGATCGTCTGTATGGTATTACCATGCAGGAGAAGGGCGTTTCCACGCTGGTTTCCGTAAATCTGATTGAAGAGGAATTAGATGAATAGTTAAATTCAGGGGGAAATGAAATGTCTGAGGAAAAAAAAGGCTTTTTCAGCCGTCTGGTCTCCGGTCTTGCCAAGACCAGAGCAAACATCGCGGCCGGTATTGACAGTATTTTCAGCGGATATTCCGCGATTGACGACGATTTCTATGAGGAGATCGAGGAGATCCTGATCATGGGCGACATCGGCATTAATGCCACCAACGCTATCCTGGAGGATCTGAAGCAGAAGGTGAAGGAGCAGCACATCAAGGAGCCATCCGAATGCAAGCAGCTTCTGATCAACAGTATCAAGGAGCAGATGCAGGTGGGCGACGTGGCATACCGCTTCGAGCAGGAGAAGTCCGTGGTGCTGGTCATCGGCGTCAATGGCGTGGGTAAGACCACATCGGTAGGGAAGCTTGCAGGCAAGCTGAAGGATCAGGGCAAAAAGGTGATTCTGGCGGCGGCAGATACCTTCCGCGCGGCAGCAGGTGAGCAGCTGACCGAGTGGGCGAACCGGGCCGGCGTGGAGATTATCGGCGGCAGCGAGGGCGCAGATCCGGCTTCCGTAGTTTATGACGCAGTCTGCGCGGCCAAGGCACGGCATGCGGACGTATTACTCTGTGATACGGCGGGACGTCTTCACAATAAGAAGAATCTGATGGAGGAGCTTCGGAAAATCAACCGGATTATCGACCGGGAGTACCCGGACGCTTTCCGTGAGACACTGGTCGTCTTGGATGGCACCACCGGACAGAATGCCCTGGAGCAGGCCCGTCAGTTCAAAGAGGTCTGCGACATCACCGGCATCATTCTGACGAAGCTGGACGGCACAGCCAAGGGCGGTATCGCGGTGGCAATTCAGTCCGAACTTGGTATCCCGGTGAAGTACATCGGCGTGGGTGAGAGCATCGAGGATCTGCAGAAGTTTGACGCGGACGAATTTGTGAACGCCCTGTTCCATCAGGAAAATGATGACTGACAAAATTTGTAAAAATACAATATAAGAGGAGAAAAACATGCTTACACTGGAAAAATTCGAAGAAGCCTCAGAGGTGGTTAAAAAAGTAGCGATCGAGACCAAGCTGTTATACAGTCCGTATTTCAGCGAGCGCACCGGCAATAAGGTATATCTGAAGCCGGAAAATATGCAGGTAACCGGCGCGTACAAGATTCGCGGTGCTTACTACAAGATCAGTACCTTAAGCGACGAAGAGCGCTCCAAGGGATTGATTACCGCATCCGCCGGAAATCACGCCCAGGGCGTGGCTTACGCGGCCAAGGCCTACGGCGTAAAAGCGGTCATTGTGATGCCGACCACCACACCGCTGATGAAGGTGGAGCGTACCAAGAGCTATGGCGCTGAGGTCGTGCTTCACGGCGACGTGTATGATGAGGCGTGTGAGTATGCGTATAAGCTGGCGGAGGAGCACGGCTATACCTTTATCCATCCCTTCGATGATCTGGCGGTAGCCACCGGCCAGGGAACTATTGCCATGGAGATTGTAAAGGAGCTGCCGCTGGTAGACTACATTCTGGTTCCCATCGGAGGCGGCGGACTTTCCACCGGCGTGTCTACTCTGGCAAAGCTTTTGAATCCGAATATCAAGGTTATCGGCGTGGAGCCCGCAGGCGCCAACTGTATGCAGGTTTCTCTGAAGAATAAGAAGGTGACCACCCTGCCGACAGTCAGCACCATCGCCGACGGTACCGCAGTGAAGACTCCGGGAACCAAGATTTTCCCGTATATTCAGAAGAATCTGGACGACATCATCACCGTCACCGACGACGAGCTCATCGGCGCGTTCCTGGATATCGTGGAGAACCACAAGATGGTGGTAGAAAACTCCGGTCTTTTGACCGTAGCGGCTCTGAACCACCTGAACGTGAAAGGTAAGAAGATTGTCTCCATCTTAAGCGGCGGAAATATGGACATCATCACCATGTCCTCCATGGTACAGTTCGGCCTGATCCAGAGAGACCGTATCTTCACCGTATCCACCATGCTTCCGGACAAGCCCGGAGAGATGGTCAAGATCTCCCAGGTCATCGCCGACGAGAACGGCAATATCGTCAAGCTTGATCACAATCAGTTTATCGGTACCAACCGGAACGAGGGCGTGGAGCTGCGCATCACCATCGAGGCCTTCGGTACTGAGCACAAGAACCGCATCGTCAAGAAGCTGGACGAGGCAGGCTTCCGGCCGCGGTTAGTGAAGATCAACCTGTAAAAAATCTGGCAAATGAGGAATTTCCCCTTGCATTTGTTGAAAAAATATAGTAGAATAGCGACCAGTGCATAAGGGAGTAGTTAGCGCCGGCTGGCGTGACAAAATCAACACATTGGCCATAAAGCCTGGTTTTGTATGAAATAACGAGACTTATCCGCAGAAGAAATTCTGCGGGTAGGTCTCTTGTTTTATATAGGGGCTTGTGCGCCGGAGTAAAAAGAAAAAGGAGAACTTCATTATGGGATTGGTAGAACTTTTCATTCTTGCGGTAGGCCTGTCCATGGACGCCTTCGCCGTATCGGTCTGTAAGGGTCTGGCGGTACAGAAGGCGGGTGTAAAAGAATGCTGTATCGCAGGTGTCTGGTTCGGCGGCTTTCAGGCGCTGATGCCGCTTCTTGGATACCTGCTGGGCAGCCGGTTTAAGAATTACATCACCAGCGTCGATCACTGGATTGCCTTTGTGCTGCTTCTCATCATCGGCGTCAATATGATTCGGGAGGCTCTGGGAAAAGAAGAGGACGGGGAGGTCTGTCCGAAGGAAGAGAATCCATTTGCGTTCAAAACCATGCTGATGCTGGCGGTAGCCACCAGCATCGACGCCCTGGCCGTGGGGATCACCCTGGCTTTTTTAAACGTGGCGCTGATTCCTTCCGTAACATTTATCGGTGTAACAACTTTCGTGATTTCCGCCATCGGTATTCGCATCGGCAATATCTTTGGTATGAAGTACAAATCCAGAGCGGAATTCGCGGGCGGCGTGATTCTCATCTGTATCGGCCTGAAGATTCTGCTGGAGCACCTGGGAATTCTGGGTTAAAGGGCAGAATATCCGAAAAATAATTTTGTCAAGAAAAAATACTTGACATCACTGCCCGGATTGTGTATGATAAGTCAGGCAGGTGAGAAGTATGGATAAAATTCTGGAGCAGACGCTGCTATATGATTTTTACGGAGAACTGCTGACAGATCATCAGAAGCGGATTTACGAGGACGTGGTGCTGAACGATTATTCCTTCAGCGAGGTGGCGGAGGAAAAGGGTATCAGCCGCCAGGGCGTGCATGATCTGATTAAGCGGTGCAACAAGATTCTGCAGGAATACGAGTCGAAGCTTCACCTGGTTGAGAAGTTTGTGACCATCAAAGAGCAGATCGAAGAGATGGAAAAGTCCTTAAGGGAGACCGAAGAACCGGACAAGGAAGCGCTTGTACGGCAGTTAAACGGGATATTGGAGAATTTATAGATGGCATTTGAAAGTTTATCTGATAAATTACAGAATGTATTTAAGAACCTGCGGGGTAAGGGACGTCTTTCCGAGGCGGATGTGAAAGCATCCTTAAAGGAAGTCAAGATGGCTCTTCTGGAAGCCGACGTAAGCTTTAAGGTAGTCAAGCAGTTTATCAAGTCCGTAGAGGAACGCGCCATCGGCGCGGATGTGATGAACAGTCTGACGCCGGGACAGCAGGTGGTAAAGATTGTCCATGAGGAACTGATTTCCCTGATGGGCAGCGAGACCACGGAGCTGAAGCTGAAGAACCCCGGTGAAGTGACCGTTCTGATGATGATGGGTCTTCAGGGAGCCGGTAAAACCACCACGGCGGCCAAGCTGGCCGGAAAGTTGAAAAGCAAGGGCCGCAAGGTACTGCTGGTAGCCTGTGACGTCTATCGTCCGGCTGCGATTAAGCAGCTGCAGGTCAACGGCGAGAAGCAGGGCGTAGAGGTATTTACCATGGGCGAGAATCAGAAGCCGGTGAATATCGCGAAGGGCGCTTATGAGTACGCGAAGAAGAATAACTTCAATGTGGTCATCCTCGATACTGCAGGCCGTCTGCATGTGGACGAAGACATGATGGAGGAGCTGCAGGAGATCAAAGAAAATCTGCATGTGGATCAGGCGCTTCTGACCGTAGACGCCATGACAGGACAGGACGCAGTCAATGTGGCCACTGTGTTCAATGACAAGATTGGCATCGACGGCGTCATCCTGACCAAGTTAGACGGAGATACCCGAGGCGGAGCGGCCCTGTCTGTCAAGGCAGTGACCGGAAAGCCGATTTTATATATAGGTATGGGCGAGAAGCTTTCGGATCTGGAGCAGTTTTATCCGGACCGTATGGCGTCCCGTGTCCTCGGTATGGGCGATGTGCTGACTCTGATTGAGAAGGCGCAGGAGTCCGTGGACGAGGAAAAAGCCAAGGCCATGACGCAGAAGCTGAAGAAAGCACAGTTTGGCTTTGACGATTATCTGGAGAGTATGAACCAGATGAAGAAAATGGGAGGTCTTTCCAGCGTGCTGGCCATGATGCCGGGTCTGGGAAGCCAGATGAAGGACATTGAAAACGCCATCGACGAGAAGAAGATGGCGCGCACCGAGGCGATCATTCTTTCCATGACGCCGAAGGAGCGGTCCAATCCCGAGATTCTGAACCCGTCGAGAAAGCACCGCATTGCCAAAGGCGCAGGTGTGGATATCGCCGAGGTCAACCGCCTGGTGAAGCAGTTCGAGCAGATGCGTAAGATGATGAAGCAGATGCCCGGCATGATGGGAATGGGCGGCAAACGTGGTAAAAAGGGACGTATGCGTTTTCCTTTTTAAATAAATAAAAATACTATATTAACAGCAGAAAATGCGGAGGTGAAACAAATGGCAGTAAAGATTAGATTAAGAAGAATGGGTCAGAAGAAAGCTCCTTTCTATAGAATCATCGTAGCAGATTCCAGATCCCCGAGAGACGGTCGTTTTATCGAGGAGATCGGTACCTACGATCCGAGCACAGATCCGAGTACTTTCAAGGTAGACGTTGAGGCAGCTAAGAAGTGGCTTGCAAACGGCGCTCAGCCGACTGAGATGGTAGGCAAGATCCTGAAGGCAGCAGGCGTAGAGAAATAATCGAGGTATCGAATGAAAGAATTAGTAGAAGTGATTGCAAAATCACTGGTGGAGCATCCGGATGAGGTTGTCGTTACGGAGACAGAGAATGAGAAAACCATTCTGGTCGAGCTCCGCGTAGCGCCTTCTGATATGGGCAAGGTAATCGGCAAACAGGGTCGTATCGCCAAGGCCATTCGCAGCGTTGTCAAGGCAGCGTCATCTAAGGAAGAGAAAAAAGTAGTTGTGGAGATTCTTCAGTAGAATTCCGCACAGACGGCGGGTGGAGACACCCGCTGTTCTTTTATACAATAGGAACTATTGTATAAAAGGCGGAGAATCCTGCCTTGCAGGATTCTATTATTAATGACAAAAAGGGAGGAAACACAATGGAACAGTATCTGCGTGTAGGCGTCATTTCATCCACACATGGTCTGAAGGGCGAGGTAAAGGTATTCCCGACCACGGATGATCCGGAGCGTTTCCGGAAGCTGAAAAAGGTATATCTGGACACAGGAAAAGACTATATGCCTCTGAAGGTCACCGGCATAAAGTTTTTCAAAAATCAGGTTATTCTGAAATTTCAGGAATTTCAGGACATTAACGAAATCGAAAAATACAGAGGAAAAGATCTCTTAATCGATAGAGAGCAGGCGGTGCCGCTTGCGGAAAATGAAAATTTCATCGTGGATCTGATTGACATGGACGTCTACGATGAAGAGGAGAAGCGTCTCGGCACCCTGACGGATGTGCTGCAGACCGGAGCCAACGACGTGTACGTGGTGGAGACGGACGAGGGCAAGGAGATCCTGCTTCCGGCGATTCCGTCCTGCATTCTGGATGTGGACGTGGAAGCTGCAAAAATGATCGTGCGTATCCCGGAGGGCCTGCTTTGATGAACCGATATCATGTGCTGACTTTATTTCCGGAAATGATTGAAAATGGTTTAAAGACCAGCATCACAGGCCGGGCCATCGAAAATGGAACGATTGGTTTGAATGCCATCAATATTCGTGACTTTGCAGACAATAAGCACAATAAAGTGGACGATTACCCCTACGGCGGCGGCGCGGGCATGGTCATGCAGGCTGAGCCGGTGTACCGGGCCTGGGCTTCGGTGACGGAGAAAATCGGGAAAAAAGCCCGGACCATCTATGTAACGCCCCAGGGAACCACCTTCCATCAGGGCATGGCGGAGGAGTTGGCGAAGGAAGAGGATGTGATTTTCCTCTGCGGCCATTATGAGGGCGTTGATGAGCGTGTGCTGGAAGAGATTGTGACAGACTATGTATCCATTGGCGATTATGTGCTGACCGGCGGGGAATTTCCGGCTATGGTCATGATCGACGCCATTTCCCGGCTGGTGCCGGGGGTGCTGAATAATGAAGTGTCCGCGGAGTTTGAAAGCTTCCAGGACGGACTTCTGGAATATCCCCAGTACAGCCGCCCGGAGGTGTGGCACGATAAAGAGGTACCGCCGGTGCTGTTGTCCGGAAATCACACAAATATTGAAGGCTGGCGGCAGGAGCTATCTATTCTGCGGACGAAAGAGCGGCGGCCGGATCTCTACGAGACTTATCGAGAGCAACAAAAGGAAATGCAGGAGAAAAATAAGAGAAAACGCCGTTTCAAGGGCGTTATCTTTGACATGGACGGTTGTCTGATTGATTCCGAGCGTCTTTATGCCCAGTGCTGGAAGATGGCCTTTCATAAAATGGGGATTCCCATTTCGGATGAGACACTGAACAGTTGGAACGGCATCGGCGGAAAGGAGCTGGAGCGTGCGATTGAGAGCGTGACCGGAGAAGCGCGTCTTATACCGGAGCTGCGCGCGATCCGCGACGGATATATGGCCGGGGCGCTGGAGGATGGCCGTATGCCCCTGATGCCTTACGCAAAGGAAATCGTGACCCTGGCAAAAGAAAAAGGCATGACCGTAGGTGTGGCCAGCGGTACTATTCGGGAACGGGCGAAGAAAATGCTGCGTTTTCACGGAATCTATGAGATGCTAGACTGTACAGCTTTTGGAAATGAAGTACAGGCAGGAAAACCGGCGCCGGATCTGTATCGGCTGGCCATGAAGCGAGGGGGCTTAAAGCCTTCCGAGGTTATCGCCTTTGAGGATTCGCTCAGCGGCGTAAAGGCAGCCCGGGCGGCCGGACTTCGGACTGTCTATGTCCCACAGCCGGGCTTCCGGGATCTGGAGCCGGATGTGAATTATTATCGAAAAATCGGCGATCTGGCAGAGGGTATGGCGATTTTGCGCGCCCTGCCGTAATGAGAGAGAAAAGGGAAGAGACATTGGAAGGAAATTTAACCAAAGGTCCCATTTTGAAGACATTGACGAAGCTGGCGATTCCTATCATGGCTTCGTCTTTTCTTGGGACCTTATATAATATTACCGATATGGCCTGGATAGGACAGCTGGGCTCTAAGGCTGTGGCAGGCGTCGGAGTGGGCGGTATGTATATCTGGCTTTCGCAAGGGTTGGCATCTATGTCCCGTATGGGCGGTCAGGTGCAGGTGGCCCAGTATATTGGCCGGGGCGATTGGGAAGAAGCCCATGGCTACGCCCAGGCAGCAGTGCAGCTGTCACTTTTGACGGGACTGGCTTTTTCAGCCATGTGTGTGATATTTCTGCATCCGCTGGTAGGCTTTTTCAAGCTGACGGATCCGGAAGCGCTGGATGCGGCCTTTTCCTACACACGGGTGGCCTGCGGTCTGCTGGTATTTTCATTTCTGACACTGACACTGACCGGATTGTATACAGCCCAGGGCGATTCCAAGACGCCTTTTGTGGCGAACCTCATCGGTCTGGCGATCAATATGATTCTGGATCCGGTGCTGATTCTGGGACTTGGTCCGTTTCCGAAGCTGGGAGCGGTCGGGGCTGCCATTGCTACCGTGACGGCACAGTTTATCGTAATGGGAATCATGGTGCTGGGCGTGGTGTTCCGGAAAAATGAAAATGTGCTGAAGGGCATTCACCTCTATGCGAAGATCCCGTCGAAATATCTGAAGGGCATCTGTAAAATCGGTATTCCCACAGCCCTGCAGGGCATGGCTTACTGCGCCATTTCCATGGTGCTGACCCGGATGGTGTCTGCTTACGGCGCAGCAGCGGTGGCGGTACAGCGGGTGGGCGGTCAGATTGAATCCGTCTCCTGGAATACGGCAGATGGCTTCGCGGCGGCTCTGAATGCCTTTATCGGCCAGAATTATGGAGCGGGAAAAATGGACCGGGTAAAAAAAGGCTACCGGGCTTCACTTTGGACTGTGGGAGTCTGGGGATTTTTGATCACATTGGCCTTTGTTTTACTGCCCGGGCCCATTGCGAAAATCTTTTTCTATGAGCCGGAAGCCATTTCCATTGCAGTCGGTTATCTGATTATCATTGGCTTCTGTGAGGGCTTTATGTGCGAAGAGCTGATGACGGTGGGGGCTTTATCGGGACTTGGACGAACCCGCCTTTGCAGCATTATCAGCATTAGCTTCACCAGCGCCCGGATTCCGTTGGCCGTTCTTTTGGGCGGACGTATGGGGCTGACCGGTATCTGGTGGGCGTTCTCCTCCACATCCATTGTAAAAGGTATCATTTTTGTGCTGACCTTTTTCTATATTACCAGGGAGACAGAAAATTCTGCGGTTCGATGAAAAAGTTCTTGTAATCAAGGACAAATGTCACTATAATAAATAAGATTAAGCTACTATAAACAAGTATATCTTATCAAACGAAGGAGAACGTTATGAATGAATCAAATGGAGTAATTCGTGATGCCAGAAAACTGGGTATACCCAAGATGCTGATTCTGGGTCTGCAGCACATGTTCGCCATGTTCGGAGCTACGATTCTGGTTCCGATTCTGGTCAACAGCTATTTCGTGGATGCCTGCGGAGAGGGACCGACAAGAGGACTGACCGTAGCTGTAACACTGTTCTGCGCGGGCTTTGGAACCCTGCTGTTCCATGTCTGCACCAAGTTTAAGGTTCCGGCATTCCTGGGATCCTCATTCGCTTTCTTGAGTGGATTTTCTACCGTAGCACATCTGGATACCGGCATGTACGCCACCATGAGCGTCAATGACAAAGCGGCTTATGCCTGCGGCGGTGTCGTAGTGGCAGGTCTTCTGTATCTGGTACTGGCCCTGATTATCCGCCTGGTAGGCGTAAAGCGCGTGATGCGTTTCCTCCCGCCGGTTGTGACCGGACCGGTTATCATCTGTATCGGACTGAGCCTGGCAGGATCTGCCATCAACAATGCTTCCACCAACTGGTTCCTGGCACTGGTTGCTCTGGCTGTCATCATCGTATTCAATATCTGGGGCAAGGGAATGTTCAAGATTATCCCCATCCTGATGGGCGTTATGATTTCCTATGTGGTCGCTCTTCTGATGACCATGGCAGGCATGACAAATCCGGACGGCTCTGCTATCCTGAACTTCTCAGCCATCGCTACTTCCGGCTGGGTAGGAGTTCCGCCTCTTCAGATCTGCAAATTTGACGTAACCGCCATTCTGGTTATGGCGCCCATCGCCATCGCTACCATGATGGAGCACGTGGGCGATATGTCCGCGATTTCCGCTACCGTAGGAGAGAACTTCATCGCAAATCCGGGTCTTCACAGAACCCTGCTGGGCGACGGTCTGGCTACCTCCATGGCTGGTTTCCTGGGCGGACCTGCGAACACCACTTACGGCGAGAACACCGGCGTATTGGAGCTGAGCCGTGTCCATGACCCGCGGGTTATCCGGATTGCAGCAGTTTTCGCTATTATCGTAAGCTTTATTCCGAAGGTATCCGCTATCATCAGTACCATGCCGTCTGCTATCATCGGCGGCGTCAGCTTCATGCTGTATGGTATGATTTCTGCCATCGGCGTGCGTAACGTGGTAGAGAACAAGGTAGATTTGACTAAGTCCAGAAACCTGATTATCGCAGGCGTTATCTTTGTATGCGGACTGGGCTTCAGCAGCGGCATCACCTTCACGGTAGGCGGCACCCCGATTACCCTGACTGCACTGGCTATCGCAGCCATCGCAGGCATCCTGCTGAACATGATTCTGCCGGGCAATGATTATGAGTTCGGTGTAAATGAAACCGGCGACGAGAACCGCGGTATTCATGCGTAAATCATTTATATAAGTAAGCCGGAAATCACGCTGTTGGCGTGATTTCTGCGCATTACGGTGTAACAGGAGAGTCATTATGAACATGCTTGAGGTGAGCGCCCGCCTGCGCGCAGGCGAGGCAATTCCGGTAAAAGAACAGATGAAGCTGGTGGTTTCCCTGTCTGTTCCGGCGATCCTGGAGCAGCTCGTAATGACTCTTATGAGTTATATCGATACAGCCATGGTGGGGGGCCTGGGTTATCAGGCTACAGCAGCCATCGGTGTTGTGGCCAGCAGTATCTGGTTCATGAATGCCTTTGTCAATGCTGCGGCCATCGGCTTTTCCGTGCAGGTAGCCCAGTATCTGGGCGCGGGACGGGAGAGTGACAGCCGGGATGTGCTCTGTCAGGCTATTCTTTTTAATGTGATTTTCGGTACGGCCTTCGGGGCAGTGGTCATCGGTATCAGTCAGTTTCTGCCTGCCATTCTCGGCGCGGAGGCGGAGATTGCGCCCTATGCGCGGGCATATTTCTGTACGGTGGCATTTTTTGTGCCTTTCAGTATGGCGTCGGCCATCTATTCCAGCATTTTCCGGTGCAGCGGCAATGTGGTGCTTCCGAGCATCATGAATGTGGGCATGTGCGTGCTGGATGTGATTTTCAATTTCTTTCTGATTAACCCTGTCAGACAAATAGGAAATAGGACTATCTGGGGCGCGGGACTCGGCGTCCGGGGCGCGGCCATCGGGACCGGTCTTGCCCAGGCCTGTGTAGGCCTGACGCTGCTGGCATTTCTGCTGATTCGAAAAGGTCCATTGAAGCTTCAGGGCGGTGAAACATGGCGTTTTACAAAGGTCTGCATGAAAAATACCTGGTTTCTGGCTCTCCCGGCGGCACTGGAACGCAGCACTCTGTGTCTGGCGCAGATTGTCATGACCGGCGTTGTAACTGGCATGGGGCCGGTGGCGGTGGCAGCCAACTATGTGGCGGTGCAGACGGAAGGAATCTGTTACCTTCCGGCTTACGGCGTGGCGGCGGCTGCGACGGCGCTGGTGGGACAGAGCATTGGCGCTGCTCGAAAGGATATGGCGAAGCGCTTTGCCTACGGTACGACGCTGGTGGGCTTCCTGCTGGTAAGCTGTACCGGCACGCTCTTGTTCTGTTTTGCTCCGATACTTACCAGACTGCTGACAGGAGAAGCAGAGGTGATTGCTCTAAGTACCCGGGCGCTTCGCATTGTGGCCTTTTCCGAGCCGCTGTTTGCGGTCAGTATCGTGGTTATCGGAGCGCTCCGGGGCGCGGGAGACGGCAAGGGTCCGTTTCGCATCAATCTGTGCAGCATGTGGGGCATCCGTGTGGTGACGGTGCTCTTATTTACCAGACAGTTCGGGGTCTTAGGCGTCTGGGCGACTATGGCGGTGGAACTTATCTGCCGCGGTATCTTTTTCCTGATCCGGCTTCTGCGGGGACGCTGGATTCAGGTGGGCGCTTTAAAATAAAATTAAGAAAATTATATGAAAATGATAGAAAGAAATCCTTGCATTTTCAGGATTCCTATGATAAAATTAACCACGTTGTGATAAAAAAGCAGATGGTCCGCTGCTGCAGCAGTCGGAAAGGGCATCTTTTGGCAGAATTCTATTTGATAAGATCGAGAGAGAAGCGAGACAGATACGCGCCGGCCTCCGGTGCGGTTTCGGGTCCTTTGTACTGGCGGTAAGAACATCCAGAAAATAAGGAGGAGACAACGAAATGAACGAGATTATTAAGAACATTGAGGCTGAGCAGCTGAAGGCTGAAGTACCGGAGTTTAAGGTAGGAGATACCGTAAAGGTTTACGGTAAGATCAAAGAGGGTAACCGTGAGCGTATTCAGGTATTCGAGGGTATCGTACTGAAGAAGCAGGGCGGCGGAGCCCGCGCTACCTTTACTGTAAGAAAGAATTCCAACGGCGTAGGCGTTGAGAAGACATGGCCGCTGCATTCCCCGAACGTAGAGAAGGTTGAGGTTGTTCGTCATGGTAAGGTAAGACGTGCGAAACTGAACTACTTAAGAGGACGTGTAGGAAAGCGCGCAAAGGTGAAAGAGCTTGTAAAATAATCACGAAGTTGTAAAGATAAGAGGGAGAATGAAAATTCTCCCTTTTTCTTTCATGTAGCTTTGGGACACAGGAAAGGCCCTCCGGGCAGGCGGGGATTTTGCAGGGGCAGAATCCTGTTTGGAAAGGTTGTGGAGGCGTAACGATGCGTAGAAGAGGATTAAATTTCCGACGGAGAAAAAGAACAATCAATCTGTCCGCTCTGCAGGGAGCGACAGTCTGGATAGGAGAGATTATTCTGGCCTTTGTGGTAGGCTGTATGGTGGTCTGGTTTTTCGGTTATTCCTTAAGCAATGTGGGCGAGTCCATGGAGCCAACCCTGAAAAGCGGCGATAAGGTGTTAATTAACCGTCTGATTTATGAAGTGAAGTCACCGTCCTACGGAGATTTGATTGTGTTTAAGCCCAACGGCAACCAGAACGCCCATTACCACATCAAGCGGGTGGTAGGAAAGCCCGGCGACACCGTCACCATCAAGAGCGGCCGCGTCTTTGTCAACGGCGAGCTGCTGAACGAGACCGTGCAGACCGAAAGCATGCAGGACGCAGGACTGGCTGAGGAAGGCGTAAAGCTGGGAACGGACGAATATTTCGTGCTGGGCGATAACCGCAACAACAGTGAGGACAGCCGAAGCGCCAACATCGGCAATGTAAAAAAGGAAGATATACTGGGCAGGGCCTGGTTTGTGGTGACGCCCGGGGAGCGCTTCGGGTGGTTGAAATAGATAGAAAATGGAGAATGAACGATGAATATACAGTGGTATCCGGGACATATGACCAAGGCCCGGAGAATGATGCAGGAGAATATCAAGCTGGTGGATCTGGTCATCGAGCTGGTGGACGCCCGCGTGCCCCTGAGCAGCCGAAATCCTGACATCGACGATCTGGGCCGCAATAAGGCGAGACTGCTCCTGTTAAATAAGTCCGATCTGGCGGACGAGGCGGCCAACGAGGCCTGGAGCGCTTATTTTCGGGCAAAGGGCTTCCAGGTGGTGAAGCTCAATTCCCGCAGCGGTGCAGGCTTTAAGAGTGTGAACGCGGCTGTCCAGGAAGCCTGCAAGGAGAAAATTGAGCGCGATCGAAGAAGAGGTATCCTGAACCGTCCAGTCCGCGCCATGGTGGCGGGTATCCCCAACGTGGGCAAGTCTACCTTTATCAACAGCTTTGCGGGCAAGGCCTGCACCAAGACCGGCAATAAGCCCGGCGTCACCAAGGGCGCCCAGTGGGTGCGCCTGAATAAGCAGGTGGAACTCTTAGACACCCCGGGTATCCTCTGGCCAAAGTTTGAGGACCAGGAGGTGGGTATCAAGCTGGCTATGATTGGTTCCATTAAAGAAGAAATTTTGAATACAGAGGAGTTGTCTCTGGAACTTTTGAAGCTTCTGAAAAGCAGGTACAGCGGCACCATCAACGAGCGATATGACGCAGATGAGGCGCTTGGCGAGGTGGAGCTTTTGGGAGAGATCGCGAAGCGAAGGGGCTGCCTGATGAAGGGCGGAGAACCGGATCTGACCAAGGCTGCAGCTATCCTGCTGGAAGATTTCCGGAGTGGAAAGCTGGGCAAAATCACACTGGAGCTGCCGGAACAGGCGCAGGAGGACTGACAATGGAACAGAGAGATAACAGAGAGGATATCGAGACAGAAGAGAAGCCGAATGTTATGCGGGAGCTTCTCGGCATGCTGGTATATGTGGGCATTGTTCTGGCTATCACATTTCTGATTATTACCTTTGTAGGGCAGCGGACCCATGTGAGCGGTGAGTCTATGGAAAATACCCTGGACGACGGCGATCAGTTGATCGTGGATAAGCTTACATATCGGTTCCACGATCCGGAGCGGTTTGACATTATTGTGTTTCCGTTCCGCTACAAGGATAATACGTATTATATCAAACGTATCATCGGACTGCCGGGTGAGACCGTGCAGATTGCAGATGGTGAGATTTATATCAACGGAGAGGTGCTTGAGGAATCCTATGGCCGCGAGGTCATGCAGGACGCAGGACTGGCTGCGGAGCCCATTACCCTGGGTGATGATGAGTATTTCGTGTTGGGCGATAACCGGAACTACAGCTCAGACAGCCGTGATCCCAGCGTGGCGCTGATTCACCGGAAAGAGATCATCGGACGGGCATGGCTGCGTATCTGGCCCCTGGATTCTTTCGGCATTTTGAAGCATCAGTAGAGGCGGGATTATGACAAAGACAGAGCAGCTGCGCGTGGAGCGGGAGCAGCGGAAACAGGAAAAATTAGCGAAGGAGCGGGAGCGTCTGGAGGGCATGCGTTCCTTTGAGCATCAGTACGGGGGCTATGGAGCCGTCTGCGGCATCGACGAGGTGGGCAGAGGACCGCTGGCAGGCCCGGTGGTGGCCGGAGCTGTGATTCTGTCACCAGACTGTGAGATTCTCTATCTTAACGATTCTAAGAAGCTGTCGGAGAAAAAGCGTGAGCTTTTGTACGATGAGATTATGGAAAAGGCGGTGGCGACGGGCATCGGCGTTATCAGCCCGGCCCGTATCGACGAGATCAACATTCTGCAGGCCACCTATGAGGCCATGCGGATGGCGATTTCCAATCTGAAGGTGCAGCCGTCCGTCCTGTTAAATGACGCAGTGACGATTCCGCTGGTGGAGATTCCCCAGGTTCCCATTATCAAGGGCGACGCCAAGAGTGTGTCCATTGCGGCGGCCAGCATCATTGCCAAGGTCACCAGGGATCATATGATGGTGGAATACGAGGAGATTTACCCGGGATACGGCTTCGCGTCCAATAAGGGCTACGGCTCGGCGCAGCATATCGCGGCTTTGAAAGAACTGGGGCCGACGCCGATTCATCGCAGAACCTTTATTAAAAACTATACGTAAATAATTTAGAGGGCGCGAAAAGGATAGTGAAAACAAGTGTCAAGCTTGCTTGTAAGCTTGTTTTTGCTATTCTTTTCACATCGGATGAATATCCGATGCTTCTTGAATTGTTTACAATTCAAGAAGATGCGCTGAAAAAATTTAGGAGGCTTCTATGCAAAACCGCCGTCAAATCGGCACGGAAGAGGAAGCTTTGGCCGCTGTGTTTCTGAAGGCGCAGGGCTATGAGATACTGGAACAGAATTTTCGCTGCCGTCTGGGTGAGATTGACATTATCGCCCGGGACGGCAGCGCACTTGTATTTATAGAGGTAAAATATCGGAGGAACGCGGCTTACGGGACTCCGGCAGAGGCCGTAAATCTACGGAAGCAGCAGAAGATATGTAAGGTGGCTGATTATTACCGGATGAAGCACCGCGTTTCGGACGGGCAGGCCTGTCGATTTGATGTGGTGGCGATTCAGGGGAGGAACATCCGGCTGATTCGGGATGCCTTTCCTTATTGTTTTTATTGAATAAATATAATATTCAATCAAGAAAAGTTTAAAAGTAAAATAAATACAGTGAAGAAGGAAAGACATCGGTGGCAATGCAAAGGAGAAAATCGAATGGAACAGAAACAGGCAGCGGTTGAGATGACGAAGCTGGACAGAGAGAATGTCTATGAATGGAAAAAAGTAAAAGACAGAATAACGACACACCTGGTGGAGCGTGCAGGCGTTCCGTTTTTACAATTTTCCCTTCTGGAGGAAACCGGCATCGTTACCCACGCCTTTTCCACCCGTCTGGGCGGCGTTAGCGAGGGCGTCTGCAGTACCATGAACGTAAGCTTCACCCGTGGCGACAGGGAAGAAGCGGTACGGGAAAACTATCGGAGGCTGGGCGAAGCTGTGGGCTTCGACTGCGCCGATCTGGTCTGCTCTGATCAGACCCATACCACGAACATCCGGGCTGTCACCGAAGCCGATCGGGGCAAGGGTTTTGCGCGCCCAAAGGACTACACCGACATAGATGGTCTGATTACCAATGTGCCGGGGCTCGTGCTGGCCACCTTTTACGCGGACTGCGTACCGCTGTATTTTGTGGATCCGGTAAAGAAGGCCATCGGCCTGTCCCATTCCGGCTGGCGGGGTACGGTGGGAAAGATCGGGAAAAAGACAGTAGAACGAATGCAGGAAGAATATGGAAGTAACCCATCGGACATCCGGGCAGTTATCGGTCCCTCTATCTGTCAGGACTGCTATGAGGTGAGCGCCGATGTGATCGAAGAGTTCCGGAAGGCGTTTTCAAAGGAATACTGGCCGGAATTATACTATGCCAAAGAAAATGGCAAGTACCAGCTGAATCTCTGGAGAGCCAACGAGCTGATTTTCCGGGAAGCAGGAATTCTGCCGGAGCACACAGCAGTCACGGATCTCTGCACCTGCTGTAATCCCTCTCTTTTATTCAGCCACCGGGCGTCCCATGGAAAGCGCGGAAATCTGGGGGCGTTCCTGATGCTGAAATAGAGTGGTTAATTTGGGATAAAAAATAAGGCCGATGCAATTCTATCCATTTCGATAATTTTGCATCGGCCCCTGTTTTATCGGAGTTCTGATTTATTTCCTAAGCTCTCCGTTCTGTCTCTTTTCCAGGAGCTTCCGGATCTTCTCGGTCGGGTTGTTGATCTTTCCAATCGGAGTGTCATGATTCATGGTATCAATAATCGTAGCCAGGAATTTGGTCATATCCGCTTCGGTGTAGTAGGGCTTCTCAAGAAGCTCCGGAGAGCGGTAGTTCAGGTTCGTGGTGACGATACGCTTGATGTAGCCCTTCTCGTAGTACTCGTCGAACTTTTCAAAGCCATCGGTGAAAAGGCCGAAGGTGCAGCAGACATAGACGTTGCGCACACCCCGCTCCTTCATCTGCTTAGCCACATCCAGCATACTTCCGCCGGAGGAGATCATATCGTCGATGATGATGACGTCCTTGCCGGTCAGGGAGGTTCCCAGGAACTCATGGGCTACGATGGGATTCTTGCCATTTACGATGGTGGAGTAGTCTCTTCTTTTATAGAACATACCCAGGTCGATACCCAGGACGTTGGAGAAGTATACCGCACGCTCCATGGCGCCCTCATCAGGGGCGATGATCATCAGGTGATCGTTATCCACCTGCAGATCCGGTTCGGTGCGCAGCAACGCTTTCATAAACTGATAAGGCGGCTGGAAATTATCAAAGCCGTTCAGAGGGGTGGCGTTCTGTACACGCGGGTCATGGGCGTCGAAGGTGATGATATTGGTAACACCCATATTCTGAAGCTCCTGCAGGGCCAGCGCGCAGTCCAGAGACTCACGGCTGGTACGGCGGTGCTGGCGGCCCTCATAAAGGAACGGAATCACCACATTGATGCGGTGTGCCTTACCGGTGGCAGCGGAAATGATACGCTTCAGATCCTGATAATGATCGTCCGGAGACATGTGATTCTCATGGCCACAGACATTGTAAGTGATGCTGTAGTTGCAGACGTCCACGATGACAAACAGGTCGCTTCCGCGGACGGATTCACCGAGACGGCCTTTCGCTTCACCGGTTCCGAAACGGGGACAAGAGCAGTCTACCAGGTAGGAATCCTGAGCATACTCCTGAAAATATACGTTATCGCGGTGCTGCATATTGGCGGTCTTACGAAAATCCACCAGATAGTTGTCCACCTTCCTGGCAAAATACATGCTGCCTTCCAGAGCGGCGATTTTCAGCGGCGCGATGGGTAAAATATTGTCAAACTGATTTGTTTCTGACATGACTGTCCTCCGAATAATATGACGTAAATTTCGATATGTTAGTGAAAACATACTACATATCATTTATACCATTTTCCGATACAGATCGTCAAGACAGATTGCTTTTTATTTTCAAATAATGTATGATGGTAAATGGAAAAGAAGGAGTTTTTGCGAAAATATGAAAAAAACGAAAGAACACGTAATCAAAACCATAGAATCGGGCAGCATTGCCGAAGAGCTGGAGCTGGAGCCGGGAGACGTGCTGGTGGCTGTGAACGGCCAGCCGGTGAAAGACGTCTTTGACTATCACTATCTGATCAATGAGGAATATCTGGAGATTCTGGTCCGCAAGGCAGACGGCGAGGAGTGGGAGCTGGAAATCGAGAAGGAATACGAGGACGATTTAGGCATCGAGTTTGAAAATGGCATGATGGACGATTATCGTTCCTGCAGCAATAAATGTATCTTCTGTTTTATTGATCAATTGCCGAAGGGCATGCGGGATACCCTGTATTTCAAGGACGATGATTCCCGGCTTTCTTTTTTGCAGGGCAATTATGTGACCCTTACCAATATGAGTGACGAGGATGTACAGCGCATCATCACCTACCGCATGGAGCCTATTAATATTTCCTTCCAGGCCATGCACCCGGAGCTTCGCTGTCAGATGCTTCATAACCGCTTCGCCGGGGACGCCCTCAAAAAGGTGGATCGTTTCTATGAGGCGGGCATTGTTATGAACGGTCAGATTGTGCTCTGCAAAGGTGTCAACGACGGTAAAGAGCTGGAATACAGCATTGAGCAGCTGGTAAAATATCTGCCTTATCTGCAGAGTGTCTCGGTGGTGCCGGTGGGACTGACCCGTTATCGGGACGGCCTGTATCCTCTGGAACCTTTTACAAAAAAGGACGCGTGCGCAGTGCTGGCCCTGATTCACAGCTGGCAGGATCGTCTCTATAAAGAATATGGCAGCCATTTCATTCACGCAGGCGACGAGTGGTATCTGCTGGCAGAGGAGGAGATTCCGACAGAAGACAGCTACGACGGATACATGCAATTGGAAAATGGCGTCGGTATGATAAGGCTTCTGCAAGAAGAGGTGCGTGAAGAACTGGCAGCCCTGGCTGGAGACGATTGCGAGCGCCGTGTGACCATAGCCACCGGCGAACTGGCAGCGCCGATTCTCGAAGAGCTTGGTCAGGAGATTAAAGCCAAATATCCAAAACTGGATTTGCAGGTAAAAGCCGTGAAAAATGAGTTTTTTGGCGGTAAGATTACCGTGGCCGGCCTTCTGACCGGACAGGATCTGAAAAAGCAGTTAGCCGACCTGAACCTGGGCGAGGAGCTTCTGCTGACCGAGCATATGATGAAGAGCGGCGAGCAGGTATTCCTGGACGATGTGACCGTGGAAGAACTGTCCGGGGCTTTACAAGTGCCCATAACTATTGTAAAATCAGACGGAAAATCTTTTCTGGATGCCGTACTCGGCCGATCTGAGAATTAAGATAGAGTATCAAGAAGAATAGGAGAAATTAGAGAATGAGTAAACCGATAGTAGCGATTGTCGGACGCCCGAACGTGGGAAAATCCACCCTGTTCAACGCGCTTGCGGGGGAGAATATTTCCATCGTAAAGGACACGCCCGGCGTAACAAGAGACCGTATTTACGCGGATGTAACATGGCTGGATCACGCATTTACCCTGATTGATACCGGTGGAATCGAGCCGGACAGCAGCGACATCATCCTGTCCCAGATGCGGGAGCAGGCCCAGATCGCCATTGATACTGCGGATGTGATTATCTTCCTGGCGGATGTGCGTCAGGGGCTGGTGGACGCGGATTCCAAGGTGGCGGATATGCTGCGCCGTTCCAGAAAGCCGGTAGTGCTGGCTATCAATAAGGTGGACAGCTTCCAGAAGTTTATGGCGGATACCTATGAATTTTATAATCTGGGTATCGGCGATCCGGTGCCGATTTCCGCGGCTTCCCGACTGGGTATCGGCGATCTGCTGGACGAGGTCGTGAAGCATTTCCCGGAGCAGACCGGTGAGGTTGAGGAGGATGACCGTCCCCGTATTGCTATCGTCGGAAAACCGAATGTAGGAAAATCTTCCATTATCAACAAGCTGATCGGCGAGAACCGCGTCATCGTATCCAATATCGCGGGAACCACCCGTGACGCCATCGACACTGAGGTGCGCCGGAACGGCAAGGACTACATTTTCATTGATACGGCAGGACTGCGCCGGAAGAACAAGATCAAAGAGGAGCTGGAGCGCTACAGTATCATCCGTACCGTGACAGCGGTGGAGCGGGCCGACGTGGTCATTCTGGTCATTGACGCGAAAGAGGGCGTCACCGAGCAGGATGCGAAGATCGCCGGTATCGCCCATGAGCGCGGCAAGGGCATCATCATTGCAGTCAATAAGTGGGATGCCATCGAGAAAAATGACAAGACCGTCTACGAATATACCAATAAGATCCGCAATATCTTATCCTATATGCCTTACGCGGAGATTACGTTCATTTCCGCTGTGACCGGTCAGCGCCTGCCGAAGCTCTTTGAGCTCATCGACATGGTGATCCAGAACCAGAATCTGCGCGTGGCCACCGGCGTGCTGAACGAGATTATGACTGAGGCCGTTGCCCTGCAGCAGCCGCCCTCAGATAAAGGAAAGCGTCTGAAGCTTTTCTATATTACACAGGTGGCGGTAAAGCCGCCCACCTTCGTCATTTTTGTAAATGACAAGGAGTTGATGCATTTCTCCTACACCAGATATCTGGAAAATAAAATCCGGGATGCGTTCGGCTTCAAGGGAACCGCTCTGCGGTTCCTGATTCGGGAAAGAAAGGGAGATCAGTAATGATACGTCTGGTATGTGTGGCGATCGGCTATGTGTTTGGACTGTTTCAGACAGGTTATATCTATGGAGAATTAAAAGGTACGGATATCCGCCAGCATGGAAGCGGCAACGCGGGAGCCACCAACGCGCTCCGGACGCTTGGCTGGAAGGCAGGCCTTATTACCCTGCTGGGAGACTGCTTTAAGTGTGTCTTCGCGGTGCTTCTGGTACGCGCCCTGTTTGCGGGCCGTTATCCGGATGAAAATATGGGCGTGCTTCTGGGAATGTACGCAGCCCTGGGTGTGATTCTGGGGCATAATTTTCCTTTTTATCTGAAGTTTAAGGGCGGAAAAGGCATTGCGGCTACCGCAGGTCTGTACCTGTCCCTGGATCCGGTTATGACCCTGGTGGCCGTTGTATTATTTGGAGGCGCCGTGGGCGCGACCCGTTACGTATCCCTGGGGTCTATTCTGGTCAGCATCTGGCTGCCGGTGGGAACGATTCTGTTTGGACAGCAGGGAAAGTGGGGACTGTCCCAGGGACATCTCTATGAGCTCTACGCGATTACGATTTTCCTGTGCCTGATGGCTATCTTCCGCCACAGAAAGAATATCGGAAGACTCTTAAACGGTACGGAGAGCAAGCTTGGACAGAAAGCGAAATAAAGGAGAAATACTATGGCGAAAACAGGTGTGATTGGAGCAGGCAGCTGGGGAACGGCTCTTGCGCTGGTGCTTCACAATAACGGGCACGAAGTGACCCTCTGGTCTCACTCGGCGGCTTCGGTGGAGAGTCTTTTAAAGAACCGGGAGCTTAAGGATAAGCTTCCGGGCGTAAAGATTCCCGAAGCGATTCAGATTACCAATGATTTGCAGCAGGCCGTGAAGAACATGGACATGCTGGTGCTGGCGGTTCCGTCCGCCTGCATCCGCAGCACGGCCCACAATATGGCTCCCTGCGTGGCGGACGGTCAGTTAATCGTATGCGTATCCAAGGGCATTGAGGAAAGCACATTGAAGATTATGACCGAGGTCATCGAAGATGAGATTCCAAACTGCCGTGCGGCGGTATTGTCGGGACCCAGCCATGCAGAAGAAGTTAGCCGGGGTTTACCGACTACGGTGGTGGCAGGCGCCCATGACCGGGAGACAGCAGAGTACATCCAGAATCTCTTTATGAATCAGGTATTCCGTGTATACACAAGCCCGGATATGCTGGGCATCGAGCTGGGAGGTGCCCTGAAAAATGTGATTGCGCTGGCGGCAGGTATCGCGGACGGCCTGGGCTACGGCGACAACACAAAGGCAGCCCTCATTACCCGGGGAATCGCGGAAATGAGCCGCATCGGCACCGCCATGGGCGGACGCCAGGAGACCTTCAACGGCCTGTCCGGTATTGGCGATCTGATTGTAACCTGTGCCTCGGTACACAGTCGGAACCGGAAGGCCGGTTACCTGATGGGGCAGGGTCGCACCATGCGGGAGGCCATGAACGAGGTGAAAATGGTGGTCGAAGGCGTCTATTCCGCCAAGGCAGCTGTGGCTCTTGCACGGAAATATAACATCGAAATTCCGATTATCGAGCAGGTCAATAAGGTACTATTTGAGGACAAGTCCCCAAAGGAGGCCGTGACCGAGCTGATGCTTCGCGATAAAAAAATCGAAAATTCACAGCTCCCCTGGGAGTAGGAGGGAGGTCGCCGGTGCGCTGTTACAACTGCAATAAGAAATTTGACTACGAGAAATATTATGGCATCTGTCCCAAATGTGGCTGCTTCAACCGGCAGGAGACGGCGGAGGAGCAGCACGAGGCCGTACATGACCGCTTTGGGGACAGCTCCGATAAGGACTGTCACAGAAGCCATCGCACCTACAGCGCCCATCCCGGCGAAGAACGGGAAGGCAGTTTTACCTATCAGGAGGACGGGTATACCTACACGGCTTTCGAGGGGGAGACGGCGAAGAAAAAGGGTGTGGGCTTCTTTGTGTTCAGCCTCCTGTTCTTTATCGTCAGTATCTTCCTGTTTGTGGGGACCATGAACTATACGACGACCAGTTTGGTGACGGGTGTGATTGTGTCGGATACGAACGGCGGAAATAGTGTGGAAATCGTGGAAAACCGGGTGGGCGATTCCTTTATTTTCCAGGATGGCATCACCCTGCAGATACTGGAGTGCCGGGAAGTGGCGGATCAAAACGTCTTCCCGACCATGGAGGAAGGCAAAAAGCTGGTGGCGGTCCATGTACAGGGCGAGAGCGACGGCCAGTACGAGGATTACAACGGGCTTTATGGCATCTATCTGGAGACAGAAGGCCATTACCGGGAACCCATTTCCAGTTATTATTTTGAACCCTACGCGCAGATTCTGGGCGTGTACCCGGCGCTGGATGACAGCTCCTTCAAAGGGGAGACATACTGCGACGGCTGGTACGGTTTCCTGGTGGATGCTGACGCGGACACAGCAGTACTGTGGTTGGACGAGTACGACTGCACGGACTGGGACGGAGGCAACCTGCTCCGCAGCCATAGGATCGAGCTGCCCATCAAGAGCCTGACCGATGATGAGGCCGCAGAATTGGAGCAGGCCGCAGATGAGGCAGAGGCGGAAGGTCTGCTGCCGGAAGACTTTGAAGCGCAGGATGGAGGTGCTGGGGATGGAATCTAGGACAACGGAGAAAAATACACTGATATTTCGGATTGTCGGCGGTATCTTTCTGGTCTTGGGAATTATTTTTCTGGCAGTTACCCTGCAGCTTTGGGTCAAACGCCTGGTTCCCGGTATGATGACCGCGGATACCGGTGGTTCCTACTGTACTCTGGAACCCATCGGCAGTGAATGCCTGGGCGACACCTGTGAGGGCGCACAGGCAGAGGAAGGCTACACCTTCTACCGGCTGGATTTTCAGGTCACCAACGAGGGCGACGAGACCCGCTACGGGGATAGCTACTACGGGATCTACTTCAACGAGGACAACGGCAGGTATAACGATGTGCTGGACTGGTGGCACACCGAAGAGGAAGAGAGCCGGCCACGGTATCTGTTCGAAGATTATGACTATACTTACCTCCCGGCAGGACGGACGGGCACATACCAGAAAGTTGTGCAGATTCTGGACGGCGTGAAGAGTTTTACGGTGGATTACTATCCGGGTGATTCGAGCGGAGAGAGAATCAGTTTTGAGATGACAATCGAATAAATGAACGGACGAAGATAGAGAAATTCCCCTTCCAGGTGAACGCATTATTTTCCTGCTTCTGCCCGCGCGGCTGATCCGCACCTGACCGCCCAACTCGGGCTGCGCCCTCAAACAGGGGCTCCTTCAGGTGCTGCCTAGCGCAGTCAGAAGCGACGGAAAATAAGCTAAACACCTGGAAGGGGAATTTCTCTATCTTCTGATATTTAAGGCGTAAGAGTCAAAAATGTAGATCTCCGGGGAGAGACAGGAAGCCCTCGGGGGACGTTAGCTGATTTTCCGTAGGGACGAGCAGGCTGGCAGCATCTGAAGGAGCCCCTGTTTGAGCCCGAAGGGCGAGTTGGGCGGTCAGATGCGTATAAGCCGCCTGCGAGGAGTAGGAAAATCTGCGTGTCCCCCGAGGGCTTTCTGTCTCTCCCCGGAGCCCACAACCTTCCGTTTTATCAACCATATTTTCCAAAATTAAGCATTGACAAACAGCACCTCGGGGTATACAATAAAGCAAGTGATGCGGCACTTTAATACGTCAAAGCATTGTGGCGTCAAAGCGTCAGTGCCGCAAAATGGAGGAAAACAGGAGGATTTACTATGAAAAAGTTACTCGCATTAGCACTGACAGGCGCAATGACCCTGTCCCTGGCAGCATGCGGAGGAAAGGCTGATACCACAACCGCAGACAACGCAGCAGCTGAGACCACAGAAACAACCGATACCGCAGACGCGGCTTCCACAGACGGACAGACCTACACCGTAGGTATCTGCCAGCTGGTACAGCATGAGGCACTGGACGCAGCAACACAGGGCTTCAAGGACGCTATCGTAGAAGCACTTGGTGAAGACAATGTAACCTTCGAGGAGCAGAATGCATCCGGAGATTCCGCTACCTGCGCGACCATCATCAATCAGCTTGTATCTGACAATGTAGACCTGATTCTTGCAAATGCCACACCGGCTCTCCAGGCAGCAGCACAGGGAACCGATACCATCCCGGTACTGGGAACCGCTGTTACCGAGTATGGCGTAGCACTTGATATCGACAACTTCGACGGCCTGGTAGGAACCAACGTATCCGGAACTTCTGACCTGGCTCCGCTTGACCAGCAGGCAGCTATGCTGAACGAGCTGTTCCCGGATGCGAAGAACGTAGGACTTCTGTACTGCTCTGCTGAGGCAAACTCTCAGTACCAGGTAGACACCGTACAGGCAGCTCTGGAAGATCTGGGCTATACCTGCAAGCAGTATTCCTTCTCTGATTCCAATGACCTTTCTTCTGTAGCAACTACAGCAGCAAGCGAGAGTGATGTCATCTACGTGCCGACTGACAATGCAGTAGCATCCAACACCGAGATCGTCCGCAACATCTGTGAGCCGGAGAAGGTTCCGGTAATCGCAGGTGAGGAAGGTATCTGCGCAGGATGTGGTGTGGCAACTCTTTCCATCAGCTACTATGACCTGGGTGTAGCTACCGGTAAGATGGCAGTGAAGATTCTGACCGGCGAGGCAAACGTATCCGAGATGCCGATCGAGTACGCACCGGAGTTCACAAAGAAATACAATCCGGAGCTGGCAGAGGCTATGGGCGTAACCATCCCGGATGACTATGTAGCAATTGAGACAGCAGAGTAAGCTGTAACAGCGCATTTTGCATGAATTTAAAAAGCGGGTAAAAAGGACTTCCCTTTTTGCCCGCTTTTTGATATAATATTGAAAGCTTTACGCAATTTTGCGTAATTACAAGGCAGGAGGAAGTAAAAAGTGGATATTTTAAAGTTTTTGAATGCTCTGCCGGGACCCTGTGCCCAGGGACTGATCTGGGGTATTATGGCAATCGGCGTGTACATCACCTATAAGGTGTTGGATCTGGCAGATCTGACTGTGGACGGAACCATGGCTACCGGCGGCGCGGTCTGTATTATGATGATGCAGAGCGGTCACTCTGTATGGACGTCTCTGTTTGTGGCATTCCTGGCAGGCATGGTGGCAGGGCTGGTAACCGGACTGTTCCATACGGCCATGGGAATCCCGGCGATTCTGGCCGGAATTCTGACACAGCTTGGCCTCTACTCCGTGAATCTTCGTATCATGGGAGAAAAGGCAAATCAGGCGCTGGCGTTCGGTAAATACGACCAGCTTGTATCCCTGCGCTGGGTTAAGGGTGTTCCCTTCTATCAGAACACCAATTTCGTAGCGGGCATATTTGTACTGGTTATCATTGCGATTCTCTACTGGTTCTTCGGAACCGAGCTTGGCTGCTCCATCCGTGCGACCGGTAACAATGAAAACATGTCCAGAGCCCAGGGTATCAACACCAACACCAGCAAAATGCTCGGTCTGATGATTTCCAACGGCATCGTGGCACTGTCCAGCGGACTGTACGCTCAGTACAATGGTTTTGCGGATGTCAATGCGGGTCGTGGCGCCATCGTTATCGGACTGGCAGCCGTTATCATTGGAAATGTTCTCTTCGGAAAAATCAGCCGTAACTTTGGCTTTAAGCTGTTTACGGTAGTGCTTGGCGCTATCATTTACTGGATTGTATACCAGCTGGTTATTATGGCGGGCTTAAACGCCAACGACATGAAACTGATTTCCGCTCTGGTCGTAGCTATTTTCCTGGCTATTCCGTACCTGAAGGGCAAATATTTTGCAAAACCGGTAAAAAAGGGAGGTACGGCAAATGCTTAGAGTAGAAAATGTATGGAAGACCTTTAACGCAGGCACCGTAAATGAGAAAACCGCGCTGGCAGGCCTGAACCTGCATCTGAACGAGGGTGATTTCGTTACCGTTATCGGTGGCAACGGAGCCGGAAAGTCCACCATGCTGAACGCAGTGGCAGGCGTATGGCCGGTAGATGAAGGAAAGATTTTTATCGACAGCGTAGATGTGACAAAGCTGCCGGAGCATAAGCGCGCGGCTTATCTGGGACGTGTATTTCAGGATCCCATGACCGGAACCGCAGCAGGCATGCAAATCGAGGAAAATCTGGCGCTGGCTGCCAGAAGAGGATCAAAGCGTTTCTTAAAGCCCGGTATTACTCAGAAGGAGCGGGAGTATTATAAAGAGCGTCTGGCAAGTCTGGGTCTGGGTCTCGAGGATCGTCTGACCAGTAAAGTGGGCCTTCTGTCCGGCGGACAGAGACAGGCGCTGACCCTTCTGATGGCTACCTTGAAGAAACCGCGTCTGCTGCTTCTCGATGAGCATACAGCAGCCCTGGATCCGAAGACCGCTGCCAAGGTACTGGACGCCACCGACCGCATCGTTGGCGAGGATCAGCTGACCACCCTGATGATCACCCACAATATGAAGGATGCCATCGTACACGGCAACCGTCTGATCATGATGTACGAGGGCCATATCATATACGATGTGGCGGGCGAGGAGAAGAAAAACCTGAAAGTATCCGACCTGCTGGCCAAATTCGAGGAGGTCAGCGGCGGCGAGTTCGCCAACGACCGGATGATGCTGACTAATTAGGGGATGAAATCGGAGTAAGATTCCCTGTTTAAAAGGTTGACAACGGGTGTCGAACTTGGTAGAATCAATAGAAAGCTTTGACTGCGCGGACAGGACAACTGTCCGCGCAGTGAATACTTAAAAGGGAAGGGAAAACTATGAAACGAGTTGTATTTTCTATTCTGGTCGACAATACTTCCGGCGTGTTAAGCCGTATCGCAGGCCTGTTTAGCCGCCGTGGTTACAATATCGACAGTTTGACGGTTGGTGTAACCGCCGATCCCCGTTATTCCCGAGCTACCGTAGTAGCCAAGGGCGACGAGATTATTATGCAGCAGATTGAGAATCAGCTGAATAAGCTGGTAGACGTGATTGATATCAAGCGCCTGGAGCCCGAGACTTCTATCTGCCGCGAGCTGATTATGATTAAGCTGAAGGTCAGTGAAGAGAACCGTCAGTCCCTGATCGCCGTAGCGAATATTTTCCGTGCGAAGATTGTGGATGTGGCGAAAGAATCTCTGGTCATCGAGCTGACCGGTAATCAGTCCAAGATTGAGGCATTTATTGATCTCTTAAGCGGATATGAGATTCTGGAGCTGGCGAGAACCGGTATTACTGGCCTGTCCAGAGGTACCTTCGATGTGAAGATGTACGACGAGGACGGCAAACTGATGGATTACGATTTCAGCTAATCCGACAGTACTTATGTTACGATACTTCAGGTGACTACATTACCGGCTGCGGGCCGGATGCCGCCGCCTCAAGCATAAATTATTTACACAAAGTAAAATGGAGGAATGAAAAAATGGCAAAGATCTATTATCAGGAAGACTGCAATCTGTCTCTGCTGGATGGAAAGACCATCGCAGTAATCGGATACGGCAGCCAGGGACATGCACAGGCACTGAACGCGAAGGAGTCCGGATGCCATGTCATTATCGGTCTTTATGAGGGAAGCAAATCCTGGAAGAGAGCAGAGGAGCAGGGATTTGAGGTTTATACAGCGGCAGAGGCTGCAAAGCGCGCAGATATTATCATGATTCTGATCAACGATGAGCTGCAGGCAGCTATGTACAAGAAGGATATCGAGCCGAACCTGGAAGAGGGCAACATGCTGATGTTCTCCCACGGCTTCAACATCCATTTCAATCAGATCGTACCGCCGAAGAACGTAGACGTTACCATGATCGCTCCGAAGGCACCGGGCCACACCGTAAGAAGCGAGTATCAGGCTGGTAAGGGAACTCCCTGCCTGGTAGCGGTAGAGCAGGATGCGACCGGCAAAGCTCTGGAGTATGCTTTGGCATACGGCCTGGCTATCGGCGGAGCAAGAGCCGGTATCCTGGAGACCACATTCAGAACCGAGACCGAGACAGACCTGTTTGGTGAGCAGGCAGTTCTGTGCGGCGGCGTTTGCGCTCTGATGCAGGCTGGTTTCGAGACTCTGGTAGAGGCTGGTTACGACCCGAGAAATGCTTACTTCGAGTGTATCCATGAGATGAAGCTGATCGTAGACCTGATTTACCAGTCCGGCTTTGAAGGAATGCGTTATTCTATCTCCAATACTGCAGAGTATGGTGATTACATTACCGGACCGAAGCTTATCACAGAAGAGACCAAGAAGACCATGAAGAAGATCCTGAAGGATATCCAGGATGGTACCTTCGCAAAGGACTTCCTGCTTGATATGTCTCCGGCGGGCGGACAGGCTCACTTCAAGGCTATGAGAAAGCTGGCTGCTGAGCATCCGTCAGAGAAGATTGGAAAGGAAATCCGTAAGCTGTACAGCTGGAATGGCCAGGATAAGCTGCTGGATAACTAGTTAGAATATGAAGGAATGGAGCAGAAAAGTATATGTAGAGCTGCCCCGACCCTGTGAGGAGGACCACAGATCCATGCAGAAGCGGCTTTTGGCTGCTCTGCGGGACTGTGGTTCTTTTTATACGGGAGACTCGCAGAGCGTGTTTTCTCACGTTGTTCGGGATGAGGCAGATATCAGGATCCGCCCGGCGGTACTGAATGATTGTCTGGCGATCTGCGAGCAAGCAGATTGGCAGGTGACGGCGTCCCTGGGATTCGACGGACGTGTCTGGGAACTGCTTGCGCTGGAGCCGGGCGATACTGCAGCACAGCATTATGGTCTCTGCGCGGATTTGGGCAGTACTACGATTATAATGGAGCTGGTGGATTTAAATACCGGAGAGACGCTTGCCTCGGAAAGTGTATTCAATCCGCAGATCGCTTACGGGGACGATATTCTGACTCGGATCTTCTATACTAAGGATCATCCGGAGCGGCGCCGTGAGCTTCAGGAGGCTACGGCAAAGGGATTCCGGAAGCTTATGGTTCAGCTTTCGAAAGAAACGGGCGTGGATACCAGGAAGTGCAACATCCTGACCGTGGCGGGCAATACGACCATGATGCATTTTCTACTGGGTCTGGATGCTTTCGGGGTTTTTCAGTCGCCCTACGCGGTACAGACTCTGGAGCCGGAGGTATGCCGGGGAGCGGAGCTTGGAATTCCGGTACAGGGCTTTGTATACCTTTGTCCGGCCATGGAGAATTACCTGGGCGGCGATATCATCAGCGGTATGCTGGCTACGGGGCTTCCCGACCGGGAGGAGATCAGTGTCTTCCTGGATGTGGGAACCAACGGCGAGCTGGTGGTGGGCAATCAGGAATTCCTGCTGGCAGGCGCAGGCGCGGCAGGCCCGGCCCTGGAGGGCGGTTCGGTCCGTACCGGTATGCGGGCGGAGAACGGCGCGGTGGATAGCGTAACCACGGAAAACGGACGGCTGAAGGCACATGTAATCGGTGAGACAGAGGCGAAGGGCATCTGCGGCTCCGGTATCGTGGATCTGCTGGCAGAGCTTTATCTGAATGGCTGGATTGATCTGCGGGGGAGATTTCAAGAAGCGGAAATTCGGACGGAAGAGAGCCGAGACGAGGATGAAAAAGAGAAGCTTCGGATTCCCGGACTTAAAAAGCTCCCCATGCGCGACGCAGCTTCCGAAAAAGATATGGAATACGCCATCGAATACGCCCAGGGTCTCTATTTTTACCAGAGCGATATCGACGAGTTCATCCGCACCAAGGCGGCGGCCATGACTATGGTGGAATACATGATGAACCTGATTGGTCTTGGCATGGAAGACGTGGGCCGCTTTTATGTGGCCGGAGCCTTCGGCACCCACATCGACAAGGAGTCGGCGGTGACCATCGGCATGTACCCGGATATCGACCGGGACAAAATCATTTCCCCGGGAAATACATCCCTGCAGGGGGCGAAAAAGCTGTTACTGGATCGAAGCCTTACCGAAAAGGCAGAGGAGATCATCGAACGGATGCAATACGTCCAGTTCGGCGCGGTGGAGGAGTTCATCGAGCTCATGCGCGCGGCCCAGGCGATTCCGCATACAGATTTGCAGCGGTTCCCAACCGTGGAGCGGCGGCTTTTGGAACGGCAGGCGGCGAAAGCAGAAAAATAGGGAACAGCGGGCGGCTAAGATAAGCCGCCCGCAAAAGCTATGAAAAATGGTATGAAAAAAATGTCGCGAAAAAATCGGATTGTACCGAAAAAAACTCTTGAACATCAAAAAAAGTTATAGTATAATAACTTCAATTTGAGGGAAAAAGACTGGAAATGCGAGTGGGCATGGTATGTCTTTTTTTTTTGAGAAAGTATATACAAAGAGACTATATTTTTGAAAGGAACAGGTGGACGAATGAAAGCTTTTCTGATATTGGAAGACGGACATGTGTTTACAGGCACCAGCATTGGCTCGGAACGCGAAGTGATAAGTGAGATCGTGTTCAATACGTCAATGACCGGGTATCTGGAAGTGCTGACTGATCCCTCTTACGCGGGACAGGCAGTGGTAATGACTTATCCGCTGATTGGTAATTATGGTATATGTTATGAGGATATGGAGTCCGGACGTCCCTGGCCGGATGGATATATTGTTCGGGAGCTTTCTCGTCTTCCCAGCAATTTCAGAAGTACAGATACAATTCAGAATTTCCTGAAAAAATATGATATTCCCGGAATCGCAGGTATTGATACCCGTGCCCTGACCAAGATTTTGCGTGAGAGCGGCACCATGAACGGTATGATTACCACAAAAGAATATGATAATCTGGACGAGGTACTGCCCCGTTTAAAGGCATACCGTACAGGTAAGGTGGTAGAAAAGGTAACCTGCAGAGAAAAATCCGTGATGAAGCGGGACGGTTATAAGGTAGCTCTTCTCGACTTCGGCGCAAAGCGCAATATTGCCCGTTCTCTCTATGAAAGAGGCTGTGAGGTTACGATTTATCCGGCAGATACAAAGGCAGAGGAGATTATCGCGTCTAATCCGGACGGTATCATGCTGTCCAACGGCCCCGGAGACCCCAAGGACTGCGGTCCCATCATCGACGAGGTGCGGAAGCTCTATGAGAGCGATATCCCGATTTTTGCCATCTGTCTGGGACATCAGCTGATGGCCCTGGCCACAGGCGCGGACACCTACAAGCTGAAATACGGCCACAGAGGCGGCAACCATCCGGTGAAGGATCTGGAGACCGGAAGAGTATACATTTCCTCCCAGAACCACGGCTATGCCGTAGATGTGAACAGCCTGAACCCGGCCGTAGCTACGGCAGCCTTTGAAAATGTCAATGACAAAACCAACGAGGGTCTGAAATACACCGGTAAGAACATTTTTACCGTACAGTTCCATCCGGAGGCATGCCCGGGTCCCCAGGATTCCGGCTACCTGTTTGACCGGTTTATTCGCATGATGGAGGTGAAGAAAAATGCCTAAGAATCCGTCGATTAAAAAAGTACTTGTCATCGGCTCCGGCCCGATCATCATCGGCCAGGCAGCCGAGTTCGACTATGCGGGCACCCAGGCCTGCCGTTCCCTGAAGGAGGAGGGCATCGAGGTAGTTCTTTTAAATTCCAATCCGGCCACTATCATGACCGATAAGGATATCGCGGATCGTGTATACATTGAACCGCTGACTGTCGAGGTGGTAGAGCAGCTGATTCTGAAGGAGCAACCCGACAGTGTACTGCCGACCCTGGGCGGTCAGGCGGGCCTGAATCTGGCCATGGAGCTGGAGGAGCGCGGCTTCTTAAAGGAGCACAACGTACGTCTCATCGGAACTACTTCCGAGACCATCAAGAAGGCCGAGGATCGTTTGGAGTTCAAGAGCACCATGGAGAAAATCGGCGAGCCCGTGGCGGCTTCCGAGGTAGTAAAGGACGTAGAGGCAGGTATTGCCTTTGCCAATAAAATCGGTTACCCGGTGGTACTCCGTCCGGCATACACCCTGGGCGGCAGCGGCGGCGGAATTGCCCACAACCAGGTGGAGCTGGAGGAGATTCTGGCCAACGGTCTCAGACTTTCCCGTGTGGGCGAGGTTCTGGTAGAGCGCTGCATTGCAGGCTGGAAAGAGATTGAGTATGAGGTTATGCGCGACAGCGCCGGCAACTGCATTACCGTATGTAATATGGAAAATATCGACCCGGTCGGCGTACACACCGGCGACAGTATCGTCGTAGCTCCCTCCCAGACCCTGGGCGATAAGGAGTACCAGATGCTGCGTACCTCTGCCCTGAATATCATCAGCGAGCTGAACATTACCGGCGGCTGCAACGTCCAGTATGCCCTGCATCCGGAAAGCTTTGAATATTGCGTGATCGAGGTAAATCCCCGTGTCAGCCGTTCCTCCGCACTGGCTTCCAAGGCTACAGGCTACCCCATTGCCAAGGTGGCAGCGAAGATCGCTCTGGGTTATACCCTGGATGAGATTCCCAATGCCATTACCGGACAGACCAAGGCCAGCTTTGAGCCCATGCTGGACTACTGTGTTGTGAAGATGCCCCGTCTGCCCTTCGATAAATTTATCAGCGCAAAGCGTACTCTGACCACCCAGATGAAGGCCACCGGCGAGGTCATGGCCATCTGCAATAATTTCGAGGGCGCTCTGATGAAAGCCATCCGTTCCCTGGAACAGCACGTGGACAGCCTCATGTCCTATGATTTTACAAATCTTTCCAGAGAGGAAATCCTGGATCAGCTTCATGTGGTGGACGACCGCCGTATCTGGCTGATTGCGGAAGCCATCCGCAAGGGCATTTCCTATGAGGAGATTCATGCCATTACCCAGATTGATATCTGGTTCATTGATAAAATTGCGATTCTGGTGGAAATGGAGCAGGCCCTGAAGAGCGAGCCCCTGACGCCGGAGCTCTTAAAAGAAGCGAAACGGATCGAGTTCCCGGACAATGTCATTGCCCGCCTGACCGGCAAGACGGAGGAGGAGATTAAAGAGCTCCGTTACACCAACGGCATCACCGCTGTATACAAGATGGTAGATACCTGCGCGGCAGAGTTCGAGGCAAGCACACCCTACTACTATTCTGTATTTGGCAGTGAAAATGAAGTCGTAGAAACAAAAGACCGCAAGAAGGTACTGGTTCTGGGCAGCGGCCCCATCCGCATCGGACAGGGTATCGAGTTCGACTTCTGTTCTGTACACTGTACCTGGGCTTTTGCGAAAGAAGGCTATGAGACCATTATCATCAACAATAACCCGGAGACGGTAAGTACCGACTTTGATATTGCAGATAAGCTGTATTTCGAGCCGCTGACTCCGGAGGACGTGGAAAGCATTGTGCGTCTGGAGAAGCCGGACGGAGCTGTGGTGCAGTTCGGTGGACAGACTGCCATTAAGCTGACCGAGGCCCTGATGAAGATGGGCGTGCCCATTCTTGGAACTTCTGCGGAGAATGTGGACGCGGCAGAGGACAGAGAACTTTTTGACGAGATCCTGGAGCAGTGTCAGATTCCGAGACCCAAGGGACATACGGTATTTACCGCCGAGGAGGCAAAGAAGGCAGCAAACGAGCTGGGCTATCCGGTTCTGGTTCGCCCGTCCTACGTACTGGGCGGCCAGGGCATGCAGATTGCCATCAACGATAAGGATGTGGAAGAGTTCATCGGCATCATCAACCGGATCGCCCAGGAGCATCCGATTCTGGTGGACAAGTATCTGCAGGGTAAGGAGATTGAGGTAGACGCGGTCTGCGATGGAGAGGATATCCTGATTCCGGGTATCATGGAGCATATCGAGCGCGCGGGTATCCATTCCGGAGACAGTATTTCCGTATATCCGGCCAAGAGCATCAGCGATAAGGTAAAGGCTACCATCGAGGAATACACGAAGCGCCTGGCCCGCTCCTTACATGTCATCGGTCTGATCAATATTCAGTTTATCGCGGTGGGCGACGAGGTATACGTCATTGAGGTAAATCCCCGTTCCAGCCGTACGGTTCCCTATATCAGTAAGGTAACCGGTATTCCGATTGTACCGCTGGCTACCAAGGTGATTCTGGGTTATAAGATTAAGGATTTGGGCTATCAGCCGGGCCTTCAGCCGGAGGCAGATTACTACGCGGTGAAGATGCCGGTATTCTCCTTCGAGAAGATCCGCGGCGCGGACATCAGCCTGGGACCGGAGATGAAATCCACCGGTGAGTGTCTGGGTATTGCAAAAACCTTCAACGAGGCCCTTTACAAGGCGTTCCTGGGCGCAGGCATCCGTCTGCCCAAGTATAAAAATATGATCATGACCGTCCGGGACGAGGATAAGGAAGAAGCAGTGGAGATTGCGAAGCGCTTTGAGGCGCTGGGCTACTGTATCTACGCCACCAAGGGTACCGCAAGAGCGCTCATGGAGGCAGACGTCTCCGTGCGCCTGACCAGAAAGCTGGAGCAGGAGTCCCCAAACATCCTGGACCTGATTCTGGGCCATAAGATCGACCTGATTATCGACACGCCCTCCCAGGGTGTGGATCACAGCCATGACGGCTTTGTTATCCGTAGAAATGCCATTGAGACAGGCGTCAATGTGCTGACTGCCATCGATACCGCCAAGGCTCTGGTAACCAGTCTGGAGAATACGGACGTGAAGACCTTAAGCCTCATTGATATTGCGACGATTTAAGGAAAACAGAATAGAAGAACAGCAGAAAGGGCTTTCCGGGAGGAGAGTCCTTTTTGCAGCTGTGGGAAAAGTCCATAATCTCAATTTAAGCCCCTCGAATTCGAGGGGCTTAGGAAGCAGGACACGAAGGGAGCTTAATCGTATGCGATTGAGGCGATTAAACATAAGGAAAAGCACCGTAGGGTAAAGTTTTTGTAGGAAAAGTTAATAGAAAAAAGAAAGAAAGCACCGGGATCCTGTGTTAGGATTGAAGT